>JBBPZJ010000422.1:0-22452 GCA_038199395.1 Chitinophagales bacterium
AATTAATCAAAATTTCCTCAAATCCTTTCTCTGCTTTTTATCGCGTTCACGATAATTACCTTTTGTCTGCAAGTCCGGAAAGGTATTTGAAAAAGGTTAAAGACAAGCTAGTTTCTCAGCCCATTAAGGGCACATTGGCAAGAAGCCCTGACGATTTATGCGTAGACGGACTCGTAAAAAAGCAACTGAAAGAAAGTGCAAAAGACAGGTCGGAAAATGTAATGATAGTTGACCTGGTTAGAAATGATTTAAGTAAAATTTGCGAGGAGGGAAGTGTGACAGTAGAGGAACTTTTTGGTATTTATTCATTTCCTCTCGTTCATCATATGATATCTACCGTTGTAGGAAATTTAAAAAAAGGAACATCTTTCTCCGATATACTAAAAGCAACCTTTCCAATGGGAAGTATGACCGGTGCCCCCAAAAAGAAGGTAATGGAATTGATTGATCAGTATGAGGAAAGCCCCAGAGGCATTTATTCAGGGACTGTAGGCTACTTTACACCAGGAAAAGATTTTGACTTTAACGTGGTAATTAGGAGTATCGTTTACGATAAAACATCCAAACACGTTTCATTTCATGCCGGAGGTGCAATAACAGATTCCAGTGTGCCTGAAAAAGAATATGAAGAATGTTTGTTAAAGGCCAGAGCAATGTTGCAAGTGTTTACAGAAAATGAGGAAGTTTGATAAATAAAAAATTGCTCCCTATCTTTCCGCTTCAGTATTTATTACGTTTTCAAACTAAATATTCAGCATAGATTGAATGCTTTCATCTAGTATTAAGTGCTTGTTATCTGCAAACAGTACCGCTTTATTACCAGGAAGTCTCATTTTGTAAACTTCCCCCATTCCCAATAATTTATCAAAATTTGGATTAAGCTTATGAAAAGCCGGGAGATCAATACTCAGGTGTTTAGAAATAACCGAAGACTTATATTTCCCTGATATTTCGACAATAGTATAACCTGCTTCTTCCGCTGCTGAAAGATTTTTGTTATTAGTATCAGCCAGATTAGCGTCAAAATCAGCAATTTCGGAGGCAGTCATCGTAGTCAATCCACCGCTTCCTTCAAAGATGAAGTGTGTTCCAATAAATCTCTTTACATGATTTCTTGTTTCTTCGGGCAAATATTCCTGTAAATCCCAAAAAGTCTTAGTTCCACTTTTTTTAATTGCCTGCCTTACTCTTCCTTCCCCACAGTTATATGCTGCGATGACAAGTAGCCAGTCTTTAAACTGTTTGTGAAGACCTCTTAATATCCTGGCTGCCGCATAAGTACTTTTATAAAAATTTTTTCTTTCGTCTATTTGTCTATTAACTTTTAGACCCATGTCTTTGGCCATTTCCGGCATCAACTGCCATGGCCCAACGGCACCCGCAGGCGATACGCTGTTAGAAACTAAAGATGATTCAATTACAGACAGATATTTTAGCTCTAATGGTAACTGATATTTATGTAAGATTTCGTCGTACATGTCAAAGTATGGCTTGCCCCAAACTTTCATTTTTTCGAGATCTGCACCTTCTTCCCGAATATATTTTTGTACAAACGGTAATGCTTTAGGATTTAGCTGAGTAACGTAAGGTTTTGTAGGATCGAAATAGGAAGCAGAAAAAAGACTTTTAAAACCGATTTTGTCGTTTTGGATAACATCTTTTAATACTGCTTTCTTAGGATCTCCATTTTCAGAATATGAAGTAAATGAACTTGCTGCAACAAATATGGTAGGAATAAATAAACCCACCGCCAATGATTTTACCAGCCGACGAAGCTTGGTAATAATTTTCACATTCTTCATGATAAACATTAGAAGTGTTTAGTTAATAGATCAGGTACGTGCAGCGGCTGGTCGGGGGGAAATTCTATAGATATGGATAACTTTCTTTATGCTGTAAATTTATCAACAGTTTTGAAAGGGACAGCAAATGTAGTTCATTATTTTGAGATGCCATCACTTGCAAGCCAAAAGGGAGGGCGTTAACATTTTTGAATAAGGGAAGAGAAATCGCAGGAATGCCAACCAAATTTGCATAAACCGTATATATATCAGCAAGAAATATTTCAACTGGATCTTTCTTTTCTCCGAGTTTATATGCAGGAGTCGGTACCGTAGGTAAAATGATGGCGTCGTATTTACTAAATATCTCCTTGGTTTTTTCAACCAGCAGTCGTCTAACTTTTTGAGCTTTAGTAAAATAGGCATCAAAATAGCCTGCACTTAAGACAAAAGTCCCTAGTAGTATTCTTCGTTTGACTTCGGCTCCGAAACCTTCACTTCTTGTTAGTTGGTATAAATCGTTCAGACTATTATTTCTACTGTCATTACGAAGACCAAATTTAATACCATCATAGCGTGAAAGGTTGCTGCTGGCCTCGGCTGTAGTTAATACATAATAAGCGGGAACAATATACTCAAGCAATTCAAAATCAATACCTTCTACTGTGTGTCCTGCAGATGTTAATTTTTCTGTAAACGATCTTATTTCGCTTGCTATGCCCAAGTCGAGGCTTGGGTGTTGCAATGCGTTATGGAAATAGCAGAATTTGTAGTGGCTTTTTGGAGCGGAAATTGAAGCAGGTTTTTGCTTCGCAGTACTATCAAATGCATCGGCGCCTGCAATTACATCAAATACTAATTCCACATCATCCACGCAATTCCCAAAAATTCCAATTTGGTCGAAAGATGAGGCATATGCAATTAAACCATAACGAGAAATTGATCCATAAGAAGGTTTCATTCCAATTATTCCACAAAAGTCGGCAGGTTGTCTTACTGACCCGCCTGTATCACTTCCAAGACTTACCATACACATTCCTGCCTGCACAGCTACCGCTGATCCACCGGATGATCCGCCGGGTACTCTTTCTACATCAATAGCATTATGAACAACGCCAAAAGCAGAATTTTCGTTGCTGCTACCCATTGCAAATTCGTCGCAATTTTGCCGACCTACTATAATTGCTTCAACATCAAGTAATCGCTGAGTAGCAGTAGCATTATAAATGGACGTAAAATTTTCCAGTATCCGGGAGGAAGCAGAAACCTTATGATCCCGATAGCAGATCACGTCTTTTAGACCAACTATAACTCCATGAAGTCTTCCTAAAGGTGCACCGTTTCGCCTTTGAAAGTCAAGGATCTCTGCTTTTTGTAAGGCCTCTGTTTCAAAAATCTCCAGCCACGCATTGAGATGTGAAAAAGCAGATATTTTGTCCAGGGAATGACGAACGGCCTCCACACAAGTGACTTGGCCGTTCATTAATAAGTTATGGTATTCTGTAATTGACTGAAATCTTACCAAAGACTTTGCTTTTACTAAAGAGATTATGGTTGAACAGATGAACTTTCTGAAGCTTTTTTAACTTCTTTTTCATTCATTCCTTCTTCGATTTCCTTCTTCACATTGTCTTTAGCATCGTTAAATTCACGGATACCTTTCCCAAGACCTCTCATGAATTCAGGTATTTTTCTACCGCCAAATAAGATTAAAACAGCAAGAACAATCAAAATCCATTCACTGCCTCCAGGCATTCCGATTAATAAATTAGTAAACATCGCTTGTGATTTAGACTACAAAAATAGGTTTATAATATTGTTTAAGAATAACAAACGTCTAAAATACGTGTAAAGTATATCAAAGGTTCATTAATTGATTGAATAATTAACGCTTAAATTTCTTTAAAAAGAAAACCTGGCAAAAATGCAAGACTTATAACAATTTTTTTAAAGAAATTGAAGTTGTTGGGCTGCAATATAATATTACACGCCGGCAATTATAAGTAATAAATCAAAAAACGGAAACCAGTAAGCTTCCGTTTTTTAAATAGCCTGTTAATACAGTTATTAATATCTTTTTTCCTTAATCCTTGCGCTTTTACCACTTCTTTCACGAAGATAGAAAAGTTTAGCACGATTAACTTTACCAACTTTATGTAATATAATAGTGTCGATATTCGGGGAATTAACAGGAAATAGTCTTTCTACACCTACGCCGTCAGAAATTTTACGTACAGTGAAAGTTGCAGTAGCGCCCTGCCCCTGGCGTTTAATTACATCGCCCTTAAACGACTGGATTCTCTCTTTGTTACCTTCAATAATTTTATAGTTAACAGTAACGTTATCTCCCGCTTTAAATTTAGGTACTTCTTTGTTAGCAGTTAACTGCTCATGCACGAAAGCTACAGCATTCATATAAAAAATATTTTTTCGGACTGCGAAGGTAAGGGTAAAAAATTAAAGCAAAAGTTTTTCTGTTTCTTTTACAATCTTACCAGATAATGCAGTCCTTTATTAACAGCAATATTGGAAATTTTGTTATTCGGGCTTTTAAAATAGTCTCTTGCCGCTCTATAATCTTCTTCTTTTTTATAGTAGTTGTCGAAAATAAGGATTCCGCCATGAACAAGACGAGGATAAAAAAATTGCAACGTAGTTAGCACAGATTCGTAATCATCAAAATCAACATTAAGGTAAGTAATCTTTGTGTCAGGATTTTCCATTAAATATTCGGGAATGGAATCGCCAACATGCCCGGGAATAAATTCGATCTTTTCAGTTATTCCTTCTTTTTGAAGCTTCTGTTCTATCTCATCTATGTTTATTAGAGATCTCTCAACTTGGTACTGTAACTCAACATTGTCTTGTATGTTATTAGTAAGAATTAGGCTTTTTTCAAATTTCTGGAACGCAATTACTTTTTGATTTGATTGACTAGCTGAAGCTATCAAATTTTTTAAAATTGTAAATCGAATGATTCCTTCTTCTGTAGCAACACCGCATTTAATAACACTTCCTTCCAAACGACTTACTTTTTTATACAATTCGTAATCCGGCGAAGATTTTCCTATACCGCTTTTAGTACTTTTTTCGATAAACGACATTTTTTCAAATTCTAGCGGATATTCTACAAATGATTTCATAGACCAATTAATTATTTCTAAAAATTTTATGAGCTAAACAATCTCTTATCAGAAATTGAGTGGCTTTATGTACAGGAAATAATGGATAATCGATTGGTAATCTTACTACTTAGATTGAGATTAAGCCTGTTTTGGTTGCATCTGCAAAAACCTAACAAAAAAACCCGCTTTTTATGCGGGTTAGTATTACTAATATTACAAAGATAACTTTAGCGGGCAATGTTTACTGCCCTCTTTTCTCTTATTACAGTAACTTTTATTTGACCTGGATATGTCATATCGGTCTGTATTTTTTGGGCAATTTCAAAACTCAACTTATCGCTGTCATTGTCGGTAACCTTATCAGCTTCTACAATAACTCTTAGCTCTCGACCTGCCTGTATTGCGTAAGCTTTCTCAACACCCTGGTAAGTAAGTGCAAGTGTTTCAAGCTCTTTTATTCTCTGCAAGTATTGTTGCATTATTTCCCTGCGTGCGCCTGGTCTTGCGCCACTGATCGCATCACAAGCCTGTATAATAGGAGAAATGACATATTGCATCTCCATTTCGTCGTGGTGGGCACCAATAGCATTAACAACAGCAGCATTTTCGCCATATTTTTCAGCCAACTTAGCCCCCAGTAAAGCGTGACTTAATTCAGTTTCTTCATCTGGTACCTTGCCTATGTCGTGTAGCAATCCCGCACGTTTGGCCAGTTTTGGATTCATTCCCAATTCGCTTGCCATCAAGCCACATAAATTAGCAACTTCACGGCTATGCATTAAAAGATTTTGACCGTACGAAGATCTAAATCTCATTTTACCGACTATACGAACTAATTCTTTATGAAGACCGTGAATACCTAATTCTATCACAGTACGTTCACCAATTTCCATAATTTGCTCTTCGAGCTGCTTTCTTGTTTTTTCAACAACTTCCTCGATTCGAGCAGGGTGAATGCGTCCATCAGAAATAAGGCGTTGCAGACTTAATCGGGCAATTTCTCTTCGAAGCGGGTCAAAAGACGAAAGAACAATTGCCTCAGGTGTATCGTCAACGATAAGATCTACTCCCGTAGCTGCTTCAATAGCGCGTATGTTGCGACCTTCCCGACCTATTATCTGGCCTTTTATTTCGTCTGTCTCGAGATTAAAAACTGTTATCGCATTTTCGATAGCCTGTTCTGCTGCAGTTCTTTGAATAGTTTGAATGATGATTTTTCTTGCTTCTTTATTTGCCCTTTGTTTTGCATCATCAATAATATCTTGCTGCAGACTTAAAGCGCGGCTCTGTGCTTCTTGCTTCAGACTTTCTATTAGCTGATTTCTTGCTTCTTCGGCAGTAAGCGCTGCAATTTTTTCAAGCCTGCGAATGTGTTCTTCCTGGTGCTTCTCTAATTCAGTCCTTTTCTGGCTAACTACTTCGAGTTGTCTGTTTAGGTTTTCTTTAATAGAATCATTTTCTTTTAGCTGCTTGTCCAGGTTAAGTTCTTTTTGATTAATGGAGACTTCCTTTTGTTTTAACCTGTTCTCAACGTCGGCAATTTTTCGGTTTTTATCTAAACCCTCTTTATCATGCTCGCTTTTTAGTTGAACAAATCTTTCTTTTGCCTCTAGAATTTTTTCTTTTTTTAGTGTTTCGGCTTGCATCTGCGCATCAGCAATAATTCTTCGTGACTGCTGCTCAGCATCTTCAATCTGTTTCCTTGTGTCTTTGGCAAAAACGAATTTCCCCGCTATAATTCCCGCAACTACTCCTACAATTCCGATAATTATGGATAATACTATTGAACCCATGCTATTTAGTGGTTTTTAAATTTGATTTCATATGGTTAAATTTCTAATCTGATACAATTAATGTACAGGGTTGCGAAGATAATTATTATGAATGATAAAAGCAGTTCGTAAAAGCTGGGGCAAAGCAAACCCGTAAACGAGTACCCATAAAGGTTATAGTAATGCAAGTATTAACATACTTCATAAAAAAATGCTTACTTAATTTGATAAAACGTTCAACACGGTCAAATTTAATTTCTACCACGTAATTTTCTTTTCAGAGCGAAAAATAATAAATATTGATTCCCGGGGCAAGAGGTACTATTTCTAATATTTTTACACCGGAATGTTTTAGATGACCACTTTTATTTACCCGACTATTCTGGTAAGCAAATCTTCCAGTTTATTTAATTTCTCCTGGCTTTCTGTTTGGGAAATCATTTCCGGAGAGGGTTTTTGCTGCTCCGTCGCAAACCATAATAATACCATCGACACATAGTCTTGCATATCCTTACCTGCAAAATTTGTTTTATAATCGATAATTTTTTCGTTAATAGCTTTAATAGTCCTCCTCACCATTTCTTCATCTTCAGGCTCTATTTTAAGCCTGTAACTGCGGTCTGCTACTATGATATTTATGGGAATAAGTTGCTTTGACATAGTTTACGAATGTAGCAATGCGAGACATTTATCAATGTCTTTTAAGTAAGTGTTAATCCGCTTTTCCAGGTCTTTCCTGGCTTTATCCTCCATTTGAGAGGCTGAAAGTGTTTGAGAGTCAAATTTTTGGTGAAGTTGGTTGGCCTGTTCCGTCTGAGACTGTAACTGTTTAATCAAATGATCATTCTCTTTCTGCAACCGCTGAATTTCTTTTTGCGCATTATTGTACTCCTTCAGCAGTTGCTGCACTTTATTTTCAATTCTTTCTATTTGCTCCCGCATGTTTTCCATTGCAGTAAGAATTTGAAAAATTATTTTCTGATTTCTGCGGACAACTCTGTTTCAAAACTTTGTATAAGCCTGCTCATCATTCCATCAATTTCTTTGTCTGTCAAAGTTTTTTCCTCATCTAAAAAAGTAAAACTTACAGCCATTGATTTTTTTTGGTCTCCAAGCTTTTCGCTTTCAAAAATATCGAACAGTTGCAGGCTTTGTAATTTAGCGACTTTTACTTTTTCAACAGCACTTTCAACAGCACCAAATGTTACTTTCCTGTCGACAACAATTGCAAGATCTCTTTGTACAGCCGGAAACTTAGCAACTTCTTTGTATGTTATTGTTTCATCAGCCGCAAATTGAAGTAACAATGCCCAATCAATATCTATAAAAAATACTGGTTGTTTTATATCAAATGCTTTTAGCTTGTCTGTACCAACTTCTCCCAATGTTAGCAGCTTCTGATTGTTGGCACTCCCCGATAGTGCCAGTGAAAATCCATGGACCAATGTTTCAGCAAAAGTTACTTTTTTGGAAATACACAGTTGCGCAATAGCAGCGGCAATTCCTTTTGCACGGAAAAAATCAGTGTTAGTTTGTTTTGATTTCCAGCTTGCGTGCTGTTGCTGACCGGTAAAATATAAGGCCAGGTGCTCTCGCTCTTTATAACTACCTACCGCCGATGAGTGGTAGGTTTTACCAAATTCAAAAAATTGGAGGTCTTTATTTTTGCGGTTAATATTATAGCTAGTTATTTCAAGACCCGTCTCAACCATTGACAACCTCATCACGTCTAAATCTGCGCTCAGACTATTGATCATTTTAGCTGCATCGGCTAACTCTTCTTTACTATAATATTTGCTATTGGTAATCGAATTAGTTACGATTTCATTAAAGCCAAGACCTACCAGAAAACCGGCAATTTTTTCTCTTAGGTTCTCTTTTAGAATATTTTCATCAATTGATGGCGTAATGGTCATGCTACCTGTGATTTGAACATTGTCTAAGCCGTCAATCCTTAAAATTTCTTCGACGATGTCTGCAGGTAGCGAAATGTCGGGGTTACTAAATGGTACTGCAACCCATAATTCATCTATTCCTTCTTTAATGATCTCAAATCCAAGACTTGTTAATATCCTTTTTATAGCGTCAGGATGATAGTTTTTACCGCTTAATTTTTTCAGGTAATGATATTTAATCGCCACATGGGTTTTATCCTGGGGAGCCGGATACACATCTGTAATGTCTGAAGAAATTTCTCCTCCTGCCACTTGTTTTATCAATATAGCAGCTCGTTTTAAAACGTTGACTACATTAGAGATATCTACACCTTTTTCAAATCGTGCCGCAGCTTCGGTTCTTAGCCCATGCCGAAAAGAGGTTCTGCGAATACTGGTTGCATCGAAACAGGCACTTTCTAAAAAAATATTTTTCGTTTCATTCTTTACCCCACTTTCTGCTCCACCAAACACGCCGGCTATGCACATTGCTTCTTCCCCATTACATATCATTAAATCTGTGCTGTCAAGTTTTCTTTCTTTTTCATCCAATGTTAAAAATGATGAATCTTGCGGTAGATTCTTAACTATGATAGCACCGCCTTTTATAGCAGCTACGTCAAATGCATGTAAGGGCTGACCCGTCTCATGTAAAATAAAATTAGTGATGTCTACTATGTTATTTATTGGTCTTTGACCTATTGCAGTCAACTTATCCTGCAACCATCTGGGGCTTTCTTCTACCGTAACACCAGAAATAGTGACGCCGGAGTATCGTTTACAAGCTTCAGTATTTTCAATAACTACTTTAATAGGAAGTGAGTGAGTGTCTGCTTTAAAAGTATTGGTAAAAGGACTTTTAGGTTTTACATCCCTTTGATTATGATGAGTTAAATAAGCGCAGACATCTTTCGCTACTCCCAGGTGGCTCATGGCATCCATACGATTGGGCGTAAGGCCAATTTCGAAAATAGAATCAACATAAGGCTTAAAGTAATCAGCGGCTTTTGTTCCTACAGCCACTTCGTTCGACAAAACCATAATACCTGCATGACTTGTTCCAAGACCAATTTCATCTTCAGCGCAGATCATTCCCTGGCTTTCTTCTCCTCTTATTTTCGCCGGCTTTATGGTAATGGGCTGATCGTTGAGCGGGTATATTGTTGATCCAATGGTTGCTACCAAAACTTTTTGTCCCACCGCAACATTCGCTGCGCCGCATACAATTTTTAGAGGCTCTGCTTCGCCAATGTCAACCTTTGTCAGTTTTAGTTTATCTGCATTCGAATGTTGTACAACTTCCAAAATCTCTCCTGTAATAACACCTTGCAATCCGCCTTTAACGCTTTCAAATGTTTCCAGGCTTTCAACTTCCAAACCAATGGAAGTTAAGATATTTGAGAGCTTTTGAGGTTCGATTTCTTCGGGAAGATACTCACTCAACCATTTATAACTAATCGTCATTTATACATCTGTTTTGCTGTTTGCAAATATAGTAGGTGCAATACAGCATTCATAATTCTACTTCTAGCATGTAAATCTGACCAACTGTAAATTGTTTTATAAAAAACAAAAAATGAATTAAACGTGTTCTCAAAAAGATTTTGGCTGTGTAATAAAAACCATTTTTATTCAAATGAAGCGGGGTTTTAGGCTACCATATTTTGACCTTTTTTGGTCATTATTCTTTTTCCACTGTCCAGGCCAAATCCATACGGGTTGAACAAATTTTGTGTGGAAAATTTTCCCCCTTGAGTTAAGATTAAAATCTCTCCAAAACAACTTTTAGAGTACAATTCTTTCTGCACAAGGTGTGTGTATTAAACTAAAAAAATCGTCGAAAAGTTTTTTAGCTTGTGAACATCTTACTGTTTAATGTGGGTAAAACGGATTTTTTATAGAAGAACGCTGTTGAATAAAATAGGACAACTATACATGAACTAAAAGTTTTTTCCTCAGATTTTAAGGAACTATATTCGCCCTCCTGTGAAAAAACGATAACAATTTGGTAACATACGGATGAGAAATTGTGGCGATGGTTAATTGAGGCGGGGACGGAAAAAACTACAAAGACAAGAGAAAAAATGGAATTAACCAATTTTAATAAAGACCGAAAGAAAGGAAGAAAGCCTTTACTGGATGTAAGTACCATGGTATATGGTAAACTGCCTCCTCAGGCAAAAGAGCTTGAAGAGGCCGTTTTAGGAGCTATTATGCTTGAAAAAAGTGCATTTGATAATGTTGTCGAAATTTTAAAACCAGAATGTTTTTATGTAGACGGACATCAGAAAATTTTTAAGTGTTTTCAGTCGCTTGCACAGAAAAGTCTGCCAATAGACATTTTAACCGTTGTTGAAGAATTAAAAATCAAAGAAGAGCTTGATATTGTTGGTGGCCCCTATGCTGTCACGAAGTTGACTAATATGGTGGTGTCTACCGCTAACATTGAAGCTCATGCAAGAATAATTTTACAAAAATTCATACAACGTGAACTAATACGAATCAGTGGTGAAATTATAGGTGATGCTTATGAAGACAGTACAGACGTGTTTGATTTGCTCGATGAAAGTGAGAGCAAAATGTTTAACATCACCAATAACTACCTCAAAAAGAATTTTGATGATATCGGTAGTGTATTGGTGAAGACGATTCAAAGAATTGATGATCTGCGTAATAAGCAGGAAGAGATATCCGGCGTACCAACCGGGTTCCCTTCAATGGATAAAGTAACGTTTGGATGGCAGCCTACTGATTTAATAATTCTTGCTGCCCGTCCGGCGGTGGGTAAAACTGCTTTTGCTTTAAACCTCGTACGAAGTGCGGCGTTACATCCTACAAAACCAACGCCCGTTGCATTTTTTAGTCTCGAGATGAGCTCTGCTCAATTGGTTTCACGTATTCTTAGTGCCGAAAGCGGAATCATGCTTGAGAAAATTAATCGCGGCAGGTTGGAAGACTACGAAATGCAGCAATTGTATAGTAAAGGCGTAACTAAACTTAGTGACGCACCTATTTTTATTGATGATACTGCTGCATTAAATGTTTTCGAATTTCGGGCGAAAGCAAGGCGATTGGTTAATAAGCATAAAGTTGGACTTATCATTATTGACTACTTACAATTGATGAGTGGTAGCGGCGACAAGAACTCAAACCGTGAGCAGGAAATCAGCCGGATCTCAAGAGATTTAAAGAGCCTGGCAAAAGAGCTGCAAGTACCTATCATAGCACTAAGTCAACTAAGCCGTGCTGTAGAAACGCGAAAAGAAAGCAAAATGCCACAGTTGAGTGACCTGAGAGAATCGGGTGCAATTGAGCAGGATGCAGATCTGGTAATGTTTCTATACAGACCTGAATATTATGAGATCAACACAAACGAATTGGGCGAAAGTAACCGTGGTGAAACTCACGTAAGAATTGCCAAACACAGAAACGGTAGTCTCGAGACCATTAAACTGAGAGCTTTGCTCCATATTCAGAAATTTGTAGAAGAAGAAGGTGACGACTTGAGTGGAGGTGCACCGCCGTCACCGGGAGGCGGAGGTGGAAATTGGAAACCAATACCGCCCGGTGGAGGACCAGGAACAATGCCGCCTGCCGGAGATGGTGCTCGCCTATTTATACAGAAAGGCAGCAAAATGAATACAGGAGAATTTGACGAAGGTTTTGATGAAGCTGCTCCCTTTTAATGAAGAGACACCCCCATTCAATTATACATTAACCCCCGCAATTTGCCGGGGTTTTGTTTTTAATTTTATATGTATGGATTTGCCTATTTTTTTTATTGATAATTTTTCTTCTGCAGATATTCTTACGCTGGGCGAAGATACGTCTAAGCATGTGGTACAAGTTCTGAGGATGAAGACGCAGTATAAATTGCAATTGACAGATGGTTTTGGAAATCTATTGACAGCACAAATACTAGACGAGCACACAAAAAGGTGTACCGTCAAAATAGTGGAAAGGCAGGCTATTGTACGAAAACAACAAGAGGTATGCGTAGCTATTTCATTATTAAAAACTGCAAGCCGGTTTGAATGGTTTTTAGAAAAAGCTACAGAGATCGGCGTTACAGAAATTATTCCGTTGCTATGCGACAGAACAGAAAAGCAACATTTCAGGTATGATAGAATGATGCAGATTTTAAAAAGTGCAATGATGCAGAGCAAACAGGTTTGGCTACCTGTGTTGCATCAACCAACTGCACTATCGGGTGCAATTAACAGTAGCAATTACAAAGTAAAATTGATAGCTCACTGCGAAAAACAAATAAAAACAAATATCAAAGATTTCGGGAATCAATCATCTGTACAAATATTAATCGGACCGGAAGGAGACTTTTCAGTGAATGAAATTGCTTATGCACTTGAGAAAAACTTTGAGCCGGTTGCATTGGGTGAAACAAGATTAAGAACTGAAACAGCAGGAGTTGTTGCAGCAACTATTTTATGCCTTTAAGTTCATCAAAATTTTAAACACGCAAAAGTCTTTAAAGCCTTCTTTGTTTTTATATTCTGAACCACTGTTGTACGAGAAATTATTAAAAAAAAGTATTATAATCCACGGCTGTTCAATGCTAAAATTGGGGGTTAAGAGTTATCCACATCTATTTTGTTATTTTACAAAAAAGTCTATGTCTAAATATTAAAAAGGTAGTACGCAATTGAAATAGTTTTGTATTGCAACAAACAATTATCAACATGCTTATAAACAGTTTGCCCGGTTTACAGAAAAGGAAATCTTCTTCATTACCCGCCAAAAAGATAATGCTGTTTAAAAACTTGAAAAATGCAATTTTTAGAGTACGACGGAATGTTTTTTGATACAAGCTTTAACTCGCGATGAAGCTTTAGTTGCGATGCTTTTCGTTCATGTGTAGAATATCTCGTTTTATCTTTTTTATGTTTTGCTAATAAGGAATTGGAGATATACATTAATTACAACATTAAAATAACGGATCAGGTGGAGTGTTGCTGTTATTATCTCTTTCAGCGAAGGGATAAGGTAAAAAATTTCTCTTACGTTCTGTCGTTGGCCGTGCAAAACGTCTCATATCTTCTAATTTTAATCCCGACATAAATAACTCTATACATCGCTGACGGTAAACTTCTGTGAGAATTTGCTGTTGAGATAAGCCTCCTACAAGCAAAAGATCAGCGCCGACCCCATTCGGGTCGCCTGATGGCTTTTTTGTTAGCACTTTGTTTAGCTCAATCTATGCTTCCGGTAATTGGTTCATTCTGGCATAAGCTTCGGCTTTTATAAGGATCATTTCTCCCGAGAGATAAACAGGAACTTGTGCAGTACCATTAGCATAAAAACCAATGCTTACTGCTTTATTTCTCGCTTACAGCGCGTAGGATAAATCCTATTGTTCATTCTGTTGTTCCTATCCTTCTATTTGATGAAAAAAATAAAACTAAACGTGTAAAAAGGTTTTAAAATATTATTAATTCGCACGGTTCTATGCCAAATCCTCTGCAGGTGGTGCAATTAGAACTAAAAATTGAGCAAATGTTTTATATCTTGTTTTGTAAAAACGGAAGTACAGGCATTAGGGACTAAAAGCAATTATTAATTTCAGGAAAATTACACTTATGGCGTTTGAGGTTATTGTTTCTTCTTATGGGCAACATTCAGTTATAATCCTGAAGGATTCTACAACTAATACTTTTGCCGAGATTTATAGTTTCGGAGCTTTGCTAAATAATTTCACTTCGGAACATTTTGGAACTGCCATAAATGTAATAGACGGTTTTTCGAGTCCTGCAGAAGCAGTGGAAAAAGTAACGATATTTTTTAAAAGCGCAAAACTTTCGCCCTATGCCTGCAGAGTCAATAATTCAAAATACACCTTTGGAGAAAACGATCACCTTTTAAGCAAATTCGCCTTACGGGGAACTGCCATACATGGCCTCATCTACAATGCCGTTTTCGAAATAACAGAACAGCTTAGCGATGATACAAAAGCGTCGGTTAAATTGGCTACTATATACCAAAATGGTAAGGAGGGTTATCCTTTCAAATACAAATCCGAAGTTGAATATACCCTTACACAAGGTAATGCGCTTACCATTAAAACTACTGTAAAAAATATTGACCGGCAACTGATACCAATCGTAGATGGATGGCACCCTTACTTTACGTTGGGTGACAGTATCAACGACTATCAACTCGAATTTCAGAGCAAGGAAATGCTTGAGTTTAACGATAGTTTAATTCCAACCGGTCATCTTATTCCCTTTGAGGAATTTGGATCAATTAAAAATTTGGGACCGACAGAAATAGACAATTGCTTTACTTTAAACTTTGCAGAGTGCCAGCCAATGTGCATCATCAGGCATCCTCAAAAAAAAGTTCAGATAGAGTTTCACCCGGAAGAAAGTTATCCCTATTTGCAGATATATACACCTGAACATAGAAAAAGCATTGCAGTAGAAAATCTAAGTGGGGCGCCTGATGCGTTCAACAATGGAATGGGCTTAAGAGTTTTACAACCTGGGGAATTAGCTACTTTTACCACAAAATTTATTACCCGATCTTTATAATCATTATTATGCCTTCAAAAACGATTGTTGAGTCTTTTGCTCAAAAATTTGGTACTACACCCAGGCTCTTTTTCTCTCCCGGAAGAATCAATCTTATAGGTGAGCATATAGATTATAATGATGGATTTGTAATGCCCGCAGCAATTGATAAAGGCGTTTGGTTTGCCGTTGCTCCCAATGCAACTGATACTGCAAACTTTTATAGTGTTGATTTAGATGAGACTTATTCTACACCGTTAACTAAGATCGCTCCTGTAGAAGGGTGGCAAAATTATCTGTTGGGAGTGATAGACCAGGTGCAGAAAAGAGAATTGACGATTCATGGTTTTGATTGTGCTTTCGGTGGAAATGTGCCTATTGGCGCAGGCATGTCGTCGTCAGCAGCAGTGGAGTGTGGATTACTGTTTGCACTAAATGAAATATTCGACCTTCAGCTACAAAGAACCACGATGGCAACAATGGCTCAAAAAGCTGAGCATACTTTTCCGGGGGTGCAAGTTGGTATTATGGATATGTTTGCCAGCATTATGGGCAAGCAGGACAACGTCATTTTTCTTGACTGCCTGTCGCTCGATTACAGGTATCTGCCCTTACACCTCGAAGATTATTCGTTAGTACTGATCAACACGAAAGTTCACCACTCACTTGCCAGCGGAGAGTACAATCAACGTCGTCAACAGTGCGAGGAGGGCTTTGCGAAACTGCAATCACTGCTACCTAATGTGCAATCATTTAGAGACATTAAACCAGACGACGTTAAAAAACACAAAGCAGATCTTACCGAAGTTATTTACAAGCGCTGCCTCTATGTAACGCAGGAGATAGAGCGTACCCAAAAAGCGGCTGTTCTGTTAGAAAACAACGAGCTTGACCAGTTTGGCAAGTTGATGTTTCAAACACATGAGGGGCTGAGCAAATTGTATGAGGTTAGTTGTGCTGAGCTTGACTTTTTAGTGGATAAGGCCAAAGAACTACCCTCCATTATTGGCAGCCGTGTGATGGGTGGTGGTTTTGGGGGATGCACCATTAACCTGATACATAAAAAAGACTGGGCACAGGTAGTGAAACAAATAACGGATGCATACAAAAAAGAATTTGACATAGATGCTGAGGTGTATGAAGTAGCTACCAGTGATGGAACTTATGAGGAAATCGGAGGGTGAGAAATGCCTTAAATATCTTGCCTAAATTAAGGGTGTGATTTTTAGACACAAAACGTCTTTTTCGCTGTTTCCGTCCATTAATATCCGTTCAACTTTCCCCTTTCTACAACTCCTTTTCTTTTTGCTTATCCCCCGGAGTATTACTTCGTGCCTCGAAATGACGAACTAAAAGCTTGCTGAAAAGTATAAGGCATGAAAAACCACGGTTGTCTTTGCAAACGATAAACTGTGATACATGATAATAACATCTGCGTCTTCAATTTTGCCTTGCAAATCTTCTTCACTGTTTGCATTTAATACAGATATCTCTCTGCTTTATCGCCAATAATTTCTTTCTCTGCAGTTAGTGAATCAGCAAGGAAGTCACTAATTACTATTTTGTATTTTTTGTCCGTTACTTCTTTTAATCGAAATGTTTACTTCGTTAATTTAGGAATGGAATTACAAAAGTTGGTAGAAGCCAGATGAATACTTTTTCATCACTGTCCATTTCATAGCAGATTTTTATTTATTCAGGTAAGATTCTTTTCAAATGAGATCATACTTAAATCAACGTTTTATTAAGATCAATCAACCCTCACATCAGTAAAGTAAAGTCTAAACTTTCCGTCTTTAGATTTATGATCTTTGGCGATTTTTAAACCCCCAATATCCTGATAGTCCTCCCATGTTGTAACTAAAGAAGGCTCAACAGACGCTGCTTTATGAAAAGCCCACTCCCTTACAACATTAGAATCATCTGTATATAAATCGTACATATCTCCCGGCGTAAATCCATCTTTGTCATTGTATTTTACTGTGTACTTATGATATTTTTGGCCAGACAACGGGCCTGTAGCAGTATCATTTTTTGTAAATGTGTAACCATTGTCCCACTTAAGATGAAGTGGAAAGAGTAGCCAATATTCATCATTGGTAAATTTTCCATTCAGTTGTTTCAGCTCGGTCGTGCTTGTATCGTATCGCTTAAAGCTGGTGGTTTTGCCTTTGTCAGTAGATGTGATCATGTCTGTCGCACGCTCCCACTTCCAGTGTCGGGCTGATTGTACTGTGTCTCTTTGCACGTTAAAAGTGAATTCAATGGTTTTTACTTTATCGAAATTATCGCTTCCATAAGCTTTGGCTATTGCTAACGGTTCATTACTCTTGTCACCAGCAGGTGAGGAGCAGGAGATTTGAATTAAAATGATGCCAATGGCTACAATAATAAATTTCATAATTTCATAATAAATTTTTTAAAATAAGAGGTTAGTAAAGTACACTGAAAGAAAACAGACCATCTAAAGATAATAAACAATACTATCTGTCAAAGGTTTTGATCTCGTAGTTATAAGCTGTCATAAGAGGTTAGTCTTCTATTCACAACCTTTACATTACCCAATTTCCTATTGTAGAAAGTAAAAAAGTCAAGATCAATAACAAAACCAGCATTAGCCCAACGTAAATTATATTTGGAATTTGAATGAACAGAAATAAATGTTATATTCAAACTTCCTTCAAGTACATTTTTAAACTGTTTTGCTTAACAATCATTATGAAAAAAATACTTTTTGCTGCGCTTTTTGTCATTTCAATGGTACTGGTATCGAATGCACAAACTTTTAGAGGCCTCGATAAAAGCTCTATGGATATGGCTTACTATCCCGACAATTTTGCTCATGATCGAAAAGCCGGGGAAAAGGCTATTGTAAGAGTTACTTATAGCCGGCCTGGCATGAATTCGAGAGAGGTTTTTGGAAAGCTTGTTCCATATGGTAAGGTGTGGAGAACAGGAGCTAATGAGGCCACTGAAATAAAATTTTACCAGGATGTAGAATTTGGAGGAAAAAAAGTAAAAGCAGGAACTTACTCTCTTTTTACTATTCCAGGCGAAAAGGAATGGACAATCATTTTAAACAATGATTTAGACTATTGGGGTGCTTTCAGTTATAAAGAAGCGAATGATGTTCTTAGAGTAACTGCACCTGCAACTCAAACAGGCACAGCGATTGAAAATTTTACCATCCAATTTGAAAACAAGGGAGAAAAACAAGGGGTAATGAAACTTGCGTGGGATAAAACGGTAGCAGAAGTTCCGTTCAAATTTTAGGCTCTAAAGTCAATTGTTGATAATAGTTACTTTTTAGCTGACTTATTGGAAACGTAATTAAATTGTTCAATTTTTGAAAGCAGCTTTACTCTGCCTGTTGCAAAAGCTTTGTCATAGTTAAAAGCAGAAAGAGTGGAATCTAAGACTTCATAGTTTTCATAATCCTGGAAAGTAATACCATCAACTTGTGTTCTTTTTATTGCCTTTCTAAATCTTGGGCCACCATTGGAGTAAGATAAATAGTCCATTGTGTGATCATTTCGATTGATCCAGTAGCAGAATTCATCAAGATGATCTTTTCCGCCGCTGGCCTCTTCAAATGAAACAGCAATTTTATCGTACTTTTTGTTTTCGATAGTTGTTTCACCAAGGTATTTAAGAATGACTGCCGGTTCAAAAAGTTTATAGGGCAATAAAGCAAAATAAGCGATAGCGTTTAGGCCTTCCTTGTATTTATCATTTTCTTTTGCGGTTAGATCCTGTTTTTTGTTGTTTATTATTCTACTGAAGGAATTATTTGTAAGAACGTCATGCACTTCATTATTCAAAGAGTCCTTAAATGTTCTTTCATACAAAAAAACGCCTTCTTTTTGTTTTAGATGAACCTTGAATTGCCGGAAATCAAAAGAAACATTCATATCCTGGTAATTTTTCCCACCGTGTTGTGCAATGCTCTTTTCCACGATTTGAAAAGCTTTTTCATCAATATGCTTTTTACCGCAGGAAACACTTATAAGAACCAAAGCTATGTATGCAATTATTTTGGGCATAGTATTGATAATATGATTATACAAAGTTAAAAGGTGCAATAAATAAATCAAACCAGGTATTTATGTAAACCGTTTATAGGATAATCTTTTACTTATACTATTGGACGGATGTTTTCACAACAAATAATTGAGTTAACAGAATGAATCATTACATTGTTCGACGGCTAAATATAGATCAGTTTTGCTCTACATCAGGCGGAATGCCGGTACTGCTAACAAAACTTTTATATTGCTGAAATTGTAATAAGTATAAAAAAAATTCTATTATGGAATATAACAAGCTGACACCAGATGAAGAAAGGGTGATCGTACGTAAAGGAACGGAAATGCCGTTTACAGGCGAGTACACCAACAACAAAGAAAGTGGCACCTACATGTGCAGGCGATGCAATGCACCTTTATATCATTCGGCCGATAAATTTGAGTCGCATTGTGGATGGCCAAGTTTTGATGACGAAATAAAAGGTGCGGTAAAACAAGTGCCGGACGCTGATGGAAGACGGATTGAGATCGTCTGTGCAAATTGCGATGCGCATCTGGGACATGTTTTTAAAGGGGAGCGATTCACAGCAAAAAATACAAGACATTGTGTTAATTCCATTTCAATGAAATTTGTACCTGATAATAAGTAAATACTCGTAATAAAATACCGGCTCTTCTTGTTTCTGATTTAAAACCATGCAATGGTTACTATTGAACAAACAGGTAGCAATGCAACCGGTTATTTTATCAATTTTAATGGTACCGCAGGCGTGTGGATAAAGGAATGTATTGTAGACGTTGGGAATTGGGAAGCAGATACGTTGACGGAGGACCTCGATCTCAGCTACAGAGCACAATTAAAAAGGTGGAAGTCTGTATACCTCGAAGATGTTACCACTCCTGCTGAGTTACCTCCCGTTATCAGTGCATTCAGACAGCAACAGTTCAGGCTATAAAATAATAACTACTATTTTAAGTACGTCTAGGGCATCTTAGAAGTTTATTCCCCTCCTCCCAATTGATTTTATGAGTGATTTGAAGACTAATAAAAATGTACTACTTATTTATCTTCTGTTATTCATTACCGCAGCAGCTTATTATTTGTTGTGCTACCAAACTGTGAGAAATAATTTTTTCCAGGTTCTTACTTTATTTACCGTTTTATTTGCCTGTTATTACTTTCTCAATAAAAATTCTTCTTTTTATTATAAAGAACTCATAATTGCCGGATTTTTTTTTCGCATAGTAATTTTATTTTCTGCTCCTAATCTTTCTGATGATGTTTATCGTTTTATCTGGGATGGAAGATTATTGGCAAATGGCATTAATCCTTACAGTCACCTGCCGGCAGAAGTGATAAAATCGTCATCTATTCCAGGCATTACTAATGATCTGTATTACCGCTTAAACTCTCCCGGTTATTATACTATCTATCCACCTGTTCTTCAAGCTATTTTTTGGCTTTCAGCAAAAGCATCCAACACTTTTTCAGGCGCTATCGTTTTCATGAAGATTATTATTCTGCTTGCTGAAACTGGAATAATTTTGCTGTTTCCTTTGGTCTTAAGTCGCCTTCAATTGCCAAAGCATCTTTCGTTGTTTTATTTTTTAAATCCATTGGTTATTGCGGAACTAACTGGTAACGTTCACTTCGATGCAATAATGATATTCTTTCTGATATTGGCTTTTCTACTGCTGTTGCAGAATAAGATTTATATGTCAGCTATATTTCTTGGATTAAGCATTTGTTCGAAATTGATTCCTGTAGTTTTTATTCCCTTGATAATTAAGAAACTGGGATGGAAAGAGGGTTTGATTTATTCGGTCATCAGTGGCTTTGTCACTATTGCCTTATTTGCGCTTATTATCGATAAAGTAACCATTTTACATTTTTTTGAAAGTATAAATCTGTTCTTAAGTCATTTTGAATTTAATGCAAGTCTATATTATATCATTCGTTGGCTTGGTACTTTAGTTACCGGCTATAATATAATTGCCTTTGCTGGTCCACTGCTTTCTGTTACCGCCGCAGTTATTATTTGTATCATTTCTTTTAGGGACAATGCAATTTCAAACCGGCAATTTTTTACAAAAGCCTTATTCATTCTTACTGTCTACTACTTGTTTGCTACTACGGTTCATCCCTGGTATATAAGTGCGCCTCTTATGATTTCAATATGTACCCCTTACATATATGTAATGATTTGGTCCTATTTGGTTACCCTTAGCTATTATGCCTATCATTCAACCCCGGTAAATGAGAATTTGTGGCTCGTAGCCCTAAGTTATGTAGTCATGCTTTCGTATGCAACCTGGGAGTTATGGAAGCATAATAAAAGTGGATATATAGAAAATTAGCTTTAGCCTTTTTTGGTTTATTACTGCCAATTGTTTGCTTTTATACTGGGTTCAGTTTAATCAATATTGCAGCAGGTTATTTGTCACTATACCAATTTTCAATCACTTTTTCAGCTTGTTTACCTTGTGGGGTAAAGTCTATGTTATCTCTTCTATGACGTCCGTCATCTATATACCATTTCCATACAAAGCCACCTGCGAACCATTTTTTTCGAGCAAAGCTTTGGTAAAATCCTTCGAATGCATTTGCCTGGGCATCGTTATTTTCGTCACCTTTATTTTCCTTCCAGGGTTCTGCCGTAGTATTATCCACATTGCGGTATCCATACTCGGTAAACAATACTGGTCTGCCGTATTGAGTACTTAGTTTTTCAAGTTGGTTGATATGTTTTTGCCATCCTTTTTTTATAGAATTTACTGCCGGTGTTTTATCCGTTGCTAAGGGGAAATAGGCATCTACTCCAATATAGTCAAGTTTCTTCCAAAAAGGAACGCTGGTATAGTCATCCCAGTTTGCTGCATAAGTTAGTTTACCACGATATATTTTTTTGATTGAATCTATTAATGAACTCCAATAAGCGGGTCTCGCTTTAGTGGTCGCTCCCAATTCGGTTCCAATACAAAGAATTTCGGCTTTCATACTATCAGCAATAGCTGCAAAATGAAGAATATAATCACGGTAGCTGGCTTCCCATAATTCCCAGTCTTTGTCGGAATCAGGCGCAAATTCTCCCGTGTAGATGCCGTGGGCAATCCATAGATGGGGTTTAAGCATCACCATTAAACCTCGTTGATGCGCAAGTTGAATAGTCCCAATTACTCCTACATCGCTTTCACCCCACCACTGCCCCTTGTGGTTATATCTAATCACCGGGTTGTCAGGACTGCAAAAAGCATAAGGCATTACAGCAATACTGTTTGCATTGACCTTAG
>JBBPZJ010000423.1:0-3609 GCA_038199395.1 Chitinophagales bacterium
TATTAACCCACATCAATTTCAATGTCACCTTTAAAATTAGTTACAAAGCATCTTTATACAATTACAGCTCTTACAAAACGGAGACAACAATAAAAAATTTCGAATGCTTAACAGCAAAAAGTCAGGCAATCATTTTACTCATGCCAACACAACTGAGTATGGGATGTACATGTGGGTGAAAGTACTCTTTGCACAAATCACTTTCTATACTTCTCTGCAATATTTTGCTATTCTTCTTCCTTTAAAACTTTCCCGCCTACGGGATGCATCATACGCTAATTTCTGAAGAAACCGGATCATGGCTAACTACCTATTAGCCTATTCTCGTAATCGGTGCTTATATCACAGGTGTTACTTTGTTAGCAGAAGTAGCAAGTGGTGCTTTTAATCGGGATAACCGGCTGCAATATTTTATGGCTACCTATTTTCTTGTATTCTCATTTTTCAAACTGCAGCACTTGAAGGGCTTTGCTGAAAGGTACGCTACCTACGGTGTTATTGCGAAGAAGAGGCCGGGCAAGATTTCGGAAGCCAAAGACATCAATAAACAACCGTTGTATTTTGCTGATTTCTCAGATGTTATCTTCAAATTCTATTTATCTTTCAAACTTATTATTCTTAAACAATGATAAAATTGAAAAAACCTCTTTCACTTATAACATTATTATTTGCGGTTTTCTCTGCGTTTGCGCAGTTGCAGCCGCAGCCTCCCGTAAGAGTTTTATTTATTCCACTTGATGACAGACCACCATGTTTAGAGTTTACTAAAAAAATAGGTGAAATTTGTAATGTGAGTGTTGTTACCCCACCAATACAACTTATTGGCAGATTTACAGCAGCAGGCCAATCCGATAAAATAATTGAATGGGTAAAGCAGCAAGACATTACATCATTTGATGCAGCTATCATTTCTCTTGATATGCTTGTTTACGGTGGACTAGTGGGTTCGAGAACTTATAATGTTGCAGCAGACCAGGCTTTAAAACGTGTTGAGTTTATGCGGGAAATGCGTGGAAAAGCACCTGGATTAAAGGTTTACGCACAAAGCGTGATTATGCGGTTAGCGCCTACAGCAGATGGGAAGAACGAGGCATATAGAGCTGATCTTGCGAAATGGGCTGAGGTATCGGTGAATAATGATGATAAGTCTAAGGCTGAAACACAGGTACTGGAAACTAAAATTCCTGATGAAGCTTTGGCGAACTATAAGAAGGCCAGGCAGCGCAACTTAGAGATAAACCTGTCCGCAGTTAATTTTGTTCATTCAGGCATTATTGATTACCTCATTTTGTCACAGGACGATGCAAAACCATCAGGTGTTCATGTAGCTGATCGGGTTAAACTTGTCGAGGAAATTAAAAGATTGAATTTAACAGGCAGGATAGCGGTGCAGCCAGGTGCAGATGAAGTTTCAATGCTTCTGTTAGCCAGAGCCCTTAATTCGTATTATAAATATTCGCCTAAGATCAAACCTGTTTATTCTTCAGCCAGCGCAGCAAATACAGTTATGCCGTTTGAAGATAAACCATTAAAAGAAACAGTTAGCTATCATATAAAAGCCACCGGTTCTCTGGAAGTGCAGGATGAGAAGCAGGCTGACCTGCTTTTTTATGTTTTTACTTCCCGTAATGATGCCGGACGAGCTGCTAGCTTTGCCACAGAAATTGAAAGTAAGATAAGGCAAGGTAAAAGAGTTATTGTTGCTGATATTGATCCTGTAGGTAATGTGCAGGGCGGTGATTCTGCATTTGCAAATGAGCTGGGCAGAAAGGGATTGTTTCCTGAACTTAACAGTTATGCTTCATGGAATACTGCTGCAAATACAATTGGAACAACCCTTCCGCAGGGAATTGTTTTAAACTTAGCTGAGTTGAAACTTTCAAAGAATAAAGAGGCAATTAACCGTATGTGGACTGCACAAAATCGGTTTACTTTTCATCGGATATTAGATGATTATTATTTTCATGGATTGCTAAGATCAAGGATCAACAAGCATTTTGAGCAGGATAAAGTAAGTTCGAAAATTTTGGATGATAAGGAAAAGGAACAGGTTGAAAATTATGCAGTGCAATTGCTTTCAAAATCGTTTAGCGAATTAAGCGACATTTATTCACATAAAATTGCAAACAGCAGACAAAAGAATATACAATGTAATCAACCATCTAACTTCAGTTTCAAACTACCCTGGAACAGAACATTCGAAGCTGATATAAATTTTGATATGGTTTGCAGCAGCAAGTAAACCTATGTAAAATCCAGCTTTGTCCTACTGAATATCAATGTCTTTTCCTGATTTTTCTGCTGTCACTTTTTATAGAAAATATATTCGTGCCAGCTAAGCACGCCACCTGGTTTCAATTCCCTGCTTGTGAATAAAACTTTGAAAGTCCTGAAGTAAATTTTTCTTTTCGCGAACTTCTTTTGGGACAACTTTATTATTGATAGAATATGCAGTTAATAATCCAACTGCTTCCCCAATACTCCATTCTACAGGATGCAAACGATAGCAGCCATTTGTAATATGTGTAGTTCCAATGTTTTTATTTGCCGGAAGCAGGTTATCCATTCGTTGTGGAAGTAATGCGCCGAGTGGTATTTGAAAAGGCAACGAATCAAAGTCTATATAATTATTACCACGCGTGCTTGGATGCAGGTCAATATGATAACTTCCAACACCTACACTGTCATAAAAATCAGCAGAGGCTTTTGCCGCTTCCTTGCCATAAACAAGCGTTCTGTTTGCCACACCAACATATTCTTCCTTTACTGTAAAAAGGGCTTTTATACGTCGGGCCTCCCGAATATATGGATACTTTGCAAGTCCATCTGCAGTGCCCATAACATCATTGCGCAGCCGCAATCCTGGCCATCCATAGCCACCGCCTGGTCTCGGCGCTTCTGTTTGCAACCAATATAATAAAGACAAACTTAATTGCTTGGCACGATCAACGTGATGTTTAAATTCTTTATCAGTTACTCCAATAAGATTGCCTAAGAAATAATCATTTTGAGGCCAGTTAACTGTGCTGATATCACCCGCATAGCTACCTGGCAAAAAATTGTCTTTACTAAGGATGCGGCGATAGTTCCATAAGTTAAGATAGTCACCTGTTTGTATTCCCTGAGGATTGAAACCTAAAGGAGTGGGCACGAGTGTAGCTGGTTTCGGATATTTAAGTTGTAGTAATTTACCAGGCCAGGCAGGGCTCATTTTAGGAACATAACTGCTCCAGAAGTTATATTCAACTGGTTTCTCAATTGTATGATTTGCGCCGGGAACATAGTCCATTGCAAAACAAACCGTAAAGGCCTGGTGATTGTTTGGGTCGCCAATTTCCGGAGCGTGTAATTCACCGGTTTCTTTTTTAGATTCTGTTCCTGTAACAAACTCTGTAGTTGTTAGAGGCAGCAGATCACCTAGTTCTGTAGCATCTACAAAATAGGTAGCAGACAATATTATTTCCTTTCCGCTCTGTTTGCTAAAGGCTTTCAACGCTTTTACTTTACTCCCCGTTACATCAGCCGCAGTTATTTTATGCTCGGTTAATAAGGTTAATTTTCGTGCACTAACATATGGAGCTATCATTGCTTGCAGTACAGCTAAAGCAA
>JBBPZJ010000424.1:0-11014 GCA_038199395.1 Chitinophagales bacterium
ATCACGAAACCACATCAATGCATTTTCAATAAAATATCTTCTTACTCCATCGCACCATTCATCGTCGAAATTTATGGCATTGCCCCAGGGTGTATTGTATTTATCGGTAAAGTATGGCCCAAACGTACCGAGATATTTTCCCTCCGGGCCGAGGTGATTATAAACAATATCGAGTATAACTGCTATACCGTGTTGATGGCAAGCTTGTACAAGGTGTTTCAGGCCTTGAACCCCTCCGTAGGTATTTTGCACAGCATAGGGGAAAACGCCGTCATAACCCCAATTTCTTCCTCCCGGAAATTGAGACACAGGCATCATTTCTATCGCGTTGATGCCAAGTTCTTTCAGGTAAGGCAATCTTTCTTCAAGGGCAGCAAAAGTGCCTTCTTGCGTAAACGTGCCAACATGCAGCTCATATAAAACATATTCTTCTAATGGAAGATTTCTCCAATCATCATCATTCCAATCGAAACCTTGTATGTTAACCGCCTTTGAAAAGCCATGAACACCATCAGGTTGGCTTAGTGATGCCGGGTCAGGGAAGACCTTATCTTCTCCCAGTGCTACTTTATATAAATCACCTTGTTTTATTTCCGCTGTTACAGTTCTCCAATAACCAAATTCATCTTTTAAAAGCGGTATAGTCTTGTTGTCAGATAAAATAAGTTGCACCTGCTCTTGCAAAGGAGCCCAAATTGCAACCTTTGCCTCACCCCTGGAAGTGAAGTTCACTCCAAGCGACCTTCTATTTATATCTGTTTGAATCATTAATGTTAATCTATTTGTTTTAAAACTACTGCTGAGCGTCCCTCTACCACAATTTTTTCGCCTGCTTTAAAGCTTCCCTCGTGATCTACAATTTCATTCTTGCTGGTATCCAGCATTTTCGTCCAGTGATGGCCATATTTTTTTGGAGGAAGGGTGTAGCGTAACTGGTCGTGATAAGCATTGAAGATGACATAAAAGCTGTCGTCTAAGATTTGTTCTCCTTTCGGTCCGAGCGTTCTTATTCCAAGTCCATTCAGATAAACTCCCAACGATTTAGCAAAATCATGTGTCCAGTTCTCTTGTGTCATTTTTGTTCCGTCCGGTAAAAACCATTCTATATCTTCGAGATCTTTTTCCTTATGTAACGATTCCCCTTGAAACCAGCGACGACGACGAAAGACGGGATGTTTTTTACGGAAGTGGATGAGCTTTTGGGTAAATTCTAATAGTTCTGTATCAGCATTTTCCCAGTCGATCCATGAGACTTCATTATCCTGGCAATACGCATTGTTATTTCCTTTTTGTGTTCTGCTCAGTTCATCACCTGCAACTATCATAGGTACGCCCTGTGATAAGAAAAGGGATGTAAGAAAATTTCTTTTTTGTTGTTGCCTCAGCTTTATAATTGCGGGATTGTCTGTTGGTCCTTCCACCCCTAAATTCCATGATCTATTATGGCTTTCTCCATCATTATTGTCTTCTCCATTAGCCATATTGTGCTTTTCGTTATAAGAAACCAGGTCGTGTAAGGTAAAGCCGTCATGAGCAGTGATGAAGTTTATGCTGGCAGTCGGTTTACGATAATCATTCTGATATAAATCCGGGCTTCCTGTAAAACGCTGTGCAAATTCCCCCAACATACTATCAGCTCCCCGCCAATAGTCACGCAGGCAATCCCTGTATTTTCCATTCCATTCGGCCCATCCCGGCGGAAATTTTCCCACCATATAGCCGCCCTCTCCAATGTCCCACGGCTCAGCGATCAGTTTAACCTGCGAAATAACAGGATCCTGGTGGATGATATCGAAGAAAGATCCAAGCCTGTCTACCTCGTGAAGTTCGCGGGCCAGGGTAGATGCAAGATCAAAACGAAAGCCGTCAACATGCATTTCGAGGATCCAGTATCTAAGGCTATCCATAATCAATCTCAGCACATTAGGCATCATTACGTTAAGCGTATTTCCAGTTCCTGTATAATCCATACAGAATCGCTTGTCTTCGGTAAGCCTGTAATAAGAAGAATTGTCAATTCCGCGGAAAGATATGGTAGGGCCAAGATGATTTCCTTCTCCCGTATGGTTATACACAACATCAAGAATTACTTCAATACCTGCTTTGTGCAGTTCCTTCACCATGTTTTTAAATTCCGAAACCTGTCCGCCTTCTCCACCGCTGCCTGAGTAACGAACATCAGGGGCAAAAAAGCCGATAGAATTGTATCCCCAATAATTTACTAAATCCCGCTCCGCGAGATGACGATCTAATATGAAGTGGTGTACGGGCATTAATTCGATCGCTGTTATGCCCAGATTGAGTAGATATGTAAGGGTAACAGGATGAGCAAGCGCAGCGTACGTACCTTTGATCTCATCGGGTATTTCGGGATGCAGTTCAGTAAATCCTTTAACATGCGTTTCATAAATAATTGTCTTGTGATAAGAGACTTTAGGCGGTTTATCTCCTTCCCAATCAAAATTTGAGTCTATTACAACAGATTTGGGCACGTACGGAGCGCTATCTGTAGTACTAAAGCTAAGATCGGCATTCGGATGCCCTAACTGGTAGCCAAAAAGAGCGTCGTGCCAGGCAATAGTGCCTGCTATTGCTTTTGCGTATGGATCTATCAAAAGTTTATTTGCGTTGTATCGATGCCCATTTTGAGGATCATAAGGACCGTGAACCCGGTAGCCATATAACTGACCTGGTTTCGCATTTGGTAAGTATATATGCCAAATTTGATGCGTTCTTTCTGTTAATTCAATTTTCGCAAATTCTTTTTTGTCGCTTTCCGACTTAAATAAACACAATGTAACTCCGGTTGCATTATCAGCATAAAGCGCAAAGTTTACTCCTTTTCCGTCCCACGTTGCTCCCAAAGGGTAGGGATGGCCAGGATAAGCTTTTAAATTCATTAATGAAAAATTTATAATAGTTTGGTGAGATTTTTTCACAATCTTATTCAATGTGCGGGCTAAAAAGCAAGCAATCAGATTAAAATTATATGTACAGCACTGTCACGAATAACCAGGTTTGATACCACCTCATATTAATTCAATTGTAAGATTAGATTAATTTCACTCTTATTTCCCTCTATTATTCAATATTCTTGCCACCGGATTAAAGTGTAAGAAAGCTAATCCTGTTATTTCTGCCGCCTGTAACTGATCACTCTATTACCGGCTGCTACGACATCAGCCATTTTTAGAAATAGTTTTATTATAAGAGGGCTCTTAAATTAAAAATCACGATTAAATAGCGAAAGGTTATAAAAAACTTTCATCTATTCAACCGTGATTCCGGAGAATGTCTGTGTTCTATTTCTATATTACTGCTTCCACAAATTTTTCCTGGTTTTCTGCTGAGGCCGGTTCCTGATTTTCCGGCCTTAAACTTCTTACTGTCTTGCCTGCACGCCACATTTCACTATCACGCAATTCTGCTAATTCCACTTCTAACTTTTCGCGATAGTCAGGCTTGCTGTTACTTTCAATAGACTTTGCGGCTTCTTTTCCCTCAGCCACGCTCTCGTATAAATCTTTGAACACCGGTAATGTAGCGTCACGGAATTTTTTCCACCAATCCAACGCACCGCGCTGGGCAGTAGTTGAACAGTTTGCATACATCCAATCCATTCCATTTTCCGCAACCAATGGCATCAGAGATTGGGTTAGCTCTTCTACCGTCTCGTTAAATGATTCTGATGGCGAATGGCCTTTTGATCTAAGTACCTCGTATTGAGCCGCAAATATACCCTGAATAGCCCCCATTAATGTACCTCTTTCTCCCGTAAGGTCAGAGAAAACTTCTTTTCTGAAGTTAGTTTCGAAAAGATAACCGCTTCCGATCGCTATACCAAGGGCAACTACTCTTTCATATGCACGACCTGTTGCATCCTGAAAGATTGCGTAACTACTATTTAAACCACGGCCCTGTAAAAACATTCTGCGAAGAGAAGTGCCTGAGCCTTTTGGCGCAACAAGAAAAACATCTACATCAGCAGGTGGAATAATTCCTGTCTGCTCGTTATAAGTAATACCAAAGCCATGAGAAAAATAGAGCGCTTTTCCCGCAGTCAAATGTTTTTTAACGGTAGGCCACAATTGAAGTTGTGCAGCATCGCTTAATAAGTAGCAGATAATTGTGCCGCGCTCCAACGCTTCTTCAATATCAAATAATGTTTCGCCCGGTACAAAACCGTCGCGTACTGCCTTGTCCCACGATTTTGAATTTTTACGCTGGCCTACAATTACGTTAACGCCATTTTCTTTTTGGTTTAAAGCCTGTCCCGGACCTTGAACACCGTAGCCTATTACTGCTACTACTTCATCTTTCAAAATTTCCTGTGCTTTTTCCAAAGGAAATTCGTCGCGTGTTACTACATTTTCTTCAACACCGCCAAAGTTTAATTTTGCCATTGTTATTTTAGTTTAAAGTTCTGAGTTTTTGGTTTTTAGTTTCGTTGATAAAGTTCTTTTTATAACCAACTTTAGATTTTCTATTCACCGTCCGTTGTGTCACTCACTTGTACGATTACAACTATATTCAGCTTTTTTTGACAAGGTGATATCCATTTATAAAAAGATCAATTGACGCTAATGCGAGTTCATTTCATCTTTAGCTCTCTCCTCACACAAAAAATCGTTGCCTTCAATTTTATGTTTCAAATAATGTTGAAATTCCAAAAGTAATAACAGGAGTTCGGGCATTACATAGAATTCGGGCATTACATAGAAAATACCTCATCCTGCTGGTTAAGATATTCATTTTCTACTGCCTCATCACCTGGATCTGCAGCTTCAAATTCTTTTAATTTTTCATGGAAACCGCTACTTGCTTTTATAATGGCAACTCTTGCACTTCTTACAAATTCGATCAGTCCGTAAGGGCTTAAATAATCAATCAGCTTTTGTGTTTCTTCCCGGTGGCCGGTAGTTTCAAAGATTGTATAATCTTTTCTAATGGCCACCGCCCTGGCACCGTACTGGCGAAGTAAACGTTCTACCTGTACTTTTTCAGCAATTTCATCAGTACTTACCTTGTATAAGGCCAACTCTTGCCATACAATTTCATCATTTGTATTGTAATACACCTTCAGTACCTCGACCTGTTTTTCTATCTGCCGTGCTACTTTCTTAATGACATCTTCTGCCTCATGTATCACTAAAGTAAAGCGAGATATACTTTCAAATTCTGAAGGAGAGCTGTTGATACTTTCGATATTTATTTTTCTTCTGGAGAAAATAATAGCAATGCGAACAAGCAAACCCACCTGGTTTTCTGCATAAATGGTAATCGTAAATTCCTGTTTCATTTGATACTAATTAAGGTTTTGTAGCCACTATTCTCAATCGTTTATAGTCAGCGAACCATTTATCATTATAGTAATTGCTCTCTTTTAAAATAACCTGAACTTCATCCAAAATAATTTCAACCTCGTCAACATTAATCTCTTGTAAAAAAGCGCTTCCGAACATTTTTATCCAGTCTTTAATGCCATTTGCGTTGTCCTTCAATTCAGTCTCCCGCTTAAAATAGGCAGCAAAATTCACAATAAAACCCTGTTTCTCGAGGATAGTGGTGTATTCAGCTAAAGAAGGAAAATACCACATTTGTAAATCAGCGTGGTCTTTATAACCGTATCTTGATAAAACCAATCTAAGTGCAGCAACAATATTCTTTACATTATCTTTTCCGCCAAACTCTACAACTATTCTTCCTTCACTTTTCAAATTCTTATACATGCATTCTACCGCCCTCTCCTTTTCTATTACCCAGTGTAAAACTGCATTAGAGAAAATGGCATCGAATGGCTCTTCAAAATAAAAATCGGTAGCGGATAAAACCCTAAAATTAAGATTTGGATATTCGCTTTTTGCTTTGCCAATCATCTCAGCAGAGCTGTCAATTCCTGTTACTTTAGCACCGGCTTCTGCAATAATATTTGTAAGGTAGCCCGTGCCACAGCCTAAATCAAGTATTTTCTCGTTTACTTTAGGTGCCAGCAAATCAACCAGATCCTCTCCATATTTAAAAACAAAATCATGTTTTTTGTCGTACAAGGTGCTGTTCCATTTCATATTTGATTTTATCGCTGCTGTCATTTACAACGTGCTTTGTTGACAACTAACTGTAGAAGCTTTTTATACTGAATCCAGTTAGTTATTACCATTGTGTGAAGTAACTTTATTATTCTAAGACAATCTTATCTCACTTACGCTACATCCTTGCGGCACCATCGGGAAAACGTTGTCTTCTTTTCCAACCATTACCTCAAGAAAGTAAGAGCCGTTATGCTGTAACATTGTTTTTACAGCAGTGGTCAGTTCGGCTCTTTGAGACACCTTTTGTCCTTCAATGCCATAAGCTTTAGCCACCATTATATAGTCAGGACTTGTAATGTCAACAAATGAATAACGCTTGTCATGAAACAATTGCTGCCATTGTCTTACCATACCAAGATATTCATTATTTAGAATTACAATTTTTACGTTCACTTCTGTCTGCATGATAGTACCCAACTCCTGAATGGTCATCTGAATGCCGCCGTCTCCGATAATGGCGATAACAGTACGTTCAGGAGCGCCGAATTTGGCACCGATCGCCGCAGGTAAGCCGAAACCCATAGTACCCGCACCCCCGGAAGTAATGTTGCTTTTGGTCTGGTTAAATTTTGCGTACCGGCACGTAATCATCTGGTGTTGACCTACGTCGCTTACCATGATAGCATTTCCGCCTGTAAAATCATTTATTTGATTAAGCACTTCGCCCATCGTCAATTTCTCGCCCTGCGGATGTAACTCTTTTTGAATTAAAGTATCTTCTTCTATTTTGCGATAGTCATTGAACTTAGCCAACCATTCAGTATGTTGTTTAGCTTCCACCAGTTCTGTTAGCATAGGTAGTGTTTCTTTGCAGTCTCCCCACACGCCGACCGTTGCTTTTACATTTTTATCTATTTCAGAAGGGTCAATATCCAGATGTACCACCTTGGCTTGTTTTGCATATTTATCAAGGCGGCCTGTTACCCGATCATCGAAACGCATACCTATGGCGATAAGGACATCACAATCGTTGGTAAGCACATTAGGACCGTAGTTACCATGCATACCCAACATACCTACATTTAAAGGATGATCTGTTGGAATAGCGCTGGCGCCAAGAATGGTCCATGCAGCAGGAATACCGCTTTTCTCGATGAACGTCTTAAACTCTTTTTCTGCTTTACCTAATATTACCCCTTGTCCCCAGAGGATAAAAGGCTTTTCAGCTTCGTTTATAAGCTTTGCAGCTTCTTCTATGAACTCTTTTCTCACCACAGGCTTGGGACGGTAGCTGCGAATGTGTTCGCAACGTTTGTAACCCTCGTAATTAAACTTATCAAGCTGAGCGTTCTTTGTTATATCTATTAGTACCGGACCGGGTCTGCCAGTCTTTGCAATATGAAATGCCTTTGCTAAAACTGAAGGGATTTCAGCCGCATCGGTAACCTGGTAATTCCACTTGGTAATAGGAGTTGTTATGTTTAATACATCGACTTCCTGAAATGCGTCCGTGCCTAGTAAATGAGCGTATACCTGGCCGGTGATACAAATAAGCGGAGTGCTATCAATCATCGCATCAGCCAGACCTGTTACCAGGTTGGTAGCTCCGGGGCCGCTGGTTGCAAATACTACCCCTACACGTCCGGATGCCCGGGCAAAGCCCTGGGCGGCGTGAATTCCGCCTTGTTCATGACGGACAAGAATATGCTTTAGCTTATCCCGGTAGTCGTACAAAGCATCATAAATAGGCATGATAGCTCCGCCCGGATATCCGAATATAGTATCGACCCCTTCAGCCAGAAAGGCTTCAAGAACAGCTTGTGAACCGCTAATTTTTCCCGGCTCCTTCGCTGGTGCTTTTGGTGTACTTCCCGGTTTTATCAGGATTTGTTCCTCTACATCTAGTATTGAATTCAAAGTGTTCATGCGCTTTTATTTTACCCATTTGATATTCGGGTTGTAAATAATCTTTTGTCGATAACGCCATGCGGTCGCTTTACAGGTTTTAAATTTCCTCATCAGTTACACAACCATTTGCTGCGTTGGTAACCTGCTTAGCATATTTAAATAATAATCCTTTTGTCGCTTTCAATGCAGGCTGTTGCCATCTGGCTCTTCTTCCTGCAATAATTGCTTCATCTACTTTCAGCGTGATGGTATTTTTAGTTGCATCAAGTTCGATGATGTCATCATCTTCGACTAATGCGATCATTCCACCTTCAAATGCTTCGGGAGTTATATGACCAACGACAAAGCCGTGCGTTCCGCCGCTAAATCTTCCGTCAGTTATCAGTGCGATACTTTTACCATAACCGGCACCAATAAGTGCCGACGTCGGCTTAAGCATTTCCGGCATTCCCGGAGCACCTTTTGGTCCAACATTGCGTATCACTACCACGTCTCCGGCTTTTATTTTCCGGGAATTTATTCCTGCGATCAGCTCAAACTCACCATCAAAAACACGAGCCGTTCCCTCAAAACGTTCACCTTCTTTACCTGAGATTTTTGCTACGCTTCCACCTGATGCGAGGTTTCCGTATAGTATTTGTAAATGACCGGTTGCTTTAAGAGGTGATTCAAGCGGATAGATAATTTTCTGGTCATCAAAGTTTAAATCCAGAGCATTGGCGAGGTTCTCTGCTAATGTTTTACCGGTTACTGTTAAGCAGTCTCCGTAAAGCAATCCTTCTTTAAATAAATATTTCATCACAGCCGGTATACCTCCATGCTGATGAAGGTCTTGCATCAGGTATTTACCGCTCGGCTTAAAATCTGCCAGCACCGGCACCCGGTCGCTAATCGCCTGGAAGTCATCTTGTGTTAACGGTACGTCCACGCTTTTGGCCATTGCTATTAGGTGAAGCACTGCATTAGTGCTGCCTCCGAGTACCATGATGACCGTGATCGCATTTTCAAATGCTTTGCGTGTCATGATATCTTTTGGCTTAATATCTTTCTCCATCAGCAGGCGAATGGCTTTGCCAGCGTCAAGGCATTCTTTTCTTTTTTCTTCGCTTAGTGCGGGGTTTGAAGAGGAATAAGGCAAACTCATTCCCAATGCTTCGATAGCGCTCGCCATGGTATTGGCCGTGTACATGCCCCCGCATGCACCTGCACCCGGACAAGAATGCTGCACAATGTTCTTGAAATCGGCTTCGGATAGATTGCCGGCCATTTTTTGACCTAATGCTTCAAACGCTGAGATAATGTTTAAGTCCTGCCCTTTGTAATGGCCGGGGGCAATAGTGCCACCATACACCATAATTGCTGGACGGTTTAGTCGTCCCATAGCCATTACTGAACCGGGCATGTTTTTATCACAGCCTGGCAAGGCAATCAGTGAGTCGTAATATTGGGCTCCACAGACAGCTTCAATAGAATCTGCGATAAGATCGCGGCTCACCAATGAATATCGCATACCGTCTGTTCCGTTGCTGATGCCATCACTAACGCCAATCGTATTAAAAATCAATCCCACCAGTTCATTATCCCACACACCTTGTTTTACCAATTTAGCGAGATCGTTCAGGTGCATGTTACAGGTATTGCCATCATAACCCATGCTTACAATTCCTACCTGTGCTTTCTTAAGATCGTCTTCGGTCAACCCTATGCCATATAACATCGCCTGTGCGGCCGGTTGTGTTACATCCTGGGTGATTGTCTTGCTATATTTGTTTAATTCCATTGTGAGCAGTATATTTTTATTTGGTTACCGGCTATAAATCTCTTTTCAACATTGTTGTGTCACTCACTTCTACTGGTTATTCGTCATTCATCAAAAACAGTGAAATTTCGTTCTATCTTCTATCTTCTTTCTAATATATTTCTTAACCCTTTTAGGCGTTCCTTTAAATGATCGTTGACTTACTGATTACCATATTCTCCTTATTCATCCTGGATGGTATCCTGTTTTCCACGTAATCAGATACAAGGTCGCCAATCGTAGCGGTTGAATAGTTATTTATAGGATCGATGTCTTTTGTCACAAAACCATTAGCCAAATTCCATTGTACCGCTTCTCTTATCAATTCTGCTTCTTCAGGCAAGCCGAAATGATCAAGCATCATAGCTGCGGCTAAAATAGAACCAACTGGATTGGCAATATTTTTCCCCGCAGCCTTAGGATAACTTCCGTGAACAGGTTCAAATAAAGCAAGTTTATCTCCTATAGATGCGGAAGGTAATAAACCGAGCGAACCTGTAATAACGCTTGCTTCATCGCTAATAATATCTCCAAACATATTTTCTGTTAGTATCACATCAAACTGTTTTGGGTTGATAATAATTTGCATAGCAGCATTATCTACAAAAATGTAATTGACTGTAACATCAGGATAATGAGCAGAAATTTCCTGCACAACTGCTCTCCAAAGTCTCGATGTTTCCAGCACATTGGCTTTATCAACCAACGTGAGCACTTTTTTTCTTTTTTTGGCATGGGCGAAAGCAAGGTGTGCTACTCTTGCTATTTCGTCCCGATGGTAAATGCAATCGTCAGAGGCCTGTGTTCTGTCTTCGGTCAATCGTTTATTGCCGAAGTATATTCCACCGGTTAGTTCCCGGAAAATAACAAAGTCAAGTCCTTCTATCCTGTTACTTTTTAAAGGGGATAAATGATGCAAAGAGGGATAGCTGGTTATTGGTCTGATATTGGCAAAAAGTCCTAATTCTTTTCTTAGTTTAAGCAATCCCTGTTCAAGTCTAACTTTACTGAAAGGATCATTATTAAATTTGGACTGATCGACAGCACCAAATAAAATAGCATCACTTCTCCGGCACGCCTCAAGGGTTTCGTTGGGCAGAAAGCTTCCTGTTTTGCCAATTGCATATTCACCCATTATGGCATAATTGTACCTAAAATCGTGTTTAAATTGCCGGGCAACCGCATCCAAAACTTTTATAGATTGTTGAGTTACTTCAGGTCCTATTCCATCTCCTAATATTACCGCTATTTTCTTTTGCATAACTCCTCGTTTCATTAA
>JBBPZJ010000425.1:0-13861 GCA_038199395.1 Chitinophagales bacterium
CCGTAATAATCACTTCACAACTACCCGTATCCAAATGGTACGAATATATAAATGAGCCTACGCTGGCCGATGCAATAATGGACAGAATGACAGCCCAGGTGCATCGCATAGAATTAAAAGGAGAATCAAGAAGGAAGAAAAAAAGCTAAACCAATTACTCAAGCTATATCTTTAAACCTCATTAAGCTCTTACTTTATTGCTCTCAAAAAGGGGGTGGGTCAAAATCCCGGAATCGTGGGTCACATAGAACGGAATACACATGTTGGTGGAGAACACACAGCAACGTCAAAAAAAGCCCAATCAAAGCGCCACCGATGAACGGAGCGTCGCAACAATGTTACTTTATCTTTCCACTGTTTGCTTCCTACAAAATCCCTTTCTACTACTTGCGCACCCAAACTCTTGTTCAACTTCTACCAATATCTTACTGCGGTTTCTCATCGACAAATTTGCTTTGTTTCACTTTTCGTTGCTACTTTCCGTTTTTAATTAATCGATCAATATGAAATTATTTGGGGTTTGGGTACTTGTTCTTGCTTCGACTGCATCTTTCTCTCAAACCGGCACTAAAGCGAATTACCAGTTGGCTTCCCGGTTTTCTCCTAAGAAATTAGATAAAATGGTTTTCTCTACTTCGGTAGATCCTCACTGGCTTAAGAAGTCGGACCGCTTCTGGTATGTGTATGAGACGCCGCAGGGAAAAAACTGGTACATAGTCGATCCGGTAAAAGCACAAAAACGGCAACTATTTGACAACACAAAACTGGCTGCGGCACTGACGAAAATAGTAAAAGATCCTTTTGATGCGCAACACCTGCTGATAGACAGTATGCGGTTTGTAAAGGACGAAAACTGGATACAGTTTGAAGTAAAAAGCTCACAGGAAGTAGAGCGAAAGGATACGATTGTAAAAAAGGGTACGCCGATACCGAAGGAGAAAAAAGTTTTTTATTTCGAATACAACCTCGATACGGAACAACTGGTTGAGCTGTCAGATTTTAAAAAGCCCAAGAGAAATCCGAAATGGGCTTCTGTATCTCCCGATGGGCAAACCATTGTTTTTGCGAAGAATTTTAATCTGTACTGGATGGATAAAGCGAACTATGGAAAGGCTTTGCAAAAGGAAGATGACAGTACGATTGTAGAGAATAAGCTGACTACTAATGGGATCGAAAATTTCGAGTATGGCACATCGGAGAATGAAACCAATGTAGACAAAGAAAAGAATAAAAATAAACGAAAGCCAGCTCGTATTTTATGGTCTGCTGACTCCAAACATTTTGCTATGGTACGCACTGATATGCGTGCTGTAAAAGATCTTTGGGTGATCAATAGTATCGCTAGTCCACGCCCTACCCTGGAGACTTATAAGTACCACATGCCGGGTGAGAAAGAGTCTCCTGTAGATAATGTGCTTTTGTTTGACATGGCGACAAAAACCAGTAAAGAGCTGGATGTAAAACAGTTTAAAGACCAGAATGTAAACTTATGGAGTGCGCCTCTGCTTGAGAAGACGAGAGATGATGATTACCGGCCATCGCTTTGGCTGGGAACCAATGATCAATTTTATTTTACCCGTACCAGTCGTGATTTGAAAAGAATAGATGTATGCGCTGTTGACATTAATACAGGAAAAGTAAGTCCATTGATCGAAGAAAGAATGAACACCTATGTGGAGATCAGTAGGCTTGGGTTAGTGAATGGCGGCAGTGAACTGATCGAATGGAGTGAAAGGGATGGCTGGGGACATTTTTATTTGTACGATGGAAGTGGCAAGTTAAAAAACCAGATCACATCGGGCGCTTACCATTGCGAAGATATTGTTGGTATTGACGAAAAAAAGAGGGTTTTGTATTTTACTGCCAATGGCAGGGAACCGAAAGAAGATCCTTATTACACGCACATTTACCGGGTAAATTTTGATGGAACCGGCATGCGGTTACTCAATACGGGTGAGTACGAACATGCCGTTAGTATGGATGACAATGAACAGTTTTTCGTGGATAATTATTCAAGGGTTAATACTGCGCCTAAATCTGCTCTATTCAACAGCGAAGGCAAAAAATTGCTCGATCTGGAGACGACTGATCTTTCGTCTCTGTTTGCTGCAGGCTACAAGTTTCCGCAGGTGTTTAAGGTAAAGGCAGATGATGGCGTTACTGACTTGTTTGGAGTAATGTATAAGCCTTTCGATTTTGACTCTACCAAAAAATACCCCATCATTGAGTATGTATATCCTGGTCCGCAAACAGAGGCTGTAAATAAATCTTTTGGAAGAGGAATGGACAGAATTGACCGCCTTGCGCAACTTGGTTTTGTCGTGGTTACGGTGGGTAACCGTGGTGGCAACCCGAGCCGCAGCAAGTGGTATCATACCTATGGTTATGGCAACCTGAGGAACTATGGTCTTGCCGATAAAAAAGCAACCGTTGAGCAGCTTGCAGATCGTTATCCTTTTATTGACATCAATCGTGTCGGCATCCACGGGCACTCGGGTGGCGGCTTTATGTCAACCGCTGCCATACTCAGTTATCCTGACTTTTTTAAAGTGGCTGTTTCCTCTTCCGGTAATCATGACAACAGCATTTACAATCGTTGGTGGAGTGAAAAACATAACGGAGTAAAAGAAGTGGTGGGCGAAAAAGGAGATACTACTTTTTTATACAACATCGAAAAAAATCCCGACCTGGCTAAAAACCTGAAAGGTCACCTGATGCTAACTACCGGCGATATTGATAACAACGTTCATCCCGCCAATACGATCAGGGTAGTGAATGCGCTGATAAAAGCAAACAAACGTTTTGACCTCGTGCTTTTGCCCGGGCAGAGGCATGGCTACGGCGACATGAGTGAATACTTTTTTTACATGCTTGCCGATTATTATAGCAAATGGTTGCTGGGTGATTTTTCTCAGCCTGTTGATATTGAACAAATGAATCGAGAAATAGAGCTGGGCAACGAAAGCGTAAAGAAATAAGTGAGCGGCAACTGAATATGCTTTGCTAACGGAAGGTCATTAGAACAAGTTCTACGACGAGCCTGGGAAGAAATTTCCGGGGTCGCTTTTTTTGCTTTAACACTGCTACTGGCTCTTGCCAGAGTAGTCACGTTGTTGCAAGGACGTGGCATTTAAGGATGACTTTGACAATGCTGCTCCCAACGACGTGCAAGCAATAAAAGCGAAAGACAACCTATTTTTCGAAGTTGGAAGACTGTTCAAATCGGCGTCCATTTGAATTTTTTTAGCTAGAATGTACAGGGCGAACGACAGCAATCAAAATTGATACTTTTGCCGCTAACATAACGAGCAGCAATGTAATTCTATTGCCGGAGCATATTGGACAACCACTATTCGTCATGAAGCCTTCGCTTTCTATACTTGATGCTTTTATCAGAAAAATAAACAAATTTGTATATTTATTTATGCTGTTCCAACTAGAAAATACACAACAGGACGATGTAAATAAGTTGCTTGACTTTGCAAAACAAAATAATTTGAATTTATCATTTATAGATAATAACGATGAGCATTACCTCCCCGGGAAAACCTCTTAATGATGCTGAGATTGCTGCTTTAACTGAAGGTAGCCGGAACAGCGGCACCATCCTCATGCAAGATGCTCACCAAATGATTCGCAGGAATTACGATGCAGATTAGTTATACAAAACAAGCATTCGCAACATTACTTCGACCTGTAAACTATGTTGAAGCTTCAAATAATCAATGGGCAGGAGTTAGTTAGATGGTTAGGGCTTTACGAATCACTTTTAGAAAATAGGTTTTTGAAGCCGGAGGACATACAGCTTTGTAATAACTTAGCCTGCAATAGATTAAATCTTCGGGGTATCTATTTCAATGATTGTTAATTGCATTTTCAATTCATGAAAATTTTATCCTAATCGAGGCGATATTACACAGGTCAAGAATTGTAGATGAGCAATTCAAGTCCTTCATTTATTTCTTTGCCCTCGTCTTCGCTCTTTCGCTTCTTTTTCTTTTTCACCAGCAAGACAAAGTAGTTTTATTTGTTCGGCAATCGTATCTTCTTGCTGTATAGTTTGCTTTCGGACTGCTTCTGGTTTGCATCATACAAACTATCCATTTTGTAAAATACTTTACTTAACTCTTTACCTGCTGTCCCTTTAATGGCCCTGTACTTTATATCATTTGCTTCACATTGTTTTTTACTGTTGCATGAACTTATCCATCCCATCAGTAACATAATTACTGCAACAGACAATCCAACTGATATCCATATTCCTTTATGCAGTTGGTGTTGATGCGTCACATTGCTCTTTACTGGCTCAGCTAACTTGTTTGCATACACATCTATCCTTAACCAGAGTTCATCTGTCTTATTGTTACTTGTTCTGGCATAATTTGAATAAGTCTTTAATTCATTTTGCAATGCATTTTAAAATCATTTACTAATGCTTCAGGTATCAAGGTGTCTTTTGAATCCTTTTTAAGTAACGCTATCTCCAAGGCTTCAAGTTTCTCCACGATACTTTGTAATATTATATCACTCATCACAATCTATTTTAAAGTTATAGATGCAACCCTTTTGATTGCTTCTTCCTGCGTTTCTTAAACTGAAATTCACCAGGCAATTGTTGTTGATTTTGCTCGGGTTTAATTAGCTGCTCCAGTATCGTTTCACTCTTTACTTTATCGATATCGTTGTCTTGTTGATTTGTATGATTTGCCAAAGAAGCAGATGGCGGATGTTGATTAGTGGGTTTGTTTTGTTGCTCTTGAAATATTCTTTGCAAGCTCTTAATTGAAAACGGTCTGTCAATTTCACTGCGTTTATATATAGTTCAATCTTAAAACTAATACCCTGCAGCTCGTTTGTTTGCCCTTTGTATTTATATAAAGCTCTATTCCTTGCCTGGCTAATTCATACTTTAAATCATCCAGGTTTTTACACTTTGGTATAGTCTCACCAATTGTCTGATAAAGGGCATATCTCGTCCCCTCTTTTTCATTCAATCTTTCTAAGTGAGTTAAACCTAAATTTTTCGATAGCGCCTCTTTCAATCCATATTTCATAGTTAGTTGTTGCGCTACTTTTTTCCTTTTAATCCAATTATCCTTGGTTGTTTGTCCTTTATTGTTAATGAGATTTGCAATAACATGTACCATGCGGATGATCTTTGTCAATGTGTTTTGTGATGGCAAATTGCGTTTCAGTAATACCTGGTTTTTGCAAATATTCTTTGGCTATATCAACCATTATTTTGTCGTCTATTTTCTCACCGGGATAGAAGCTTAAGATGGCATGAAAGACGGCATTATTTAAGGTTGGTCTATATGCATGTTGCGCCTCAAAGTCTGAAGCCATAAGTTTATAATCGTGTCCCCGCACACCTTCTGTTTCCAGCACCATTGCCCTTTTTTGATCTTCACATACATACTTACATACTCCCCTGAAAGAGCTTCCTGTAACTACTTTACTTATCATTTACAAGCGGTTCGAGCAGTTTATCAAAATGTTTTCTGTAGCTCGCAAAAAAAAGCAACGCCTTTAATAAAACCTTCCTGGTGAGCCTTCTTTGTAAGCTGATTTATGTTGTTAGACATGCCTGCTAATTCCCTGACAAAACGCCTTTCTTCTTCACTCATTCGCGCAACTACTTGCCCGTGTATTGCCATCTGCCTGATGTAAACTGTAATGCCTAATCCAGCTCTTGATGCCTTCTGTTTGACAACAAAATATTCCAGCTTGATAAGCGTACACCTGTAACAGTGTCTTTCTTTATGGCCTGTTTAGGCCGTCCTCTTACCATGTTTTGTTTCGTCTTCTATCTCGTAACACAGTTAAGCAGTATATGGATTGCTTGCAGTCAACTGTTTTTAGCCTTGAAGCACTGCAACAAATGGACGAGGGCAGTCCTGGCGTCATTGCCTATGCTGATGCAAAGCAAATGCAGGCCGATAGCCGCAGTGGAGATTTCAAAAGCTGCATACCTTATTTTCTTGCTGAACTTAAACGTAACGGTGTAACCAGGCAGTTGCTTTGGCTGCGATCTTTATAAGCAGTACAGAAAGGTAAATGAGGCTACTATGCATTTCGAGCATAAGGCTGCCGATGTGATGATGGTTGATTTTGCATCAGATAATTTATCCTATGTAGATAAGGCAAGCGGAGAGGTTATGAGCTGTCCTGTATTTGAAGGCGTTTTGCTTTATAGCGGCTACAGCTTTGCCGTAGCGCTTCCCAATGCTACCCAACCCAATGTTATAAAAGTGCTCAACTTATGCCTTGATTTTTGGTGGAGTACCGCAGAGTATTAAGTGTGATAATATGAAAACTGCCGTAAGCAAAAGTTGTCGCTACGAACCGCTTTTTACCGACACGCTGCTTCAATGGGCGCTGCGTAATAATACCAGTCTGCTTGCTGCAAGGGTGCGTAAGCCTAAGGATGTTGTATTTTGTCCAGGTCGATTTTGTATAACCTTTGCCTATTAATTGTTCAAACTCTTGTTATGCTGATCCATAAGACCTATTAGAGTACGCATTTTCTCTTCATCGCCAAAAACTCTTGTCTTTATTAATTCAAGTGACAATGATTTTCCTTCAGTCATTATTAGATGTTGAACATTTAAAACCTTTGCCTGAAGAGAATCTAGGTATGAATTGATTGTCCTGATTTCTTCCTTTGTTCCTTTCGGCCGCCCCGCTCCCGAATTCCACTTTTCCGGTTCACATTCCCGCTTAGTTGATACCTCGGCACGGTTTCCATTTACGGTAAGACGCATATAAATTGGCTGGGGACCTTTAATAAAAACCTTTTTGTTTTTCAGGTAAAATAAAATACTTAATCTCTTGCTCATTGCAATGTCTTTAAAAGGTGATAAAATTAAGACTGCAGCGTACCAAAAACAAGATGTTCAATAGCTGAACATGTTGCTCAGCAAGGGTTTGAGCGATTTCTGGTGAGTAAAATTTTGACCCTTATTTTGACTCACTGAATCACTCACTCGTTTTTTGGGAGTTTATGAATGTTTTGATGAAGTGACAGAACAACAAAAGCCTGCTAATCAACGATTTGCAGGCTTTTGAATTGTTTTGATACCTTAGTGTGCGGACCGGACGGGACTCGAACCCGCGACCTCCGCCGTGACAGGGCGGCATTCTAACCAACTGAACTACCGATCCATTTTCCCTTGACAATCAACTATTAGTTGTTATTTTGGGATTGCAAAGATAAGGGGAAACGATTTTTTCAAACAAAAGTTTCTTGAAAAAATTTCTACGCTTAATTTTACTCGTACAACCATCAGATATGCCAGAATATCCCAATAGACAATTTCTAAATTTCGAACAGCCCATTAAAGATTTATACGAGCAGATTGACCAAACAAAAAAACTTGGTGATAAAAATTCAAAGGTAGATTATACCCAAACGCTTACTCAATTACAGGATTCTATACTTGAAAAAAGAAAAGAAATTACAGAACATCTTACACCATGGCAACGTGTTCAGCTTAGCCGGCATCCTGACAGGCCGTACACTTTAAAGTACATCGATAAGATGTGTACAAACTTTGTTGAACTGCATGGTGACAGAAATGTGAAGGATGACAAGGCCATGGTAGGTGGTTTTGCTCAGTTAGAGGGTGAGACGGTAATGGTTATTGGACAACAAAAAGGCATCAATACGAAAATGCGGCAATTACGTAATTTTGGAATGGCCAACCCAGAGGGATACAGGAAAGCATTGCGTCTGATGAGACTTGCTGAAAAATTTAATAAGCCTGTTATTACCCTGATTGACACGCCGGGAGCATTTCCTGGTATGGAGGCTGAGGAAAGAGGTCAGGGAGAAGCTATTGCGCGTAACATCTACGAAATGATGCGGCTAAAAGTTCCGGTGATTTGCATAGTTATAGGTGAAGGCGCAAGTGGGGGAGCGCTGGGTATTGGTGTAGGCGACAAAGTATTCATGTTAGAAAATTCCTGGTATACCGTTATTTCGCCTGAAAATTGCAGTTCTATTCTTTGGCGAAGCTGGGATATGAAGGAAACAGCAGCAGAACAACTGCAACTTACATCGGATGATATGTTTAAATTTGGTCTTGTTGACGGAGTGATATCCGAGCCTACTGGCGGTGCACATTGGAATTATGATGAGGCCGCCTCCATTCTCAAAAATTATCTTGTTCCCGTTATAAAAGAACTGAAGAAAATTGACCCGGCCGAAAGGGTTAAGCAGAGAATAGAGAAATTTGGAAAAATGGGGTTTTGGGAGGAATTACCGGAATAAATTTAAAAATATAATAGAAAAAAATGTCATTAAGAGATACATTAAGAGGTACAGGTGTTGCATTGGTTACTCCGTTTAATGAAAAGCAGGAGGTGGATTTTGATGCTTACGGACGACTATTAGACTTTGTGCTACATGGTGGAGTAGAATATTTGGTGGTTCTGGGAACGACCGGAGAAACGCCCACTATCAGCAAACAAGAAAAAATAGATATACTGCAATACACTTACGATAAAGTTGGTTTAAATGTTCCTATTGTCGTCGGTATTGGCGGCAACAACACAAACGAGGTAATTAATGACCTTGAGACTTTTCCTCTGCAAAAAGCTACTGCCATATTAAGTGCAAGTCCTTATTATAATAAACCTTCTCAGGAGGGGTTGTTCAGACACTATAAATTGATCTCAGAAGCATCGCCGAAGCCACTTATTTTATACAATGTTCCGGGTCGTACTGCCAGTAATATTTCAGCAGAGACAACTATACGCCTTGCTACTGAATGCTCAAATATTATGGGCATAAAAGAAGCAAGCGGAGACATGATCCAATGTTTCCATATTCTAAAAAACCGTCCTTCCGAATTTTTAGTTATTAGTGGCGATGATCATCTCGCCTTGTCTTTAATCGCTGCAGGCATGGATGGTGTCATTAGCGTTGCTGCTAACAGTTTTCCGAAAGATTTTGCTGAGATGGTAAGGCTTTGCCTAAGTAACGATTTCATTGCTGCTAAAGGTCTTCTGTTTAAAATGCTCGAGGCATTTGACCTGTTGTTTGTAGAAAATAATCCTGCGGGTGTAAAGGCAGTTTTGGCTGAACTTGGCATTATTGAAAACCAGTTGCGTCTGCCTTTGGTTCCGCTAAGCGAGCCGCATCATAAAAAAGTGGTTGAGTACCTTGACTGGCTAAAAAGTTTATAGAGCTGCCATAACCTTTATTCTCATTATTAATAGCTTGCTTTCATGAAATAATTTTTTCCTGCTATCTGCTCGTTATGCTTATGAATATTTTTATAGGCAAGGAATTAAAATAGAAAACCGGGAATCTTCGCTGTTACTCGCTTGCACTTTACGTATTAATGTCTACTTATAAGAATTTAAGGCAAACAGTTTTTGTATAGATCCTTCCGATCCGTTATAAATGGTTACATAACCTTAGCCTGTAAATTTTCATTAACCGATTAATGACAAATTCTTTTCTTCTTAAAAAAAGCCTAATTCACAACCTTTCTTCGAGTCACTTATGTTGGTTAAAATGAAACATTTAATTTCATAGCATGAAACATTTCCTGATTGTATTATTTTCTTTTTTTGTAGTGTCTCGCAGCTATGCTCAGTACACGGTACGGCTGGTCGTAAACGAAGTAGCTGCAAAAAAACAGGATGACATCTATGTAACGGGAAATTTTAACAATTGGAATCCCAGAGATGAAAAATATAAGCTAAAGCCTTTTGGTGTGTCGCGCAGAGCCATCATATTAAAAGATGTAGCTGCAGGAAAGTATGAATTTAAGTTTACTCGCGGAGGTTTTGACAAAGTAGAGTCAACAGCAAAAGGTGAAGATATTCCCAACCGTGAAATAACAGTAAAAGAAGATGTTGCAGAGAACTTCAACATCCCAGGCTGGAAGGATGACTATCCTGATAAGCCTAAGCCGAATACAGCAACCGCGCAGGTTAAGATAATAGATACTGCATTTGTAATTCCGCAGCTAAACAGGAAGCGTAGAATTTGGGCATACTTGCCAAAAAGTTATGCAACAAGCACAAAAAGATACCCGGTTATTTATATGCAGGATGGTCAGAATCTATTTAATGAACAGACAGCGCCCTTTGGTGAGTGGGGGGTAGATGAAACACTAGATACCTTAATGCGCGTGACAGGAAAGGAAGCAATTATTATTGGCATTGATAACGGGGGCGAAAAAAGGATGAATGAATATAATCCTTATGATTTTAAAAATTATGGTAAAGGTGAAGGAAACGATTACGTAGATTTTCTTGCACTTACCCTGAAGCCCTTTGTCGATAAGAAATTAAGAACTTTAAAAGACTCTGCACATACTTTTGTTGCAGGCAGCAGTATGGGTGCTTTAATCAGCTTGTATGCCGTGGTTAAATATCCCGCTGTTTTTGGTGGCGCCGGCATTTTTTCGCCTGCTTTCTGGACGGCTCCTACTATTTATGAAGATGTTGCTAAAGCTGATTTTGGCAGAGGTATGAAAAGGTTTTATTTCTATGCAGGAACGAAAGAAAGCGAAACAATGGTAACTGATATGGACAAAATGATTGCCACAATAGAAAAGAAGGGAAATTATGAAACAAGACGTTTATTGAACCCGCTCGGAAAACATAATGAAGCGACCTGGAGAAAAGAGTTTACGGCCTTTTATCTATTCATCATTCGTTAGTCTGCTTCACATTGAAAATTCATTCTAATGAAAAAGATTGTCGCCTCAGCATTATTGTTTATATCACTTAAAGCTTTTTGCCAGGATGTTGCCTTTGCACATAAAATGGTTGATACCCTTGCTTCTTCAGTCTTTTGGGGCAGAGGATATACGAATGATGGAATGATGAAAGCAGCAGATTTTATATCTCAGCAATTTAAAATGTATGGCTTATCACCCGTAAAAAATAATTCTTATTATCAACCTTTCAGTTACCCTGTTAACACGTTTCCCGGCAGAATGGAAGTGTCTGTCAATCAAAAGAAATTAGTGCCGGGTAAAGATTTTATTGTGTCGCCAGATAGCCGGGGTGTACACGCAAGGGGCAAACTCGAACAAAAAGACAGCTCTCACTTTATTAACCCTGATTATCACATTATTGTTTCACTTGAAAATAAGCTTACCTGGTCGGTTGCCGGCGCTGTTGCTGATTATACCACCATTCAAATAGACAAAAAAATTGCGGCGGATCTTCCAAGAGATATACAGGTCGATATAGAAAACAAGGAGATACCCGCTTTTAAAGCAGTCAACGTTTGTAGTTGGATAAAAGGAACAGTGCATCCTGATTCCATAATTGTCATTTCCGCTCATTACGATCATCTTGGTGGTATGGGCGCAGAGACCTATTTCCCCGGTGCCAACGATAACGCAAGTGGCACTTCTTTGTTGCTTGGTCTTGCTAAATATTATGCAGCCCATCCTCAGCCTTACACCATTGCATTTATCTCTTTTGCAGGCGAAGAGGCGGGTCTGCTGGGTTCGAAATATTTTACACAAAATCCGCCGTTTCCGTTAAAAAATATTCGCTTCCTGTTAAATCTTGATCTCGAAGGAACCGGTGATGAAGGCATTACAGTGGTAAATGCTACAGAATTTCCTGTAGCGTTTGCGACACTAAATGAAGTAAATAATCGAGAAAAGTACCTGGTTAAAATAAATGCCCGAGGCAAAGCCGCAAACAGCGATCACTATTGGTTTACCGAAAAAGGAGTACCGGCCTTTTTTATCTACACATTAGGAGGCATAAAAGCGTATCACGATGTTTTCGACAAAGCAGAAACATTGCCATTAATTGAATATGAAGACTTATTTAAATTGATTCTCGGCTTTAACCAAGAGCTGATGAAGTAAGTTTTGTTACAAGCTTTAGAATAAGCATTCAACATTGTTGTGTCACTCACTGCAACCGTAAAGCGTTATTCAACTTTTCCGGCTTCGGGTCAAATACGGGTCTTCATTACGATAATTCCTGTTCTTCCTACTCGGTACTCAAATTCTTTACGGGATTCTCTACACTCGCCTTCGCTATTTGCAATCCAATTAGAATGTTATCAACAGAATTTATACAAAAAATGCTTTCTTACCCAGGCATGATTGCAGCAAGCACCATTCGGATTTCTCCGTAGCCGATTTCTTCAGGCAGATTATCTTTCAAAGTTTTTAAACTGCCTGTGCCAAATGTTTCTGCAGCTCTTTGTATTGCTTGCTGTTTGTGTCTTTCAACCAGGTCATCTATTTGTAATTCGTGGTTGGCTATGTAAAAGCTTAGATGCGTTTCAACTGTGTTTGTTGACAAGTTACGTTCTTCCGCTATTTCGGTGATCTTTTTGCCTTCTTTATACATCTCAAGTGAAATGCGTTTTGTATCAGAAGGTCTTTCTGTGCCTGATGATCCCTGTTTTCTTTCGCGCTTTGGTTGTTTTAGTCCGATACGAGTGGCAAGTTTGTAGGCCATGCAATAATCCTGCACTGCTTCTAAAAAAGGAGCGCCATACTTTTCAGCTTTGAAAGCGCCAAAACCCGAAATTTTTAAAAGATCAGTTTGGGTAAGCGGAAGATAAGTGGTGAGGTCAAGTAAGGTGCTGTCACTGAAAATGATATAAGAAGGTACATTCTCCTGCCGTGCTATTTTATTACGTAAAAGTTTCAGATTCTCAAACAGTTCTTTTTCGTAAGAATGCTGCTGATATATTTCAGGTTCATTTGCTATCTCAATGTTCACAGGGGCAGATAAATACACCTTCTCTTTGTTAAACAACACTTTTCTTCCCTTATCTGCCAACTGTAATATTGGGTATTGCCCATCCGATTGTTTTAAATATTCATAATTGATAAGCTCTTTGGTATAATGCAGCCATTCTTCTTTAGAGACATCTTTTCCTATCCCATATACCGAAAGTGCTTTGTGTTCTTCCCGGATTTTTTCATTGTTGCTTCCCCTTAAAATGTCGACGACGTATCGCATGCCAAAACTTTCTTTAAGTCTTACGACAGCACTTAAAATCTTTTGCGCAATGATAGTGGTATCCTTTAAAACAGGTTTGTTTAAGCAGACATCACAACTGCCACAATAGTCTTCCGCCTTGTCACCAAAATAGTTTAGTAAGTACTTTCGCCTGCAGGTTTTTATCTCACAGAACCTACTCATCTTTTCTAATTTTTGAAGCATTATTTTAGTCTGCGCTTCGTTACCTTCTACTTCAGCAAAACGCTTTAGTTTCATTACATCCCCGGCGCCATAAAATAATATGGCCTCACTATGCAGACCATCTCTCCCTGCCCGGCCCGTTTCCTGGTAATAGCCTTCAATATTTTTTGGCAGGTCAGCGTGCACTACAAAACGCACGTTACTTTTATTGATTCCCATTCCGAAAGCAATTGTGGCCACTATAATATTTATATCATCCTTTAAAAATTTCTCCTGCCTTTCATCACGCACACTTTTGTCTAAACCGGCATGATACGCTTCTGCATTAAAACCATCTCCTTTTAAATCTTCTGCAAGTTTTTCTGTTGAAGTACGGCTAAGGCAATAGATAATGCCACTGTCTTTTTTATGCTGTTTTAAATAATGAATCAGAGCGTCATAGTAGTTCTTCTTTGGCTTCACATAATACCAGATGTTAGGCCTGTTGAAGGTATTTTCGAAAACTTTGAACTGATTAAACTGAAGTTTGTCAATAATATCTTGTTGAGTAAGTGCATCTGCGGTAGCCGTCAATGCAATGACCGGAATAGAAGGAAACCTCTGTTTAAGTTGTCCCAACACCAGGTATTCGGGCCTGAAATCGTGACCCCATTGAGAAATACAGTGTGCCTCGTCTACGGCAAAAAGAGATACGTTAATTTGCTGTAGAAAA
>JBBPZJ010000426.1:0-8831 GCA_038199395.1 Chitinophagales bacterium
GTACGGCATAAAACTAAGCCTGAACGGCCTGTTTGTGCAGAATGATGTTATGTATTATCAGGTCAAAATAGAAAACAATTCCAACATCAATTATGACATTGACCAGCTTCGTTTTTATATCCGTGATCAGCAAAAATCAAAGCGCACTGCAACACAGGAACTGGAAATTAAACCACTTTACATCCATAATAAAACGAAGACAATTTTAGATCAGTCCGAACAAGTGCTTGTCTTTGCTTTACAAAAATTTACCATTCCTGATAAAAAGCTCCTTACTATACAATTAATGGAGAAAGATGGAGGTCGGATTTTGAGTTTGTCCGTAAAAAACAGCCTCATTGTGACTGCAAAATTTATACTATAATATCTTAAGCTCTATCTGATGGTCATCACCAATACTGAGGCTTTAAAACTTCATGAAAATTTGAAGAAAGAATTGTTGGAAGGTCACCGTTGGATCACTTATAATACTATGCAGATAAATTATTCAACTCATGATTTTATATCCTTTAAAAGTAAAGATGAGGCTCTTGAATTTTGCAGAGATAATTTAAGTGACAAGGATGCATTCAAAGTCCTTCCAACTGTAGATATGCTTGATAAGCTAACCAACGCATTGCTTTCTGAAAAAACTAAAAATAACAACGAGTTCTCTTTAATAAATCTCGAATTAAATATTTCATTTCAAAACAATCGTAATACTTTAAAATCTACCAACATGATACAGAAAAATTTTGATTACCTAAAAGACCAGGTAAAGTTCACTGGCTTTGGGGAAGGGCTGGAAAACGACCTAAAAGAAAGGATGCAAAAGCAGACACCGGAATTCACATTAACCCACAATACAAAGTTTGGAAATGATGAAGCTAATACGGTACTGCATTTCAAAAAGTCAGATCAGAGCGATATGTATTTTTTCAACTCGTACCAGATGAACCTAAAAAAGGAAAACACTTCTGATACAATGGAACAAACTTTTTATATCAATAAGGGCAATAACATTACGCTGAAAGAAGCCTATAACCTTATGAACGGCAGGGCAGTAAATAAAGACCTTAGCAACAAAGAAGGTCAGTTGTACAATGCCTGGGTACAAATGGATTTTAAGGAGACAGATAATAACGGCAACTATAAGTTTAAACAGTTCCATCAGAACTACGGTTTTGACCTTGAGAAGGAACTTGCAAAGCATCCGCTCAAAGAGCTAAATAATGAACAGGATAAAAGTCGGTTAACGGATTCTCTGCAAAAAGGCAACAGGCAAACCGTAACCTTTCTACAAAGCGGAGGAGAACTGAAACATTTTATTGAGGCCAACCCACAATTTAAAACGATCAACGTGTTTGACAACAACATGCAGCGTTTGGGCAGCAAGCAATCAAAAGACGAGAAGCAGTCCCAGGGAGAAACCAACGGTGCCAGGCAGGATGCCAAAAAAGAAAGTCAGAAAGCTGGCACAGAGGATGACGGCCCTGATATGCCAAAGGGATCAAAGAAAAGAACCAAAAAGCAAAGCCATTCGATCAGCTAAAAAGTATGTCAGCCTTAAACCCCTTATCTGATTTCTTTATTGCTATTGCACATGATCCTCGTATTAGCAGTACGCATATTGGTTTATATGCTGCTATGCTGCAGTACTGTCAGGAACATCATTTTGAAAATCCGGTTCACGTTTTCAGCTATCAGATCATGCAGATAGCAAAGATTTCTGCAAGCACTACTTATCATAAAATTATCAGAGATCTAAACAAGTATGGTTACATTAAATATGAACCATCCTATAAAAGAAATCAGGGGAGTAAAGTTTATTTTAATACAATTGAATGAATGTAAAATTTAATTTAAAGATAGCAAAAAGCCCTTGAAGGGCTTTTGCTATATAAAGGAGGTGTGTGATGGAAACAAGTGAAAATGAAAGAATTACTCCAGAAAGGGCAGTCGAAATATTAAAGAAAGATGGTTTAGTAGTTACTGTGGAACATGCTAAACTCTTTTTGGAATTTTTTTATAAGATGGCTGAAATAGTTGTGGATCAGCACTTGAAAAAGACAGGTTAAATAGCATGAAAAAAAATTAGAATACTAAAATAGTTAGCTATATTGCAATAGCGGTAAAAATTTCCCACGCTGTTTGCAATTCATACCTTTTTTTAATGCTTAATCTTAGATAATCATGAAAATAGCTGATTTATACATTCGGGTAAGTACGGATGAACAAGCTGATAAAGGATATTCCCAACGTGACCAGGAAGAACGCTTACGTAAGTATTGTGAGATGAATTTAATCCAGGTAAGAAAAGTAATTTTTGAAGATCATTCAGCTAAAACATTTAATCGTCCTCAATGGACTAAGTTATTAATTGATCTCCGAAAGCATAGAGGCCAATCTGATCTTATCCTTTTTATTAAATGGGATCGTTTTAGCCGTAATGCCGGGGATGCTTATCAAATGATAAGTACATTGCGCAGGTTAGGTATTGAACCCCAGGGAATAGAGCAACCTTTAGACCTTTCGATCCCTGAAAATAAAATGATGCTTGCATTCTATTTAGCTGCACCTGAAGTGGAAAATGACCGTAGGGCGTTGAATGTTTTTCATGGCATGAGGCGGGCAAAAAAAGAAGGCCGATACATGGGAACTGCACCTTTAGGATACATAAATAAGATAAATGAAAGTGGAAAGAAATATATAGCTCCAAGAGAAGGAGAATCTGACATTTTGAAATGGGCATTTAAAGAATTAGCATCAGGGCAGCTAAATACTGAACAGGTTTGGAAATTAGCAAAAGAAAAAGGTTTAAGTCGGGGCAGTAAAAATAATTTTTGGGTAGCTATTCGTAACCCTTTGTATTGCGGCAAAATATTTATTTCCAAGTTTAAGGATGAAGAAAGCTGTTTAGTCCAGGGCCAGCATGAGCCAATAATCTCTGAAGCATTGTTTTATGATGTGCAGGATGTATTGAATGGACGTAAAAAGGTGCAAAGAACTAAATTAACCGTTGATGATGCATTACCATTGAGAGGTTATTTAATTTGCCCTAAATGCAATAAAATTCTTACTGGAAGCGCCTCAAAGGGCTGCAAGCAAAAATATTATCACTACTATCATTGCAATTCCTCTTGCGGCGTAAGATATAACGCAAATAAAGTGAATAAAGATATAGTTGAAGAAATAAGGAAATATGTAAAGCCTCTACCTAAACTACACCTTTACAAAGAAGTCGTCATATCAGTTTTTAAAGCAAAGACCCGAATTCAACGTAATGATGTCCAGCTATTAAATACCCAGCTTAATGAGGCAAATAAAAGGCTATCTAAGGCAAGAGATTTATTATTGGCGGGAGATATTGAAGCGGGCGATTATCGTATAATTAAATCAGAGAGTGAAGCAGAAATTAACCGATTGGAGTCGAAGGTAACGGCCTCAATACCGGAGACCACCAATAATCTTGAACCTCTGTGGGATAAAGCGATTAGTAATATATCACAATTAAATGTTTTATACGCAGAAGGTACGGTGACACAGAAGCGCAAGATCATTAGTTCGATATTCCCTGAAAAATTGACTTTTGATGGATTTCACTATCGAACTAATCGAGTCAACGAAGCTATCAACCTTATGTTCCTGATTGACAAGCAATTAGATCTCAAAAAAAATGGGACAAGTCTGAGCGTTTTAGACTTGTCCCAAGAGGTGATCCCGCTGGGACTCGAACCCAGGGCCCATACATTAAAAGTGTATTGCTCTACCAACTGAGCTACGGAATCTTCCTTCAACTTTTCAAAAACTGTTTGCCCTTTTTCGTTTGGGAGTGCAAAAATAGGAGTAGCTTCTTTACTAGCCAAATTTTTGAAAAACATTTTCCCATTTTTATAGATATTCTTATTGCCCATTTATCTGAATGATCTCTGTTACTTTTGCAAATTCAATATCAAGTAATGTCATATTTTTCAAAAAAAGTTGTTGTTGTAACAGGGGGAAGCGACGGTATTGGAAAAGCGCTTGTTGAATTATTATTAGAAAAAGGCGCTCGTGTTGCTACTTGCGGCCGCAATTACGAAAAACTATATGAGCTTCAAACTGCTCATGCAGGCAGACCATTACACATCGCCACGGCAGATGTAAGTAAAGAACTTGATTGCCAGAACTTCATCAATTCTGTTCTTCAAACTTTTGGCACTATCGATATTCTCATAAACAATGCGGGTGTTTCTATGCGCGCATTGTTTAAAGATCTCGAGCTTGAAACGCTACGCACATTAATGGACGTGAACTATTGGGGTACTGTTTATTGCACCAAATTTGCATTGAAAGAAATTACTCATAGAAAAGGAACAATAGTTGGCATATCTTCTCCGGCAGGTTCTAGAGGGCTTCCAGGCAGAACCGGCTATAGTGCAAGCAAGTTCGCAGTAAACGGTTTCCTGGAAGCTTTAAGAACAGAAGTTTTAGACGATGGCGTAAATGTGATGTGGATCTCTCCCGGTTTCACTTCGAGCAATATAAGGAATGTAGCGCTGGACAAGGACGCACAGCCGCAAAAAGAAAACCCGATGGATGAGGACAAAATGATGAGCGCAGAAGATTGCGCCCATTTTATTTTAGAAGCAATAGAAAAAAGAAAACGAACACTTGTACTTACTTTTTTGGGTAAAACCAGTGTTTTTATTAACAAGCTTTTTCCCGGTTTGACGGATAAACTGGTCAGAAATTTTTATTTTAAAAATGGAAAGTTGGTTAAATGAGGAGCCTAAAAAGAGGAGAAAGAAGTATTATTTTTATTTGAGTAAAGGACAAAAAAGTTGATTAACAAAAAAGATAAAAGAAGTTATACCTCTGTTAAGGGAGCAAGTGTATGTCAATAATAACCCTAACTACAGATATTGGTCAGCAGGATTACCTGGTAGCTGCCGTGAAGGGTCAGTTATATAGCGTGAGTGAAAGTCTTACTATTGTTGATGTTTCACACCAGCTTTCTTCATTCAATTATCCGCAGGCTGCATACTTCTGTTGCAGTGCTTTTAAATATTTTCCTTCGGGTACTTTTCATATTGTGCTTGTTAATATGTTCGACGAGAAACCAAGCCATATGTTGCTTGCGTACCATAACAATCAGTACATAGCCTGTGCCGACAATGGACTATTAACAATGATTATAGACGGATCGCCCGAAAGAGTGGTCGCCTTGCCTTTACCGGAAGATGAAAGGCCAACTACGCTCACTTGTACACAGGTAATAGCAAACGCTGTCTGGCAAATATTGGCAGGAAAAGATTTGGATTATATAGGCGAAACTAATATTACAATCGTAGAGAAACTGAGATTGAAATATGTAAATAGTGCGACCACTATGGAGGGCCAGATATTGTATATCGACAATTTCGAGAACGTGATTGTAAACATTACGAAAGAAGATTTTGACAGGGAAAGAAACGGGCGGAATTTTAAAATTGTTTTTAAAAGAGATGAAGTAATTGATACTATCAGCGAAACTTATGCATGTGTACCGCAAGGAGAAAAAGTTGCATTTTTTAATTCTTCAGGATATCTTGAAATAGCGATTAATAAAGGTAATGCAGCAGGGCTTTTTGGTCTGCAGGGTTTTTCTGAAGCAATGCAAAAACAAAGCATTTCGCTTCAAAACAAGTGGTTTTACCAAACAGTAAAAATCTTTTTTGAGTAATGCTGGTAAGAATGGTCAAGATGACTTTCAGGGAAGACGCTGTAGATAAATTCAAAGCATTTTTTGAAGAGCGGAAAGATAAGATACGAAACTTTGAAGGGTGTACTTATCTTGAGCTGTGGCAGGATAACAAACAACCTGCTATATTTTTTACTTACAGTCATTGGCAAGATGAAGTTGCCCTGAGCCATTATCGTAATTCCGCATTTTTTAGAAATATGTGGCATCAAACAAAAGAATTATTTGCTGCAAAGGCTGAGGCATGGTCTGTAAAACAACTTGCAGTATTGCCTTAGAATAATATTTCACATATTCATGAAAATTCTGCTTAAACCACTTCAATGGATCTACTGCGTTTATGCTCTGTTAGCATTTATTGCGATCATGTTTGTTGCAGTACCTTTTGTGGTTGTTGCTTCTTTTTTTGGCAGGGTTAAGGGCGGAAATTTTATTTATAAAGTGGTGAAGGTCTGGGGCTTCGCATGGTATTTAGTAACGGGCATCAGGCACAAAAACATTTACGAGGTGCCGCATGACGAATCTAAACAATACATTTTTGTTGCTAACCATATTTCATACATGGACATTCCACCGGTCGTAATGGCGCTCGATCAGCCGGTACGGATACTGGCTAAGTATGAAATGTCGAAAATTCCTGTATTTGGCTTTATTTATAAAAGTGCCACAGTAATGGTTAAAAGAAGTGATTCTGATAACAGAGCCCAGAGTATATTAGAAATGAAAGAATTTATCAGCCATCATATTTCAATTTTCATTTTTCCGGAAGGAACTTTAAATGAAACGACCGCTCCTTTAAAAGAATTTTTCGACGGTGCATTTCGCATAGCTATTGAAACGGAAACACCGGTAAAGCCGGTCTTGTTTGTTGATACTGTAGACCGGCTTCATTTCAGCAGCATTTTCACCTTAACTCCTGGCAGATGTCGCGTAGTTTTTTTAAATGAAGTGCCTGTTGATGGTTTAACATTACAGGATGTGCCTGTACTAAAACAAAGAGTTTACGATATAATGGATGCGGGCCTGAGAAGATACAGGAAGTACCCGGCCTAACAAGTGTAATATGTAAATCAAGCCTTTCAACTGATACTATAGCATTACCTTAAAAGCTTGCAACATCAACTCCGTTGCCCGATCATTAGAAGTTTACATTTCAAGGTTTGTTTTTAAGTCGTCCGGATGCCGTCTATTGTCCCACATTCCAACTATAATAATTTCATTAGTTCAACCTTATAGAAAATTGAGAAATGACTTACCAGCGTTGCCCTGACATTTTCAAAATCTGTTGGTTTCCCAATGTAATGCTGAGATTTAAGTAGTTCTATTTTCTCTTTAAAGAGTGCAGATAATTTTTTTGAATAAGCTTTAGACTTATTTCGGGAAGCCCAATAAGCAAGTATTTCCCGTCGCGACCTTTTAGCAGCCTCTGTCCAAACTACTCGTTTAGCCATTTTTCTTCCTCTTCATTTAAGTCCTCGTCACTAATTAATTTACCGTTCTTAATATCACTTTCACTACTTCCAAGCATTTCCAACTGTTTCGGGCTAACCTTAAATGTTTTTTCCTCCAAATTCACATCGCCAATAAGTTTGTTGACTTCCTCCAACAGATTTTTATCTTCAATTGATATAAGTTTATCAAGAAGAATGTGCTTTAACTGACCCGCTTCCATTACCTTCTTTTTCTAAAGGTATGAATTTAATAATTGGACAAGTTAGAAGTGATTAAATAGAATATTTTGTAACTTTCTATAGCGATTTAAGATTGATGTTACTGTTAATTATTATTCCTATTATCCTGAATGACCTTATTTTAGCAGTCATTTAAACATGCAGGATACTACAAGCACATCTTCACTTTTTAGCGGTTATGAAAGCCAAGGGTTTTATGCTGAAGTAATCATTCCCCTTGCTTTACCTAAAAACTATACATGGGCAATTCCCACACATTTGCAACAGCGGATACAGCAAGGGTCGAGAGTCGAGGTTCAGTTGAAAAATAAAAAGTATTCAGGCATTGTAAAAACGGTTCATACAAACTCGCCCACCGCTTTTGAACCCCGGGATATTCTAAATGTATTAGATGAACAGCCGTTAATCTATCCTCAACAGCTAAAGTTGTGGGAATGGATATCGCAATATTATATGTGCAGCGAAGGCGAGGTAATGCAAGCCGCACTGCCGTCTCACTTAAAGCTATCAAGCGAAAGTATTCTTACTTACAGCGAAGAATATGGTGAAGATTTTTCAGAACTTAATGATGAAGAATACCTGATAGCGGAAGCGCTCTTATTGAAAAAGGAATTGAAGCTAAGCGAGGTGCAGCAGATTCTGGATGCGTCGCATGTTTACCCGGTAATAAAGGGATTGATAGATAAAAAAGTGTGTATGGTTTGGGAAGCGTTAAAGGAAACGTACAAGCATAAGTTAGAAACATATGTACACTTGCAACCGGAATACCACCATGAAGAGAACCTGGCAAAGCTTTTAAACGAATGGAGTAAACACAAAGCACCTAAACAACTAGAACTGCTTCTCTCCTATTTGCATTTAATAAAAACAGAAGGTGAAGTTACTCAAACTAATCTTCTTAAAAAGGCTAATGCCACTGCCGCCCAATTAAAAGGACTCGCCGATAAAAATATTTTAAGACTCGAAAAACGCAGTATAGACAGGCTGCCCACTTTGCCCCGCGACATACAGATCGACTTTACACTGTCGCCTGCACAAATGGAAGCAGCAGACTCCGTATTACAGATCCTAAATGAAAAGTCGGTGTGCCTGTTGCAGGGAGTAACATCAAGCGGCAAAACGCAGATTTATATTAAACTGATTGAGCAGTACATTAAGTCGGGAAAGCAGGTATTGTACATGCTTCCTGAGATTGCTTTAACAGCACAAATAATACGACGGCTTCAAAAATATTTTGGAGGGTATATAACCATCTATCATTCTAAATTCAACCCAAATGAACGTGTTGAAATATGGAATAAGATAAAGACAGGTGAAACAAAAGTTGTTTTGGGAGCACGCTCTTCTATCTTTCTGCCCTTTAAAGACCTGGGCTTAATCATTGTTGATGAAGAGCATGACCCATCTTTTAAACAACAGGAACCAGCCCCCAGGTATCA
>JBBPZJ010000427.1:0-14554 GCA_038199395.1 Chitinophagales bacterium
CTGTGTAAATGACTGTTTTATTGCCACCTTAAATGAGTCTACTTGTGATACAACCTGCAGGTAAGTTTTATCGTAGAAGTAGAGTAGCGTGTCGACACTGATATATTTAATTGTTTCTGGATAAGCAATTGCCATTGTATCCCCCTTACTGCCTATAAACTGCATCTCATTTAGAAGGACATTGTAATTTAGTTTTGCCGTAGAAATAGAACCGTCCCTCATAAAAACCGATCCTGCTTTAAAAGCCGGAAAAACATATATAGCTTCCAGCGGAAGAACGTCCAAAATTTGTTCTCCTGCCTTTACGATATATGATTTTGTTTGCTGGCCGCAAATATTTTTCGAAAGAGAAAATAATATTGCAACAGCAAGTAATATCCTCATAGTGGTATTTAATACTATTTAAATATACTGGTTCTTTTCAATACTTTTCAAAGTGATAGATTGTTTCGACTAACCCAATTTTTTTTCAATTATAAAAACTGTCATACTTAATGGACCGTGGGCACCTAAAACAAGTGCTTGTTCGATATCTGCTGTTTTAGAAGGGCCACCGATAAAACCACCAAAACCATAATCACCTACTCCTATTTTTTCATAGGCTTCATGTAGCGTCGGTACTATAGTTTCTTCAGAAATTATTACCGCAAGATGCTGACAGATGTACGGTATTATTCTTTGACCCATTACATCATCCGTTAGCCAAACTGCCCCATTTTCCCCGACACCCAGGTGCCCCGGTAATATAGCCAGTTCAATATCTTCATAAGAGTGAGGATCTACTTCATTTAGTAATAATTCAGCAATGTCTGTAAATTCTGGTATCGGAGTAATCAATCGCTTGCTCATATCGAATTGTTGCCTGATTAGCTCCTTAACTGCGGCAACATCTTCCACAAGACGAGCTGACCCACCGATAGTTTTGAATACTTCTATATACTGCTGTGTAAGATTGTCAGTATCGCCCTTAAAGGCACTTATATCAGGAAGCGACGTAGCAGGGGGTTGATTTTTTAAAACTGCTTCCAGAATTTTTTCTCGCGTAGTCATATAAGTTGGTGTTCTTTTAAAAAGAATTGATGGTATTAAACACTTTAAAAAATGTCAGGACAAGAGTAAGCTGTCAGAACAATCGTTTAAGCAAATTAAATTAAAACTTTCGAAAAGCTGTTTAATAGCTTTTTATATAAAAGAAAGGCTTATTCCTCATGCCCCCGTCTCTATCTTTTAAATCAGAAAAAGCCGGGAAATCCCTCTGCTATATCTTTGTTCAAATTTTATAAATGAGGAATTGGTTCTTTTTGCTGTTTGTTTGCTTCCTGGCTTCGTGTAGCCAGAATAACGTCGTTCAAGATAATAAATTAAAAAAATTTTTCGACGAAAACCAGGTGCAGGGCAGTTTTGGTTTGTTTAATAACGGTAACGGAGAGTTTACCATTTATAATTTAATTCGTTTTAAAGACAGTGCCTACTTGCCTGCATCTACTTTTAAAATCGTCAATTCACTTATTGGCCTAGAAACAGGAAAGATTACGGATGAAAAAATGGTGATCAGGTGGGATGGCATACATAGAGATAATGCAGATTGGAACAAGGACCTGACCATGGAACAGGCATTTAAATTATCAGCAGTTCCGTACTACCAGGAAGTAGCCAGGCGGATAGGAAAAGATACGATGCAGTTTTGGCTGGATAGCATCGGTTATGCAGCCAGGTATCAGAAACCGGTAATTACTAAAATAGATACCTTTTGGCTTGATAATTCGGTGAAAGTAACGGCAGATGAACAACTGGGATTGGTGAAAAAATTATATTTTGACCAATTGCCTTTTCAAAAAAGGACTATGAGGATTGTGAAAGACGTGATGGTAATGGAAAGAAATGCTAACTACACCCTTGCCTATAAAACGGGATGGGGCTATCGTGAAAATTCAAACTCTTTAGGATGGATAATAGGATGGATAGTCGAGGACCAGCACCCTTACTTCTTTTCTCTTAATATTGAAGGAGCCCATGACATAAAGATGCCCGAAATAAGAATGAATATTTTAAAAGGTATTTTACAACAATTAGGTTTCCTTCAGGGGAAAATGTAATTGGTTCATTTTTTGTTTTCCTTAGTAAACATCTCTGTAGCTTGCATTAAATGCGCTGTTTTATCTAATGTTATCGTTTCAAAATACTGAATTTTTATTTGGCCTTTTGGTCCTTATTCCGCTTACATTATTATTTGTATTGGTTTTGCGGTGGAAAAAAAATGTCAAGAGAGAAACTGGCGACGAAGAATTGGTAAACGCGCTTACTTCCGATTATTCGTCCAAAAATTTCAATTACAAATTTCTTCTGGTTGTTGTTGCTCTTGCATTATGTATTATAGGTGCCGCAAATATGAGAACGCCTGCACCGGGTAATACCGGTAACAGAACAGGCGTCGACGTTATGGTTGCCCTCGACGTAAGCAACAGCATGCTGGCTCAGGATATAAAGCCCAGTCGCCTTGAAAGAGCCAGGCAGGTTCTTAGCAAGATCATTGACAAAATGGGCAATAACCGCTTGGGAATGGTTGTTTTTGCAGGACAGGCTTTTTTGCAAATGCCTCTTACTACCGATCTTGCTGCTGCAAAAATGTATGTTTCTAATGCCAGCCCCGATGCAGTGCCAACCCAGGGAACAGTTATTGGTGATGCGTTACGAATGTGTAATGCGTCATTAGATACTAAAGAAAAAAAATACAAAGCAATCATACTGATTTCAGATGGAGAAGACCATGATGAAAAAACCGAGCAGGTTTTAAAAGAGTTGCAAGACAATGGAGTAGTCGTTAATACAATTGGTATCGGTTCTCCTGATGGCGCTCCTATATTCGATGCTGCGCTTAACGATTATAAAAAAGACGAATCTGGTAATATGGTAATTTCTAAATTAAATGAACAGGACCTTCAAAAAATAGCAACCGAAACAGGCGGTCAATATTTTTTGTTTTCCAACGCAGATGAGATAGCAGACAAGGTAGCGGCCTCTATAGGTCAAATGAAAAAAAAACAAATCGGAGGAACAGGAATCAGGGTGTACAATTCTTTTTTTCAGTGGTTTCTACTGGTTGCTGTTATTTTCCTCATTGTTGAAATAATTATTCCTGAAAGAAAAATGAAGTGGTTCTCATGGGGAAAATAGGACTTACAATATTGGCGTTACTTGCGGCTATAATAGCAGATTGCCAGCAAGAGAAACCTTTTGTCATGAAGGGTAACGAGCTTTATAAAAAGCAACAATATGAGAAAGCCGCTGAAGAATATGAGAAAGCAGCGCAAATAAACGAAAGGAATCCATTTGCAATGTATAACCTTGGCAATGCTCTATATAAAAGTAAAAAGACAGAAAAAGCTCAAGAAGTTTATGAAAGCGCAGCTAAAAATGCAAAAGATGCCGTTGGAAAATCAAGAGCTAATTATAATAAAGGGGTTTCACTGACCAGACAAAGTAAACTGGAAGAAAGCATAGATGCTTATAAAGACGCACTCAGATTAGTGTCTACAGATGAAGAAGCAAGGCAAAATTTGCAGAAGGCTTTAAATGAATTGAAAAAGCAACAGCAGCAACAACCAAAAGAGGACAAGAAAAAACAGGATAAAGAAAATAATAAGCAAAAACCCAACGATCAGCCCCAGAATAAAAGCAAGCTCAACCAAAAACAGGTTGAGCAGATGTTGAACGCTTTAAGACAAGAAGAGAAAAAGGTACAGCAAGGTGTGCAGAAACGAAACAATACCGGAGGTGCTAATAGTAAAGATTGGTGAGAAGTGCACCAGGAAATCTTTGTGACGTAGTATTAATTTCTCTAATCCTGCATTCTTTAAGTATTTCAATTCCTAATGCTCAAAAACGGATATTATCATGCAATTATATTGTAACTCATTAAATGAATATAAAAGACTAGTAACAAGGGAAGTGAAAGTCGGAGACTTGTTGTTAGGTAATAATCATCCTATAAGGATTCAGACGATGACTACTACTGACACGATGGACACAATAGGTACAGTGGAACAAACCATTCGTTGCATTGATGCTGGTGCTGAGCTGGTTCGTATTACTGCACCCAGCAAAAAGGAAGCGGAGAATCTTAGAAATATAAAGGACGAACTAAGAAGAAGAGGTTACACTACTCCATTGATTGCCGATATACATTTTACTCCCAATGCTGCAGAAATTGCTGCACGCATTATTGAAAAAGTTAGGGTCAATCCAGGAAATTATGTTGATAAGAAAAAGTTTGAGTTTATCGAATATACGGACTCCGGGTACAACGAAGAGATAGACAGAATCAGGGAACGGTTTACACCCCTGGTGACGATTTGCAAAGAGTATGGTACTGCTATGCGTATTGGCACTAACCATGGTAGTTTGAGCGATAGAATTATGAGCCGATATGGCGATACACCAATGGGAATGGTGGAAAGTGCCATGGAATTTTTAAGAATTGCTAGAAATGAGAGCTACCACAATATTGTCTTAAGCATGAAGAGCAGCAATCCTCAGGTGATGGTGCAGGCTTACCGCTTACTCATTCAGCAAATGATGCAGGAGTTCAACGAATGCTACCCGCTTCATTTGGGAGTTACCGAAGCAGGTGATGGAGAAGATGGCCGGGTAAAAAGTGCTGCCGGAATAGGTACTTTATTAGAAGATGGAATTGGTGATACCATTCGTGTAAGCCTTACAGAAGATCCTGAATTTGAAATACCCGTTTGTCGTGATTTGGTAAAGAGATATGAAGGGAAAAAGTTGAAGGATGACGGTTGTACGATGACAGAAAATAAGGATCATCATCTTGCTGTCAGCAGTCAATTATCAACTTCTCCAGTCATTCCCTCCGTAGAAAAAATCCCTTATGATCCCTTCGTTTACAAAAGAAGATCAACTTTTGCAGTGGATAATATCGGCGAGAAGCACGTTCCTGTGGTAATGGCGGATTTAAGTAAAATTGAAAGTATAAGTGCAAACGACCTTCAAAGTATAGGGTATACATACAACGAAGAAACAGATAAGTGGAGTATTAGCGACGCGGCCGCTGACTTTGTGTTTACAGGTCACCAGGTTTTGCCTTTCGCATTGCCAGGGACTTTAAAAGTCTTAGTATATCCCTCTACTTGGAAGACTGTGATTAAGGAAGCTATTGATACGGGTACAGCAGGTGAACCACAGTATTTCCCCATTTTTTCTAATAGCGGTTACGCTACTTCCGAAGTAAAAAGCAGCAACCTTAATTTCGTTATGATTGACTGCTTTAGCGACGACACTTCAGTAAACGATTTTTCTCATTTAGATGCAGTGGCTAACGATAAAACCGTAGTTCTTTGTTTAAGTAGTACACATCCACAAGCAATGCCGGCTGTAAGACGCATGTTTATCGAACTTGAGCTTAGGAGTATTCACAATCCGGCAATTATTATTTGCGATAGTTTCTGGCAAACAGCCGATGAGCATCTTATCCATTATGCAACAGAATGTGGAGCACTGTTGCTTGATGGGTTTGGCGATGGAATTTGCCTGGGTATGACCGGCGAGGCATACAAAAATGCTTCTGTGAATAATGCCTCGGGCAGAAATTACCTAAACAACTCAACAGTCGAACAATTTATTAATTCAACCGTATTTAGCATATTACAAGCAACCCGTACCAGGATTTCTAAAACAGAATATATCTCCTGTCCGTCCTGCGGACGCACACTTTTTGAATTGCAGGAAACGACTGCAAAAATTCGAGCCGTCACTAATCATCTTAAAGGTGTAAAAATCGCAATTATGGGCTGCATTGTAAATGGTCCGGGCGAAATGGCTGATGCTGATTTTGGGTATGTGGGTAGCGGCGTCGGAAAAATAACTTTATATCGCGGAAAAGAGGTGGTCAAACGAAATGTGAACAGTGACATTGCAGTATCCGAACTGGTCACGCTGTTAAAGGAAAGTGATGCGTGGGTCGAGCCAGTTGCTTAGCTGCTAAATTGCTGCGTTAGATTTTTTAACCAACAATTTCTCTTTTCACTCCGCTAATTTCCATTACCAAATCTTCTCCGTATGCGCCGGCAGGCGTTTGATATCCTGTTGTAAAATGACCGTCGAGCGCTTTTCTTGTAATTAGTAACGTACTGTACGCGGTAAGGCTATACGCATCGGGACCAGATAGCCGGGCTGTCCTTTTATTTCCTGCAGCATCTGTGACCTCGCCCCAAACAAGACTGATCGCCTTCTCACGTTTTTCATCATCGAGCCCTGCCGGCGAATTGTCAATTTTCTTTTTAACAAGGTTCTTCACAAAAGATGTTCGTAATAACCAATTGAATAAAAACTGAAACTTTAAGAAAATAAAAGCAGCCGAAGGTACAGCCGTATAACTCTCTATGTCAGGTATGCCCGTTGTCAGATATGCCGTAAATACATCGCCCCATGGAAGGCTCATAACAAACAGTTTTTGTCCTCCTCCAAAATCAACTTTCATTCCTTTGTGACCAATTGGCACTGGTGTAAGTTTCCCGCCTCTTCTTACTGCACCGGGTTCACCTAATTTTTGAACGGTTGTTGTAGCCGTTCCATGCGATAATCCGCCCCCTGGCGTGGCAAAAGCAAGCTTTAAAGAAGTTGAACCCGGAAGCAGTTTTTTAAGGAATAACGCAATACAGTCAGTTGGAACAACATCGAAACCTGCACCTGACATGATCATAATACCCGCCTTTTTAGCAGCATTGTCGTAGGAGTACAACATTTCGAAAACATCCATGTCACCGTTAATGTCAAGATAATGAACACCTGTGTTTAAGCAGGCATCTGCCATCGGTTTTGCCGTATGATCAAAAGGGCCTGCACAATGTACTACCACTTTTACTTGTCGTAAAGCTGCCTCCAGCGCTGGCGCATCATCAATATTTATTACCTTATAACGTAGATTTAATTTCGAAGCTAATTGTTCTAACGGTTCCCGGCGTCTTCCTGCCAGTATAGGTGTGAGGTTATATTGTGAAGCGAATCGGGCTATTAGTTCTCCCGTGTATCCATACGCTCCATAAAGCAGAAAATCGGTTCGTTGCATAGCGAAATGTACAAACAAAATCCGAAAGGCAGCTTTTAGAAACTAACGTTTTGTATTTAAAAGCGGTAAAATGCCAAAGACTTTTATTGTAAGGCTTCTTTTTTTTAAACGGTATCAGAAACAATCTTATAATAGTATTAATTAAAAACTAAAAAGAATTTCTTTGTCTGAATTGGAAAGATATTTGCCAATAAACGCTGTTATTTATTTTGTCAATTCTAATCATAAATCCACTTATTTACTAATGAAACTTTTATTTACAGTTATTTCTCTTTGTAGTGTATTCCTTCATAGTAAGAGTCTATATGCCCAGGCTTCTATTTATGACGAGCACCAGGCATTCAATCCTGAATTTTATCCCAACTATGGTGATGAAATCCGAACTTCTGCAGGTACTCCAGGTCCAAAGTATTGGCAAAATTCTGCAAACTATAAAATAGATGTAAGCTTAGATGATCTCAATCATTCTGTTACCGGAACCGTATTGATAACTTACAAAAATAATTCTCCTCAAAGCCTTCCTTTTCTATGGCTGCAGGCCGACCAAAATATTTATAATTTTGAGTCAAGAGGAGTTGCCCAAACAAACATAGCCGGAGGAAGGTGGGCTAACCAGAATTTTAGCGGCGGTTATAATATACAATCGGTAAGTATTGTAAAGACTGGTAGAGAAACCAAGGCCGATTATCTTATCTCAGATACCCGCATGCAAGTTCAGCTACCAAAGCCTGTAAAAGCAAATGGAGATTCTGTACAAGTGAGAATCAATTATTCCTTTACCATACCTGAATATGGCACAGATCGACTGGGAAGACTTCAAACAAAAAACGGCTGGATATATGAAGTAGCACAATGGTATCCGAGAATGTGTGTATTTGATAATGTGCAGGGGTGGAACACGTTGCCTTATTTAGGCCAGGGTGAGTTTTACCTTGAATACGGAAATTTTGAATACAACATAACAGCGTCCGCTAATCAAATTATAGTAGGATCGGGAGAGTTACAAAATCCCAATGATGTTTTAACTGCTACGCAAGTTGCCAGGCTAAAACAGGCAAAAATTAGTAATCAAACAATTATGATTCGCGACCCCTCAGAAGTTACTGATCCGTCATCGAGGCCTGCGGGAAAAAGTAAACTGACATGGAGATTTAAATGTCAGAATGCAAGAGACGTAGCATGGGCAGCAAGTACTTCTTTTATTTGGGATGCTGCTAAAATGAACCTTCCTAATAACAAAACCGCCTTGGCAATGTCTGTCTATCCTATTGAGAGCGCAGGCGACACAGCCTGGGGAAGATCTACAGAGTATGTAAAAGGAGCGTTAGAACATTATTCAAATAAATGGTATCCTTACACTTACCCGGTTGCTGTAAATGTAGCCGGCAGAGTAGGTGGAATGGAATATCCTGGCATTGTCTTTTGTGGCTTTAGGGCTAAACGAAAGAGCCTGTGGGGAGTAACAAGTCACGAGTTTGGTCACAACTGGTTTCCGATGATTGTAGGTAGCAATGAACGAAAATATGCGTGGATGGATGAAGGATTTAACACATTTATAAATTCTGTCGCTAACACTTCTTTCAATAACGGGGAATTTGGTAGTGACACAGCAAGCAGATACAGGCTGGCTAAACAATATTTCTCAGATAGAACTGAAAGCATTTTTAATCTTCCTGACGTAAATTCTCCAGCAAACTGGGGTATAAATAGCTACAATAAGCCGGGCTTGGGCCTTACATTGCTGCGAGAAGAAATATTGGGCGCTGATAGGTTTGACAATGCATTTCGTTATTACATAACTAACTGGGCTTTCAAGCATCCCACACCATGGGATTTTTTTCATGCAATAGAAAATTATAGCGGAGAAACGCTTGATTGGTTTTGGCGTGGATGGTTTCTAAACAACTGGAAGTTTGATGCAGGTGTATCTGATGTTAATTATGTTGAAAACAATCCTGCTAAAGGAGGATTGATAACTATTGAATTGTTGCAAATGATGCCTATGCCTTTGACGGTAAAAGTAAGCCAAACTGATGGCAGCACTCAACTTGTAAAACTACCTGTTGAAGTGTGGCACCACGGAAGTAAATGGACTTTTAGAGTAAATACAACTCAAAGTATAAGTTCTGTAGTTATTGATCCTGAAAAAAAATTACCAGATTTAAATGAAGCTAACAATAGCTGGAATGTCAAATTATAACTAAACACTCCAATCCATTCGTAAAACAAACGCAACAAAAAAGCGAAGCATAGTCTTCGCTTTTTTGTTGCGAAAGAGTTTAACAGGAGGCATTTACGTCGAATCAACTTGCGTTAATTCTTAAAATCCTTCTCAATTCTAATAGTACGATCATTCTGCGATCTCCATTCGGCTCAATTTCGTAAATTCGTTTATATGGAAGAGAGGGAAGTAATAGCGGCTCAGGTAGTGCCGAAATATAATCTGAATGAGGAGCAGGAAAAGAAGGCAATTTTGCGCCATTACCGTGCTTTGCTGAGGGCATTAAGAGAAAAACTAAAGAAAGGTGACAAAGAACTGGTGAGACATGCTTTTGAGATGGCCGCTGAAGCGCATAAAACAATGCGCAGAAAAAGTGGCGAGCCTTATATTATTCATCCGCTCGCCGTAGCGATGATCTGTGTTGAAGAAGTTGGTCTCGGCGTTCGCAGTACTATTTGTGCCCTGCTTCATGATACAGTAGAAGATACCGATTTAACACTTGAAGATGTTGAAAGGGAATTTGGGCACGAAATAGCAAGGATAGTTGATGGGTTAACTAAGATTTCTACAGTTATAGATACTAATACGAGTCAGCAGGCCGAAAATTTTAAAAAAATACTACTTACCCTTACTGATGACCCCCGCGTCATTTTAATTAAACTGGCTGACAGGTTGCACAATATGCGAACCCTTGACAGTATGAAACGTGAAAAGCAGTTGAAAGTCTCGAGTGAGACAGTTTGGGTATATGCCCCACTGGCCCACCGGATGGGATTGTACAATATAAAAACTGAGCTTGAAGATTTATCCATGAAGTACATGGAGCCAGAAACGTATAAAGACATTGCGCAGAAACTTGCTGAGACAAAACGTGAACGTACAAGATATATTAATGAATTTATCAGGCCTGTAAAAGATAAGCTTATTAGCGGCGGTTTCGATTTTGAAATCTATGGACGGCCCAAAAGCATTCACTCGATTTGGAATAAAATGAAAAAAAAAGGAGTTGCCTTCGAAGAGGTATATGACCTTTTTGCAATCCGAATCATTTTAAATTCTCCTCAGGCCAGGGAAAAAGAACATTGCTGGAAAGTATATTCTATTATAACTGACGAATATACTCCATCTCCTGAGCGATTGAGGGATTGGCTGAGCAACCCCAAAAGCAATGGATACGAAGCGCTGCACACTACCGTAATGGGTCCCCAGGGGAAATGGGTGGAAGTACAGATTAGGTCGAAACGAATGAACGAGATAGCTGAAAAGGGACTCGCAGCGCATTATAAATACAAAGAAGGTTCAGCGGATGAAGACCGCTTCGATAAATGGTTTGGGCAGATTAGAGAGGTATTAAATACACAGGATACAGACGGCGTTGACTTTTTGCAGGATTTTAAAATGAGTTTTCTTGCAGAAGAAATTTATGTGTATACGCCAAAAGGGGACGTGAAAATGTTGCCTGTTGGAAGTACGGCATTAGATTTTGCTTTTAGCATCCACAGCGCAATAGGCACTAAATGTATTGGTGCAAAGATCAATCATAAACTGGTTCCTATTAGTCATAAATTACGTAGTGGTGACCAGGTAGAAATCATTACAAGCAGTAAGCAAAAGCCGAGTGAAGACTGGCTAAGCTTTGTTATTACTGCGAAAGCAAAAAACAAAATAAAGGATGCTTTAAAAGAAGTAAAAAGAGCCATTGCCGAAGAAGGAAAGTATATTTTACAGAGAAAGCTCGAAGGTATAGGCGCCGCTTATGCCCAGCAAAACGTCGACACATTAGTCGCTTTTTATAAGTTTCATTCTCAACTCGATTTTTATTACCAGGTAGCTGTTAAGGCAATTGATCTTAAAGAATTGAAAGATTTTCAGGTGTTAGGTGACAGGCTCGAGCCTCCCAAACCTCCTAAACCTGTTCATGAAATTCCGGCTGAAACTACTACCCCTCATTATTCTAAAAAGGATTCCGAGCTAATAATATTTGGTGAGAGCAGCGACAAAATAATGTACACCCTTGCCAGGTGTTGTAACCCCATTCCCGGAGATGATGTTTTTGGCTTTGTTAGCACAGGTAAGGGCTTAATTATTCATCGTACAAGTTGCCCAAACGCCCCAAGCTTGCTTTCTAATTACGGTCATCGGGTTGTTAAAACAAAGTGGGCAAAAAACAAGGAAATAAGTTTCCTTACTGGTCTTAAGCTTGTAGGAATGGATGATGTGGGTGTAGTTAATAAAATTACGAACGTAATATCGGGCGATCTTAAAGTAAACATTTCTGCGCTGTCGATTGAATCTCATGAAGGATTGTTTCAAGGCACAATAAAGGTATTTGTACACGATAAAGAAGAACTTGAAGTGTTGGTAGAACGTTTAAAAATGCTCAAAGGCATTCATACAGTAGATCGTTTTGATGCTGAATAATTGTTTAGACTGTAAGAGGGAAATACAAAATCGAAAGTCTTAAAGCAAGATAGTTTTTTACTTTCAATCGCCACCTCGCGTTTTCTTCTCTACAATAAATAACACAAGTAAATCCAGTTCCATTAATTTTGCCGGAAACGCAAACACATTTTACAATGGTTGATGTAATTCTCGGTTTACAATGGGGCGATGAAGGAAAAGGAAAGATAGTCGATTTTTTTGCTCCCAACTATGATCTCGTGGCTCGTTTTCAGGGTGGCCCAAACGCTGGTCATACTTTATATGTCGAAGATAAAAAAGTAGTGCTTCACCAAATACCTTCAGGTATTTTTCATCAAAATACTATAAATCTTATAGGTGGAGGGGTTGTGCTCGATCCCGTAACCTTAAAACGGGAATGTGATCTCGTAGCTTCTTTCGGTATAGATGTTAGAAAGAACCTTTATATTTCTGAAAGAACTAATATTATTGTTCCCACCCACAGAGCGTTAGACAAAGCTTCTGAAACATCAAAGGGCACAGAAAAAATAGGTAGTACACTTAAAGGCATCGGCCCTGCTTATATGGATAAAACAGGTCGTAATGCTATCAGGGTCGGAGATATTTTAGACAAGGGTTTTATAACCAATTATATAAAGCTTCGTTTAAAGCATCAGCGCTTGTTAGATAATTTTCACTTTAACGAAGATATTTCGGAATGGGAAGATGAATTTTTTGATGCTATTGAATTTCTTAGAACTTTAAATGTAGTGAATGGAGAGTATTTCATAAATAACAAAATATCCCAGGGGCAAAAAGTCCTGGCAGAAGGCGCTCAGGGTAGCATGCTCGATATTGATTTTGGAACTTTCCCTTACGTCACTTCATCAAATACGATTTCTGCAGGTGTTTGTACTGGTCTGGGAGTAGCTCCACAAAAAATAAATGAAGTAATGGGTGTAACGAAAGCTTATTGCACAAGGGTCGGAGGTGGTCCGTTTCCTACTGAGCTCTTTGATGAAACAGGAGACGAATTACGCAGGATAGGCTCCGAGTTCGGTGCCACAACAGGGCGGCCCCGCAGATGCGGATGGATAGATTTGATAGCGCTGCAGTACGCTTGTATGATAAACGGTGTGTCAAAGATTGTAATGACCAAAGTTGATGTACTGGACTCTTTTGAAAAGTTAAACATGTGTACTTCTTACCTTATAAACGGTGAAGAGAAAAAAGAGGTTCCGTTTGCTATATCTAAGGTGAAAATCGAGCCTGTTTATCAAACTTTCGATGGTTGGAATACGGACACAACTGCGGTTAAAGAAAGTAATAATCTTCCTGCAAAAATGACTCAATATGTAAAGTTTATTAATGAGTTCGCTGGTGCCCCGGTAAAGTACGTTTCTAATGGTCCGGGAAGGGAACAAATTGTGCCTGTTTAGTTATTATAACAAACAAATGCTTTTCATAACCGATTGCTGGTTCTGGCTTAGTTTTTAAATTAGCTAAATATTGACCAGTATCATAGGATGATTTGATGCTATCAGCAATCTTGATAAGAAGATTTACTAGAGCGAAGATTTTATAAATATTAAAAAAAATTTTGACGATTAAAAAACTGTTTGAAATTTTACCAGACCCAATTTTTTAAGTCATGGCAGCAAAATCTGATAAAGACAAAATACAAAAAAAAGCAGCGCCTAAAGCTGGTATTGCAGCGAAAAAAACTTCCGCTAAATCAAAACAGCAAGAGGAAGAAAATGATGAAGAGTTAGATGTTGATGAAGAAAATGCAACCCAAAAAGGCAAAAAAGGTGCAGCGGTGGTAAAAGGTAAATCTAAAGATGATAACGATACTGATAATGTAGAAGAAGAAGATACATGGAATAAGCCTGAAGAAGATGCCGATTGGGATCCGGACTTCAATGAGTTTGATTTACCCAAGTCGTCGGGTAAGAAAGGCGGAAGTACTAAAAAAAGTGCTAAAGACGACGATGATGATTTTAAAATGGATGATGAGTTTAAAGACCTTTTTGGTGGAGGCAAGTCATCAAAGTTTAATGATGATGAGGAGGACGATTTTTAAGCAGTCCGACCTAAAATTTTAGTGACAAGAGTATATCATACTTTTCAGGTAATAGACATAAATGTCGTAAAACAACAAATGTTGACTTGGGCAAGTCGGTTTAACGTTTGCTGTTTTCTTGATAACCAACAATATGTTTCAAGCTACAGTTCATTTGAGTGTTTATTGGGAGTTGGTTCGCTTTCGATTTTTAAACCCGGAACAAATTTTTTTAATTCATTATCCTCTTTTATTGATTTTAATAATGATTGGATTTTTGGCCATTTTAATTATGAGATAAAGAATAAAATTGAGCTTCCAACTGTTTCAAAGAATACTGAAGAATCGGCTTTCCCTGCTTACTTTCTTTTTGTTCCTGAAATTGTTATTATTTTAAAAGGAAACCAGGTAAAGATTGGGGTAATAATACACGATGCCTTTTTAGTTTATTCTCAAATAATAAAAGAAGTTGTTGCAGAACCCTGCCACCATGTTGTTGCTTTTACTCCTATTATTTCCCGCAACGAATATTTACAACGCATTTCGAAATTGAAGGAACATATACACCAGGGAGATTGTTATGAAATCAATTTTTGTCAGCAGTTTGATGCTACGATAGAAATTAATCCGGTTTCGGTTTTTTCGAAATTAATCAAAATTTCCTCAAATCCTTTCTCTGCTTTTTATCGCGTTCACGATAATTACCTTTTGTCTGCAAGTCCGGAAAGGTATTTGAAAAAGGTTAAAGACAAGCTAGTTTCTCAGCCCATTAAGGGCACATTGGCAA
>JBBPZJ010000428.1:0-2777 GCA_038199395.1 Chitinophagales bacterium
GATATGTAGCTATTGCAACTATAATAACTATTTTAATTTCTCTATGAGAAAAGTTTGTTTCGTCATCGCAGTACTTGTTATATCGCTAAAAGTGCTTTGTCTCAAAATAACATTGTTGTAAATGCAGATATGGGAAGGCATATCATCAGCAAACACGTTTACGGGCATTTTGCTGAACACCTGGGGCGGGGCATTTACGGAGGATTTTATGTAGGAGAAAATAATACAAAAATTGCGAATACCAACGGAGTTAGAAATGACATCATAGAGGCTCTGCGAAAACTGAAAGTGCCAAACCTGCGTTGGCCGGGAGGTTGTTTTGCTGATACTTATCATTGGAAAGATGGAATAGGACCGAAGGATAAACGGCCGACCATGATCAACAATTGGTGGGGTGGAGTGACAGAAGATAACAGTTTTGGTACCCATGATTTTCTGAACATGTGCGAACTGCTTGGGGCGGAACCTTACCTCGCAGGAAACGTAGGGGGAGGAACGGTGCAGGAATTATCTGATTGGGTGCAATATGTTAATTTCTCTGGCAAAGGCCCTATGTCTGATCTAAGAAAGCAAAATGGTCGGGAAAAACCCTGGAAAGTAAAGTTTTGGGGAGTAGGAAATGAAGCATGGGGCTGCGGAGGAAACATGAGACCGGAGTACTACGCAGATATCTATCGCAAGTATGCGACGTTTATGGCAGACTGGAGTAATACAGGAGGTCTTTTTAGAATTGCATCCGGTGCAAACTCTGCTGATTACAACTGGACGGAAGTGATGATGAAAAACATTCCTTTAAATATGCTTAGCGGTATAGCCCTGCATCATTACTCTGTTATTAACTGGAGTGCAAAAGGTCCCTCAACTGATTTTTCTGAGGAACAATATTTTACTACAATGACAAGTGCTCTACTTATGGATAGTCTGATCATAAAGCACACTGCTATTATGGATAAATATGATCCTGCAAAAAAAATAGCGCTGGTAGCAGATGAGTGGGGCGGATGGTATGAGGTGGAGAAAGGAACCAATCCGGGATTTCTTTATCAGCAAAACACTATGCGTGATGCGATGATTGCAGGAGCAACGCTCAACATTTTCAATAATCATTCAGATCGTGTACGCATGGCAAATCTTGCACAAGCAGTTAATGTACTGCAGGCAGTCATTCTTACCAATGAAGAAAAAATGATTTTGACGCCGACATACCAGGTAATGGAAATGTACAATGTACATCAGGGGGCAACGTTGCTGCCCCTTACCATCAAAAGCACCGATTATACTTTGGGTAGTAGAAAGTTGCCTGCTGTCTCTGCATCAGCTTCAAAAGATTCTCTTGGATTGACCCACATCTCGCTTGTAAATATAGATGCCGCTACACCACAAAGCATCTCTGTTGAGTTGAAAGGATCAAAGTTTACCGGGGTTACAGGTCGCATACTAACTTCTAACAAGTTGCAGGAATTTAATTCCTTTGAAAATCCTGATAAAATAAAGCCTGCAGTGTTTAAAGGAGCGGTCCTGAAAGGCAACACGCTTAGCGTAACACTCCCGCCTTTTTCTGTAGCCGTCCTCGAGCTGAAGTAAGCATTTTGAAAAAAGTCGCATAACGGATTTCATAAGGAAAACTATCGGTGGTTATAAGTTGTAGAAGATTAACCGTAAAAGGGTAAAAAATGTATCGGGTTTTTTAAAAGAAAACAAGGCGGTTTTTTTTAATCAGGAAGAATTTGTCCTATTGCTTCAGTCTTTTAACCACATTTGTATTGTTAAGTATGGGATGTACATATTTGGTTATGAAGTCAGGCATCTCTGCAGGACGCAACATTTTATAAACGCACCCTGTTTCAATAGCTCGTAGCGGCATCGAAGGACAACTGCAGGAGGCCGGATCTTGCACAATGACTACACCGCCTGACTTTCGTATTTGTATTGCTCCTTCGGCTCCATCGACTCCGCTGCCCGATAGTATAACAGCAATTGATTTTTCTCCTTTTGCCTTTGCTAAAGACTCTAAGAAGATATCTATTGAGTAGTTATAATTTCTCGTCTCTTTTGCCCGCGACTGCAGATATAATATATCGTTTTCAATAAGAAGATAGCTGGAGGAAGGAGGAATGTAAACGACGTCGTTTTTTATTTGTTCCCCGTCTTCAGCTTCCTTAATTTCAAGTTTGGAATGTCGTTTTAATATTTCAGTTAGCGCACTTCTTTGATCAATTGGTATGTGTCGCAGAATGATATAGGTCGCCTGGTCATGGGGTACGTGATCAAAGAAAGTTAGCAGCGGCTCTAATCCACCTTCAGAATAACCGATAGCAACTACAAATTTAAAGTTCATGATTAAAAGGGTTGTGTAATTTACTGTACCTGCGTTCCCTCTTTTACAGATATACCATTATGATTGAAACTTAAAACAGGTTTAATAAAAAAAGAAAACATTAAAGTAATCAGAATTATCTAACCGCCTTAATTTCTTTTTTTATGCCTTTTCTGGACACTTCGGAAATAAGGGAAGAAATTGCCTTATGAAATTGTACCAAAATAGAAGTACTGTTATAAACGAGGTTGCTGCATGTTCGGGAAAGATGAATAGAGCTCCTTTTAACCTTACAATACATCCTGTAAATGTTGTGTGTTGCCGCGCAGAAAAAAGCGATTACAAAGTTGTGGTTGGACGTAGTGAAAAAGTAACCGGTCCTTACCTTGATAAAAACGGCATTTCAATGTTTGATGGGGGTGGTTCATTAGTTGTGCAGGGAGATGGAAAAATATGGTAC
>JBBPZJ010000429.1:0-9077 GCA_038199395.1 Chitinophagales bacterium
CTAATGCTCATAATCAGTTTTTGAACTGAAAAATTTCCGTCCAGCGTTACAAAAATGGTTCCCTTAAAAAGCAGATCGTTGAGATTCCGGGGAGAAAAATTTAACCTTACAAGCTTGATTCCATCTATTTCTGTTGTATCTGCGATATAGAATCTATAAAAAGTAGGAGCCATATCCGCTATAGGACTAAGGAACTGATTATAAAGCAATGAGATATTATTTTCATAGACATCTACATCCTCATACATTCGATTTAAATAAGAGTTGATGCCTTCAACATCTAAATAATCGCCGAAGTTTACTTTTTTCTCAGCTAATATGTAGGTCTTTTTCTTTTCAGGGTTTTTACGGTAGTACGTTTGCGAAGAAACCTCCTGCAAGTAAACAGGCAGCATTGCTCTTCCCTGAATTTTCGTTGTATCATTATTTTGAAAGACAAATTCAAAGTTTTTTAAAAACTTGTTGTTCAGAAGCTTCTCAGGGGTTTTCGTCAGCAAAACTTCCTTTTTTTCGTATTGCCCGTAAGAGACGTAGTCGTAAGCAGTAAGTCTGTTTTCGTCTTTATGATCAATGACTTGCCTAATCAGTTCGACAGCCGGATTATTCTTATTTGAGTACTTTCCTCTTTTATTTGTTTTTACGACTACATTGCTCTTTAAATCCAATACTTCAAGGTATACATCAATGTTTTGATTTTTATTTGGCGTTACTATTTTCGTTATTGTCCTATAGCCTACGTACGAATATTGTATTATGGTCATTCGTGTATTTTCAGTTGCCAGAGTGTAACTGCCGTCAGACGCACTCATAACACCTTTGCCATCTTTAAAATAGATGCTCACAGATTGTAAAGGCTGTTTTGTGGCTTCATCTTTTATTACCCCTTTTACAACAGTTTGAGAGTAAGAAACTATAAATGATAAAACAAATAACAGAACAAAAACAATTCTATTGCCTATTTTTTTTATCATACAATCAGTTATTTTTGAACACGTATTTTTTTTGCAAAACATAGTTGTAACAAAAGCCGACCATCAAGGATACAAAAGCCTTTGCTATTACATAGTGTATTTCAAGCACTTTCGTTAGCAGGTACATTCCGGCTAAATTTAGAAAGAGGTTGCCGGTCCAGACCACTCCATATCTAAATGCCTGTTGATGTACCTTTCTTTTTCTAGACTCAAATACCCAGGTTCTGCCGATAAAAAAATTTAAAATTCCTCCGAAAACAGTTCCGGTGGTGCTGGCAATAACCACATCGACCCGAAAAAATTTGACTAGAAATATAGTGACCAGGTAATCAAAAAATGAAGCAATCGAAGATGAAATATTTGCCTTAAGAAAAGTGAGCATTTTTTATAATCACATTACGCCTTCTGTAAAAAGCTTTTTAAGAATTCTCTCTATTTACTTTTGGTTCCAATCTTGTTTTTTACGTCCTCATCATTGTGAAGCTATAGCTAACTTCCCTTTTTGTCTCCAGCACCGCTACTGAAATGGAGCGATGACCTTTCTTTCTTATCTGTTTATTTATTTAAAAGCTTTTTCTTAATACAACATTTTCCAACTAGCTGGTAACGCTTGTAAAATGTATAAAAAAGAATTAGGATTTCAAAACATTGGTCTTTGTTTTTACAAAACAAAACTAACATGTTCATTGGCGGGGGCAAATCGAAAAACCGTTCAGGGTAAACTAACGTTCTAAACGGTCTGATTGTTCTATTCCTGTTTCTTTAAATTAATCCGTATTAATTATTTTTAAAGGAAGACAATGAATAAACAGAAGAAGAATATGGCGAACAGAAAGCATTTTAGCAAAGAGCTAGTGTCTCGTTAGAAAATTCGTAACTGAGTTAGAATGCCTTTACATAGAGTACTACCTGCAATAAAAGATTTGCATACACCCCTGCCACTACATCATCTCCCATAACACCCCACCCTTTTGGAAGCGACTCCATTCTTTTTATAAATAAAGGTTTTGCAATATCAAAAATCCTAAATAAAACAAGCCCTGCTAATACATATTTTACAGCTATCGGAATAAAGAGCAAAGCCACCATCATTCCAGCCACTTCATCTATAACCACTTTGCTACTGTCTTTACCCCAAATTGCATCTACTACGTTGCCAGACCAGACACCTACCGTGCAAACTAATAATGTTATAATTACCTGCAGGCAACTGGTTAAAACACCTTCAGGTATTAGCAACCAGATTATACAAAGAACTGCTGCAGCTACAGTTCCTCCCCCTTTCTTTATATATCCGATACCAAAAAAGGTGGCTATTATTTTATGCAGCTTTATCATGATCTACGAGCCCAAGTATTTAAACCGACCTTTTTATCACTCCTGTTAATTATATTAAAACCATTGGTTTTGCTTATACCACTCGAGTGTTTCTTTTAATCCGTCCTGCAGATTATATGCTGGTTTAAAGTGTAGATGATGTTTCGCTTTTTCAATGCTACAACACCAGTTAGCAGCGGTCAATTCGTTGAGTTTTTCAAGGTTTACAGCAGGAGTTTTACCAAACCATCCGCAGGACTTCTCTAATAGAATAGTAAAACCTTTGACTACCGATAAGGGCAAGTGCACCTTAAGTGTTTTTTTATTTAAAACCTTCTTCGCAATGTTAGCCATTTCGTATCGACCATAACAATTACCGTCAGTAATATTATAGGCTCCATTTGCCTTATCGGAGGTAAACAAGGAGTTAATTGATGCTGCGGCAAGATCTTTTACGTATATAAAACTTAATTGCTGATCTATTTTTCCGATATAAGGCTCAAAGCCTTTATTAAAGGTTTTGAGGATAATGAATATATCCTTATCTCTTGATCCATATACTGCTGTAGGTCTCAGAATAATAAGTGGAAGTTGTAAGATTTCTAGTTGTTCTTCCGCCAATAATTTACTCTTGCCATAAGATGAGACTGGTCGAGGCGGCGTATTTTCAGTAATAAGATCGACAATCTGATGCAGAGGCCCAATAGCAGCAAGACTGCTAATAAAAACCATTTTTTTCAATGGAACTCCGCTTTTCGCTGCCGCTTTAGCCAGGTTAATAGTATAAAGTGAATTTACCTTGTTGTATTCATCCTGGCTTATGGCCTTCGTCGTTCCCGCAGCATGAATAATGAAATCATATTGCTTTTCTTCTAGTTCTTTGGCAAGACCTTCTACGGAATTGAAATCAAGGTAGGTGTAATTGATCTTATGAGATGACAAATGCCTGATGTCGCTACTTTTACGAACGGCGGCATAAACATCCAAATTTTTTGCAAGAGCTGCCTCAACTAAATGAAAACCTACAAAACCACTTGCTCCAGTTATCAGAACCTTTTGCTTCATAGTGATTTTTCGTAAATACGATAAGTTTTATAGACTTTACCGTTAATGTTTTGCAGGGCTTTATTCATCATCTCATTTGTTTCGAGTATCCATGATCCTTCCCCACCCTTTATTTTTTTCTCACCAGCTTTTTTAATCATCTGCGCATAAAAGCAAGCTTCGATGCCCATCTTCCGGTATTCTTCAATTACTCCAAGCGTTATAACACGTACGTAATCAATTTTTTTCAGTCCGAGCAGTAGTTTAAATATGCCGGTTGGAAGTAATCTTCCTTTTTTAATTTTTCTCTGTATTTGATTTACGTCGGGTACCGCAAGAGCAAAACCCACCATTTTTCCCTGGTGTTCTGCAACAAGGCAAAAATCAGGATCAAGGATCATTTTAAGATCTTTGGCCAGGTAATTAAATTCGTTCTCAGTGGCGGGAACAAAACCGAGATTTGCATCCCACGCTGAGTTGTAAATTTCCCTGACTTGTCTTACTTCGTTTTTAAAATCTTTTACGTTTATTTTACGAATAGTGATGTTCTTCTGCTCGAGCCGTTTCATAAGCGCCTCTTGCAGCTTTACCGCACGATCACTAACAGTATCAGTCCTTATATCATAGGCAAATAAATCGACCTTCTTGTGAAAGCCGTTTTCCTCATATAATTTAATATAATAAGGTTGATTATATGTCATCATAGCAACAGGAGGCATATTGAAACCATCTGCCAAAACACCTACTGTTTCATTTGTAGATGGATTAACAGGTCCAATCATCGTAGCAACTTCCTTTGCTCTTAACCATTCTTCAGCTTTATCGAACAAAGCTTTGGCTATAGCAAGATCATCGACGCAGTCAAAAAAGCCAAAAAAACCATCATTGCTTTTATTGAAGGCGTTGTGATTATTATTGAGAATTGCAGCTATTCTTCCTTTTACTTTTCTGTTTTCATCTACTGCAAGAAAACATTGCAAAGAAGAGTGTTCGTGAAAGGGATGTTTGCCTGGCGTTAATATATCTCTCTGTGCTATAAAAAGCTCGGGAACATAGTTGCTATCACCTTCGTATAAATCATGCGGAAAATCGATAAAAGTCGCAAGTTGTTTTTTTGTGGTTACAGCCTCAATCTTTATCATAGTTCAAACTTTTGCTTCATCATTGGTATCTCTAAATGTGAAGCAACTTTAGTAAGCTTCTCTACCGCCTCTTCGATCTGAGAGAAAGTATGCGTAGCCATTAAAGAAAAGCGTAAAAGAGATGCATCTGACGGAACAGCAGGAGAAACAACCGGGTTTACAAAAATGCCATCTTCCTGCAGCATTTTTGTAAGAATGAAGGTTTTGTGGTTATCCCTAACATAAACGGGAATAATGGGACTTTCGGTGGGACCTAATTCAAATCCTTCATCCAGCAACAACTGTTTTGCATACCTTGTATTAGCCCATAATTGCTCTATTCTCTCAGGTTCTGATTGAATAATATCTAAGGCTGCTATAACACTTGCCACCGATGCAGGGGTCATACTTGCACTGAAAATTAAAGAACGTGCCTTGTGCTTTAAATAATCAATTATTACTTCATCACCAGCCACAAAACCTCCTAGCGAGGCGAGGGATTTACTAAATGTACCACCAATAAGGTCTACTTTTTCAGTAAGGCCGAAATGAGATGCAGTTCCTGAACCTGCTTCGCCAATAACACCCAGGCTGTGGGCATCATCTACCATTATGTTCGCACCGTATCTATCGGCTATTTCAACTATTTCGGGCAGTTTAACAAAATCACCTTCCATACTAAAAATACCATCCACAACGATTAATTTTATTGCTTCTGCCGGCAGCGCTGCCAGCCTTTGCTCAAGATCTGCCATATCGTTGTGACGATATTTAATAGTTCTCGAAAAAGAAAGACGACAACCATCTATGATGGAAGCGTGGTCATATTCATCCAAAATAAGATAATCGTTTCTACCCGTTACGCTAGATAATACCCCGAGGTTTACCTGGAAACCTGTACTAAATAATAATGCGGATTCCTTGTTTACATATTTGGCCAACTTTTGTTCGAGCTCTATATGAATGTCAAGCGTACCGTTTAAAAAACGAGAACCGGCACAGCCCGTTCCATATTTGTCAATAGCTTTTTTCGCCGCTTCTTCTATTTTTGGATGATTAGTTAAACCCATATATGAGTTAGACCCAAACATAAGTACTCTTTTGCCGTTAAGCATAACCTCTGTATCCTGCCCGCACTCTATTACCCGGAAATAAGGGTAAACACCTTGTTGTTTTATCAAAGCAGCATCTTTAAACTGCTCTATCTTCTTATGTAGTTTTTTCTGCATATCCAATATTTAAGAAGCCTTGCACATTTTTTCTATTAAACAATATTAAGCACAGTAGGACCATTTAAAGGATGAAAGAATTTACTTGTCTTTCATATAGCAAATGGTATAAAAGTTAAAAATAGTGATTAAAGCCGTTGTTTCGCTGCTTTTCAACTTTAAGTTATTCGCAAAATATCCCTCACTTTCATCCTTTTATTCCATCCACCATGATATCTACAAACAAATCTGGCCCGTTTTCACTATTCTTAACATAGCTCGACGCTGAAAGCGGCAATTCGATACCTCTAAACGCTGCTACCAAGGTAAACGAAAATAATTCTATGTTACGATCTGACAGATTTTTAAATTCACCCGACTCCACTCCCACCTTTAGAATTTCTTTTATCAGATGTATTTGGATTTCATCATGTTTTTGTTTCAGTCTCAACACTACACCGATATGTTTAAATATATCTTCATACACAACCGAACTTAGATTGTGAAACTTCTCCATCATCCTAGCCCGGGTTATTAAATAAGCTTTTAATTTGTCTTTAGCTGTAATTGCTGTATCAATCGCTTGTTTTGTAAGACGCAAAAGATGCTTCAGTTCCTCATTAACAACTGCTTCAAAAATCTCTATTTTACCAGTGAAATAATAATAGAGGGTGCTTTTTCCTTTTCCTAAAGAATTGGCAATATCCTCCATCGTTGTTTTTTTTAATCCATGATGGGCAAATAGGGCTTTGGCAGTAGAAAGAATTTCCCTCACCATTAACTCATCTTTTGCAACTTGTTCAACCATTTTCGACTATTTGATAAAAACCGTCCAAAAGTAGAATTAATCCACTAATTAAAAAAGCTTAATAAAAAAATCGAATGCTTAATGGTAATTTAACTAAAAGCTATAAGCGTTTAATCATCACGTCAGAGCCCTTATAGCTATACATTCTTGCCCGGTTATATAATAGAAAAATGTATCTAATTGTTGTGGCAACAGCAGGAATTTCTAAGAAACAAACTTAAGTCCTATTATAGATATAATTAGTGTGGAAATGAAGAACAGGCGCCAAAATCCTACTGGCTCCCTAAAGAAAATTATTCCAGCTATAACAGTTCCTACAGCACCGATTCCCGTCCAAACAGCATATGCGGTTCCTATAGGCAAAGTTTGCGTCGCCTTATACAACAGTATCATGCTTATACATAAGCAGGTGAAAAAGCCTATCAACCAATAAGTAGCTGACTGCCCCGACAACTCTTTAGCTTTACCAAGACAACTTGCAAAAGCTGCTTCGAAAATGCCAGCAATAATTAGTAATACCCAGTCCATGAAAGAATTTTATTTAAGCAAATAGTAAAGAAATTGAAACTTTCAGCACGAATAACAAAACCGTTAAAAAAGAATAAATCTTCCCTTATGCAATTTTAGTGGTAAATAAACAGTACTAACGAAAAATATAGTCTTATTGTCTATTCTGCACTTTAGGTTCAGTCTTTAATTCTGTTGCTTCAGTCTTTTGAACGGACTGTTGACCAGTCTCAACTTCAACAACTTTCGTTGTAACTGCGTAATGATTAGGATGAATTTCTGAGCCAAAACTTACTGCATACGCTTTTGTAAATTCAGCACCGAAATATAAAATAATTGAGGAGTAATAGATCCATAGCAGCAAAACTACCATTGACCCTGCAGTTCCGTAAGTGGAACCAATATTGCTTTTACTGATGTAAAATGAAATAGCAAATTTACCAAGCATAAATAACAAAGAGGTAGCGATTGCTCCGGCTAAAACGTCTTTCCATTTAATTTTTGCATCAGGAAGCACTTTAAATATTACTCCAAAAATCAAAGTAGTTACAGCAAGAGTTACTACAAGATTTACGACATAGAATACAATGACAGTAACATCGGGAAAATGCGCCCTCAGTCTTTCACTAAAGCCATCGATAATAGTGGTAACCCCTAATGAAACAAGCAACAAAAATCCGAGACTAACAATTACTGAAAAGGAAAGAAACCTATTTTTCAGCATTTTAAGCCAACCTCTTTTCGGCTTCGGTTTAAGACCCCAAATTCCATTTATAGAGTCTTGTATTTCGGCGAAAATGGTAGTTGCACCTACAAGAAGAGTTATACCACCGATGATGGCGGCCACTTTGCTTTTACCTGCAAGAGAAGCGTTTTTTATAATTTCCTGAAGCTGGGCTGCAGTGTCAGCACCGACAAAGCCGGTGAGGGTGTTATATATTTTACCTTCCACTGCTTCTCTGCCCAGGAAGAGCCCGCAGAGCGAAATAATAACAATCAGCAATGGGCCCATCGAAAAAATTGTATAATAAGCAAGAGAACCGCTCAATTTAGTCACTTTATCATCTCCAAATGCCGAAAACGACTTTTTTAGAACCTCCAACAATCCCTTAGGTGTGATTTTTTTCCTCATAATCATTCTTTGCTTCATTACAGCAAAAAAGCTACCATAAGAAAAATAATATCCTCATTGATAAAAGTCGCAGGATTAACAGGATTGAAGATTGATAAGCAAGAAATAAAATTCCATTTACTGCTAAAAAAATGTTTTTGCTAGACGATTTGTTATTATTCTTTTCTAATATTTTTTTTTATTTGTTCCGAACAGTGTTCAATAAAAGTATTAGCGACAACTTCCATTTGAAAAATATCAATTGGTTTTGTAAGAAACCCGGCGTTGTATCTTGCTGCAAAATCTTTGTCCCGATTTTGCGAAGATGTAGTAAACAAAACGGATGGGATCTTTTCAAAGCGTTCCATTTGCCTTATTTTAATTAAGGCTTCTTTCCCATCCATGCGGGGCATATTAATATCAAGAATGATGAGGCAAGGAACAGGAGCATCAACTGAAAGATTTTTTAAATAAGATAGCGCTTCCAACCCATCAGACACCGCAACTAATTCTACGTTTTTTGAATAATTGCTAAAAGCTTCCGTTACAAATTGTATATCGTCGGCATCATCATCTGCATATAAAACAATACTTTTAGTTGACATTGTCTTTGTCATTTCTGTCGTTTAGGGAATGTAAAAATATACAGAGAAATTGTGATTATGGTTAAAGGTAAAACGGTCAACAATTTTCAGTAAAACGTGTACCTGATTGTTTAGACGCATGAGGTATAAAAATGTCAATATTAAAGGCTATAGTTGGTATAATATAACAGTCTTCCAATTTTCAACTGCGCTTTACTTAGGTCTACATCGCATTTTTCCTTAAAAATCTTACAGCCATTTTGAATACAATTTACTTTTTTAAAACTAATTGTATATTTTTCTGACTAGCGCTTACATGTATAAAAAAATCAACTCTTTCTATGCTTATAATAATCAGCGATCTACACCTTACCGATGGCACTTCCGGCGAAATCATTAGTGACTC
>JBBPZJ010000430.1:0-5450 GCA_038199395.1 Chitinophagales bacterium
CTGTACGTTTCGAACCTGCTACAAAAACGGTGCGCACAACAATTAATTGATCTCGCTGTACAGGAACAATGTTCTGTATCGGCTGTTAACCCAACTATCGAACATCAAATTACCCGTTACGGAACACTTACCGGAAAACAATTGCCCAACCAGCAAGGTGTTTACCAGATAGAAAAAATCATAGAAAAACCTTCTCTTAGTGTGGCAGAACTTGAGTTGCAAACACCGGGATTACGAGTGGGTTATTATCTATGTTTTTTTGGTATGCATGTTTTTACCCCTGTTGTTTTCGACCTTCTTAAAAAACAGATCGAACAAAAAAACAAGAACGTTTTGCTCACCCCTGCTTTGCAGGAATTGGCACAAACTGAAAAATATGTTGCATTAGAAATGAAAGGAAGCAGATATGATCTCAGCGGTCGTCTCGGTTATTTGCGTGCCCAGGTTGCTTTAGGGCTTGCCGGTGAAGCCCACAACGAAACGCTCACAACACTGGTTGATTTATTAGCGGAAGCAAACGGAAGAAACTTTAAATAGGCTTAAAGATCGTTTAATCCGTTTCTCAATATAAACGATCTTGTTCTTTTACATCTTTAATAATACTTGAAATAAAAGGTCCTTTAGGTCAATGTCATTAAGTTCAGGAATTCTCACGCAAAGGCGCAAAGAAAAAGATACGCAAAGACGCCAGGGACAAAAATTTGCTCCTTTGCATCTTTGCGTGAAAAATAATACATACCCCTTTTAACTAAATGGCGTTACCCTTTACCGAATTTGGGTTAAACTTACGAAATGAATCTTTTTATAGACACAATTACATCCGCAGAAAGCACTAAACGTAACAGGTCTTTTTTTGAACTAAGCAGAGGCCTTTCATCGAAAGAGTTGTTTAAAGCGCTGCTGGAATTAGACGGTTTTAGAAAATCAACTCCGAACTTGTACGATAAGGTACGAGCTATCTTGTTCTTATATGCAGGTTTCCGTTTCTTCCTGATGGAGTCGCCCGAGACTCCTTCTGCCGGCAAAATTCCTTATGCCGGTTTTGAAGATCTTCTTGCACGGCGGTTTGAGCATGGCATATCTACCTTTTTAAAGGAACTGGAATTGAATGGACCAAATGCGACTCTTTTTAGTGCTTTGGCTGAAAGTTATCATCATTTATCTTTTCAAATACTTGCAGACCAGGTAAGAAAAAGTGTACGCTCAAGTAAGGGAAATCAATGGATGTTTAGAGTAGGGCACGAAGAAGAACATCCAATAAAGATTCATGAAAAATTATTCCAGCGTCAGGAAGGTTCTCTATTCTACCCGGTTTTGCACGAAAATACTTCAGTAAGAATGGACCTTACCCATAGTGGATGGTCGGACATTTTCTTCCTCGGGATGGATTACCCTGAGGGAGCACGGGTTATCAATCTATCTATCAATCTGGGCGTTTTCGGACGTGACAAAGATATAAGACCGCCCCTGCACAGTTATATGCGTGTCATTACCGAACCTGTGTTACGTGTTACTAGTATAGACCTCAATACCACTAAAGATATTCATGACCTTACCGATCTTTTCAACTTCGGAAACGACTATCTAAGCCTTGTGAAGGCAGGCATTATTGCTTCCGGTTTAATTCCGCCTTCTTTTGAAGGAACCAATCAATCGTTGCAAAATATATTGGCAAGAATTGTAGCACCGGGGATGGGGATTGAATTGGTGACTAAAGTGAACGATATTCCAAAAGGTTCACGTTTTGCAGTATCCACCAATCTCTTAGGTTCTATAATTAGTTTGCTGATGAGGGCAACTAAGCAAACGCAAAAGCTGGAAGGCGGTTTGGAAGAAAGCGAAAGGCGACTCGTTGCTTCACGTGCAATACTGGGTGAGTGGATCGGTGGATCAGGAGGAGGTTGGCAAGACTCGGGCGGTGTATGGCCGGGTATAAAAGCTATCCAAGGAACATTTGCGCAGGAATCAGACCCGGAATTTAGTATAAGCAGGGGGACACTGTTACCACGACACAGGGTATTGCAAGGTGAAGAAGTGCACCCGGAAATGGCAGAGAAAATAACGAAATCACTGGTGTTGATGCACGGAGGTATGGCATCTAATGTCGGTCCTGTATTGGAAATGGTAACCGAAAAATACTTGCTGCGAGGTGAGAAAGAATGGAATGCGAGGCAGCAAACAAACCAAATTTTCGACAATATTCTTACTGCCATTAAAGAAGGTGATATTAAGAAACTCGCGGCAAGTACCGAGAGTAATTTTTTCGGTCCAATCAAAACCATTATTCCATGGGCATCTACCTATTTTACTGAACAGATAATTTCAAAGGCAAAAAAAGAATTTGGCGAAGATTATCTCGGTTTCTTAATGCTCGGTGGAATGTCAGGAGGAGGAATGGGTATGTTTGTCAATCCTGAAAAATATGAGGAATATAAAGTACGGGTACTGAATATACTCAATGAAACAAAGACCGAGTTATCATCGTCGTTGCCATTTGCGATGGAACCTGTCGTTTATAATTGGAGCATTAACGACAAAGGTACCTGGTCAACACTGCATGAAGGCGGCGAAGCACTAATGCCAGAACAATATTATGCTATACAGGTATCAGAACTGGTACGAAAAGACCCGGCAACAATCGCATATATACGCCGTGCTGAAATCGATTCTTTCACTACTCATTGCGAGCAAAACAACCTGGCTTATCCGCTGCTTCGAACAATCGTAAGCAACCTCTTCAAGGTGTCAGATCCGAGCTCTCAAAGCAACAGAGGCAACGAGAATGAAAAAGCAGACAAGATAAAAAAAGAGAATGGTTTTGATTTTATTCAACACGAAGAAATACGTCAAGAGCTTCAAAAAGGAAGAATAGGCCTGTCAAGAAACAGGCTTCCGGTGGAAACAAGCATCGAAGATGTAAACATAACCGATGTAGGAATGCTGGAAAGCAGGCATACAACATCACAAGGCGAAGAAGCTATAAAAGCCGGCAAAGTTGCGGTGATGAGTTTAGCTGCTGGTATAGGAAGTCGCTGGACAAAAGGTGCCGGAGTAATTAAAGCAATCAATCCATTTGTTGAAATACAAGGAGTGCATAGAAGCTTCCTTGAAATTCACCTCGCTAAAACAAGAAAAGCTTCAAAAAAATACCATGCTGTTATTCCTCACATTGTGGCTACCAGCTACCTTACTCATGCACCAATAGAAAAAAAACTTGCTGAGACTGCTAATTTTGGATACAAAGGAAAAGTCTTTCTTTCCGAGGGCCGCTCAATTGGACAACGCTACGTACCGATGGAGCGGGACTTGCGTTTCTTGTATGAAGAAATGCCACAGGAGACGCTTGACGAGAATAAGCAAAAAGTTCGTGACGCTGTTCGCAGCACTATGATAGGATGGGCAAAATCAAAAGGCGAAGGTACTGATTATGCAGATAATATTGCTGCGCAACGCTTCTCCCCTCTTGGCCACTGGTATGAAGTTTCTAACCTTTTACGAAACGGCACCTTTGCAAGGCTATTAAAAGATCAGCCTCAGGTAGAAACGATCATGCTCCACAATATTGATACATTAGGCGCTGATGTAGATGCGGCGGCGTTAGATTATCATTTACAATCAGGCAATGTATTAACCTTTGAAGTAATCGCACGCAGGATAGAAGATCGTGGTGGCGGACTTGCCCGTGTCAACGGTCGCCTTCGTTTATTAGAAGGTTTAGCACAGCCCCGAGAAGAAGATGAGCTAGCTCTTAGCTATTACAATTCAAACACTACCTGGATACAAATTGATCCACTTCTGAAATTATTTGGATTAACACGGGAAGACCTTCAAAAAGGTGATGAATCGCAGCTTGCCAAAGCCGTTAGAAGTGTTGCTCATCGCATTCCTACCTATGTAACCATAAAAGATGTTAAGTACCGTTGGGGGCATGGCCAGGAAGACATTTACCCTGTTGCACAAATAGAAAAATTATGGACTGATATGACGGCGTTAAACGACATCAAATGCGGTTATTTAGTAGTGCCCCGAACCAGGGGACAACAAATGAAAGATCCCGCCCAACTTGATTCGTGGGTAACAGATGGAAGCAAAGATTATGTTACCTCATTGTGTGAGTTTGATAAAAGATAATCTGAAGAAACAACGTCTTTTCACTCGCTTAAAAAACTATTACTATTACTGAGTCCTGTACAAGTTGGAGCTACCTGACCTTTCTTACAATCAATCATGTGTTTGCTTCAGCATTTGTTATAAGTATTAGATGCCTAATCACTTCCGCATTTGCAAAAAGGAGTTAAATATTAGTTAAGCGAAAAAAATGATTTTAGATGACGAATGAAGAACATAATCCATGGACGGTTCTAAATAAAAAAGAAGTGTACGACAACCCGTGGATCGAAGTTACAGAGTTTGACGTACTAAATCCTTCGGGTGGAAAAGGGATATATGGAAAGGTTCATTTCAAAAATAATGCTATTGGTATTATTCCCCTTGACGAAGAGTTGAACACTTACCTCGTAGGTCAGTACCGTTTTACTTTGAGCCGATACAGTTGGGAAATACCTGAAGGCGGCGGGCCGCTAGGAACAGACCTGCTAGAATCTGCTAAAAGAGAATTAAAGGAAGAAACAGGGTTAATCGCAGAAGAATGGACGAAACTTTTAGATCTTCATTTATCTAATTCTGTAAGTGATGAATTTGGATGCATTTTTATGGCAAGAGGGCTAAGGCAGGAAGAAGCTATGCCGGAAGAAACAGAGCAACTGGCAATAAAAAAAGTACCTTTTTCCGCGGCTTATGAAATGGTTGAAAAAGGAATAATTACAGATTCTGTGGCAGTCGCTGCAATTCTAAAAGTGAAAATATTATTGCTCGAAGGGAAATTACAATAAGAGAGCTATAAAAGAAATACTGAGCATCATTACAATTTGAAAGTCAGCCTATTTTTACCGGCTGACTTTAATAACCAGCTTTTATTTTAAAATCAACGGCTATTGTAATTGATATTTAGCACTCATCTCCTTGATAAACTTCAAACCCTTTTCTGCAATGTCCCAGGGCTTTGAATATTCTCTCCACACTCCTATTGAATTGGCAAAATCAGGATCATTTCTTGAGAACGCTTCTATTGTGAGCCAACCATCGTAACGAATATCTGCCAGGGCAGAAAATGCTTCATCAAAACGCACTTGTCCATCGCCTGGAGTGCCTCTGTCGTTTTCACTAACGTGAACGTGCGCAAGTATGGGGGCAATCATTGAAATTGCCTGCTGAAAGTTTTTTTCTTCTATGTTGCCATGATGAGTATCAAACATCGCTTTTACATTAGGATGATTGACCGAAGTAATAAGTTTAGACAACTGCTCCATCGTGTTGCACAGATAACACTCGAAGCGGTTGAGTGCTTCTAAAGCAAGCGTAATATCAGCTTGCACAGCATATTCACCTGC
>JBBPZJ010000431.1:0-7782 GCA_038199395.1 Chitinophagales bacterium
ATCTAGCTCTTCTCCTCCCATACCTGCACCAAATTTACCATTACTTCAACAGCCTTTTTCATATCTCTCACTCCTATCCATTCTCTTTTGCTGTGTATGCCTTGCATACCTGTAAATATGTTGGGACAAGGCAAGCCCATAAAACTTAGCCTGCTGCCGTCGGTGCCGCCGCGTATGCTTTGTTTGCGAACGGTAAGATTACTTTTCTTATATGCTTCCTCCGCATACAAAATAACTTTGGGATGTTTATCCAGCACTTCTTTCATATTTCTATATTGCTCTTTTACGCAGAAATCCATTCGGGCTTTAGGGTGCCTTTGCAAAACTTCTTGTGCAATTTTTTGTAATCTGTCTGCGTTCGCTTTAAGGCCTTCCCTGGTAAAGTCTCGCACGATAAATTCAAGCGTCGCTTTTTCTGCCAAACCTTCCACTCGTACCGGGTGTACAAAACCTTGTCGCTTTTCCGTTGTTTCAGGGCTGAATTCTTCTTTTGGCAATGCAGCTAAGATTTCTCCTGCAATTTTCAGGGCATTTACGAGCGTGTCTTTTGCATATCCGGGATGTGCAATCACGCCATGAACAGTTATGATGGCAGCATCAGCACTAAAAGTTTCATCTTCCAGTGTACCTAATTCGCCTCCATCAAGTGTATATCCAAAGTTAGCAGCAAGTTTCTTCATGTTGAGGTTTACTGTGCCTTTTCCTATTTCTTCATCTGGCGTAAACAATAATTTAATAACACCATGCTTCACTTGCGGATGCAACATTATAAAGTTTGCCATGTCCATTATCTCAGCCACTCCCGCTTTATCATCCGACCCTAATAACGTTGTTCCACTGGCGGTTATAATATCATTACCAATATGCGCTTTTAGGTATTTAAATTCCTTCACGCTCAGCACTTGTGATGGATCATCTGGTAGTACAATGTCTTTTCCACTATAACTGTGGTGAAGAATAGGTTTTACATAAGTGCCGCTACAGTCTGGTGCTGTATCTACATGACTGCAAAAGCAAATTACAGGTACATTGTTATCGGTGTTAGCCGGAATAGTAGCATACACATATCCGTATTCATCCAATTCCACATCCTTGATTCCTATACCAACCAATTCATCCACTAACATTCGACTTAAGTTCTTTTGTTTCTCAGTGGATGGAGAACCGGAACTTTGGGGATCGCTTTGAGTGTCTATTTGAACATATCGTAAAAATCTATCAACACATGTAAAATTGTAACTTTCGAACATTTCTGATTTTTTGGCAAATTACTCGAAACAATTCAAGGCTAAAAACATAAGAACCCGTGTACATCTGATAGTTGTCGACGCTTGCACTCATTTTTTTGCATTGTAGTTTGGTACTCAGTTGTGCAGATAATTGTCATAACAACATGTATCTTTTTCAGATCAGGCTAATAACCGAAACATTCATTTATACCCAATTGGCATAACAACAATATTTTACTTATTCTTGTATAAGTAATCGCATAAATACATTTAAATGGATGCCACACGAAAACCAGTAATTAAACAAGGATGGATAAGGGCAGTTGTGTACCTGATAGGTGTTTCTATAATTGTCTTTACTTTTCAGTTTTTTGGAAATGAAATCATGAACGGGTTTAAGGCAGGCACTGAAAAAGGAGAGGCGAGCGTTTTAAATTTTGGTATTTTATACGGATTTACAGGATTATTAATATTCGTATTTACCTGGCTGATGAGGAAATTTATTGACAGAAAAAGCTTCGTAAGTCTGGGTTTCGACTGGAAAGGTTATAGCAACGAAGCCGGTCTGGGATTTTTTGGTGCGCTTGCGATACTTGGCGTTGGTTCTCTTATACTGGTTGCCACCGGTTACATTTCTTTTATTTCGGCCTCGTTCAATATAAATGCCTTACTTATTGAAATTGCTATAATGATTGTAGTAGCTTTTGTTGAAGAATTACTGTTTAGGGGTTACCTTTTAAATAATCTTTTACAATCTGTAAATAAATGGACGGCATTAGCGATAACCTCTGTTTTGTTTGCACTTTTTCATGAAACAAATCCCGATGTTACTGTGTTCGCTATTATAAATATTGTACTTGCAGGTTTATTATTGGGTCTCAATTATATCTTCACAAAAAATCTCTGGTTTGGTATCTGCTTTCATTTTGCCTGGAATTATTTTCAGGGACCGGTTTTGGGTTATGATGTAAGTGGCTTAAAGCTGTCAAGTATAGTTCAGCAAACTATTTCCGGCCCCGACGTATGGACCGGCGGAGCATTTGGGTTTGAAGGATCGTTGCTTTGTCCGCTCTTATTTGTCTTATCTATCGTTGTATTTACGTTTTTATTTCTCCGCCGATATCAAACGGTAAACGAGTAGCACTATTCTGATTTTCAAACAGTTATTCATAAACTGCCTTCAAATTCTCCCATATGAAAAATGCAATTATTGGCGCAATTATTGGCGCACTCGTTGGCGCTATCCTTGTTTTTTGGATGGCAAGCTATATCACATATCTTTCTTCGTTATCATGATAGTGCTTATAAACAAATTGCAGCGCAGGATAATCTGATTAACAGTTTGTCTGGAGTTTTTAAAGAAGATGGACAATACCTCGTACCAGGAAGCAATCTAAACGCTTCACAGGAAGAAATGGCAAAGTATGATGAGGGAATGAAAGGGAAATCTTTTGCCCTTATTACGTATCATGCCGCAGATAAATCAAACATGGGTATGTCTGCAATTCGAAGTCATACCACAGCTTTTTTATCAATTCTTATATTATTTCCATTCTCGGTAATAATCCCGGCAGTTCCGTTAGCGTTTTTATTAAATGTATTGGTATAGCTGTCTTCGTCTTCCTATTCGTTTACTATAACAGCAACATCTGGTTGCAAACTCCCTGGATGTTATCAGACCTGAGTTGTATGATTTATTGGCAGCATGGGGCTTGTGCGAAATTTGGTTAGGATGGTGGTTGAATAGAAGAAGAGAAAGAAGGCGAATATGACGAAGGCAGTAACAAGTTGGTGAGAGTCCGATACAAATTTAGAGGTAGATCTTACATTAAAAAAGGTTGGCACTTTTTGATTGCCAACCTTTTTTAACGTAGAGACCACGAAGTCTTAAGGCATTATGATAAGCGGGCTTTTTCCTCCTTTAATCTCAACCAACTCAAGGTCAAATGTAAGTTCTTCACCTGCTAACGGATGATTGGCATCAAGAACGACCGAGTCTTCACGAACTTCTCTTATAACCACCGGAAAATTTTGTTCCGAACCATTGCTCATATTTAACTGCATCCCCACTTCCGGTTGCATATCTTCAGGAAAACGATCGAGGGGGAACTCCATTAAAAGATCATCCTGTTTCTGCCCGTAAGCGTCATCGACTGGAATATTGATTGTTTTCTTTTCACCGACCTGCATGCCTGTAACCCCACTATCGAAGCCGGCAATAACGTTGCCGCTTCCTACTTCAAACTCGAGCGGCTCGCGACCTTCGCTGCTGTCGAAAGTAGTGCCATCAGTTAATTTTCCATGATAGTGAACCCTAACAGTGTCACCACTTTTTACCTGTTGCATATTTGTTTATTTAATTGTAAACCTTTATTTAAAAAAATTTAACAACAACCTTGCCATCGAAAATCCCTTTTATCTATTTGTACAAGCTGGATTACCTTTCACTTCAAAATAAACTGATTAAAAAAGAATTGTCAAATTAAATTTGGCATATAAGTACAATCGGCAATTATGAAAAAAACAGTTTTCGCTTTATTTCCCGGCCTTTTAAGTATGCTAGCGGTGTTTGCTCAAAGTCCTAAACAAGTCTTAAAGCAATGGAGCACTACTTCAACTGCTAATACAATTTTGCCGGGAGCTTACCAGATAAATGAATATGTGCCCTTACTAAAAGGGAAGCGTGTTTGCATCTTTGCAAACAACACTGCTATTGTAAAAGGCACCCACCTTGTTGATACATTAAAAAAGCTTGGCATAACCATTACTAAAATCTTTGGCCCGGAACACGGTTTCAGAGGTACAGCCAATGCAGGTTCGCATGTAGAAAATTATGTGGATGAAAAAACGGGCATCCCTGTCATTTCTTTATATGGAACTAAAAGAAAACCATCCCAAGAAGACTTGTTAGATGTCGACATCCTTCTCTTTGATATCCAGGATGTAGGGGTACGTTTTTATACTTACATTTCATCTCTGCAGGAATTTATGGAGAGTGCAATGAAATTTGACAAGCCTCTGGTTGTTTTAGATCGTCCTAATCCAAATGGTTTTTATGTCGACGGACCGGTACTTGATACTACATTTAAGAGTTTTGTTGGCATGCAGCCTGTACCCGTAGTGTATGGCATGACGATTGGCGAATATGCCAATTTTTTGCTAGGCGAAGGATTACTTGAAAAAAAAATTGTCCATTTACAACCCAAAAAAACAGAAAATAATACAACCGACGCATCGAAAAGAAAAGAAAGCGGATGGAACCTGACAGTCATAAAATGTCGCAATTATACCCATAAGAGTAAATACATCTTACCGGTTAGGCCGTCGCCTAATCTGCCCGATGCCGGTTCTGTTTACTGGTACCCGTCGACGTGTTTTTTTGAGGGAACTGTATTGAGCGAAGGTCGTGGAACAGATAAACCCTTTCAGGTGTTCGGTCACCCTTCGTTACCGAATAATTTATACGCTTTTACTCCGGTTGCAAATGCGGGCGCAAGTAGTCCCAAGTTAAAAGACCAGCTTTGTTATGGCTGGAACCTTTCGGGAACGAACGAAAAAATATTGGAGCAAATAAATAATCGCATACAGATAAAATACTTGTTAGAAGCCTACAAGCTATTTCCTGATAAAAAGAACTTCTTTTTGAGTGCTAAAAAAAGTGATCTAAAACCAACAGATTATTTTTTTAATAAACTTGCCGGAAACGCAGAACTGATGCAACAGGTAAGCGATGGAAAAACCGAAAGTGAGATAAGGGCAAGCTGGGAACCGAAACTCACAGCATTTAGAAAGAAAAGAAAAAAATATTTGTTATATCCTGATTTTGATTCCCAAAAGCCTTAAATCAAGCCGATTATTTAAACAGTGAGTTCAAGAATTATATAACGCCATTTTACATGATGTCAGACAACTACATTCAGCCATTAACAGAACGACGAGGATTACGAATAGTATTTATGGGTACGCCAGAGTTTGCAGTAGCGTCTTTAAATGCTTTAGCTGAAGCGGGTTTTAATATTGTAGGTGTGATTACTGCGCCCGACAAACCTGCTGGTCGGGGAATGAAGCTTACTGAAAGTGCCGTAAAAAAATATGCTGCAGAAAAAGGGCTGAATGTATTGCAGCCGTTAAAACTAAAAAATCCTGAGTTCCTTGCAGAATTAAAGATGCTAGAAGCAGACCTTCAAATTGTAGTGGCATTTCGAATGCTGCCGGAAGTTGTTTGGAAAATGCCGCCTCATGGCACAATCAATTTGCATGGATCGCTTTTACCTCAATACCGGGGAGCTGCACCTATAAATTCGGTGATCATTAATGGTGAAACCGAGACAGGTGTTACCACTTTCAAACTTCAGCAAGAGATTGATACCGGAGATATATTGCTGCAAGAAAAAATATTAATCGGCGAAAATGACACCGCAGGTCAATTACACGACATAATGAAAGAAATTGGCGCTAACTTACTTGTGGCAACAGTAAGGGGAATTGAAGATGGTTCGCTACAGAAAATTGCACAATCAAAAGCGCTTGAACAATTTACAGGAGAACTTAAACATGCTCCTAAACTTTACACGGAAACATGCACAATTGACTGGAGCAAGTCGTGCGATGAGATCTATAATCTTATAAGGGGATTGTCTCCATATCCTGCTGCGCTTACTTATTTCAACGGAAAGATTTTAAAGATTTACCAAAGCAGCAAAGAGAAAGTTTCACCTAAGACGGCAGTTGGCAATTATACAACAGATGGCAAAACCTTTTTAAAATTTGCTTGCTCCGACGGATATATTCACGCTACGGAGATTCAACTTGAAGGAAAGAAAAGAATAGGAATTGAAGATTTTTTAAGAGGATACCGGTTTGAAAAAACTGTTTAAGCATTATTTTGATGATCCGAGGTTAGCTTGCCGTTTTAGTCCTTTAATGCCTGAATAAATTTTTTTTAGTCCAATTTCCTCTTCTACTGCAAAACTTTTTCCTCCTCCATCATACGCTTTTCAAATGTCGTGTTCTCTATATCAACTTAAAGAAAAGGCATTACAAAGCGCTTTTATAATAAGTTGATATGTAATTCACTAAAATTTTTAAGAGAGGAGATCTTTAGGTCAGCAATGCTCCACTTCTCATCTTTTTGCTGGCTATATATTGGCACTACAACACACCTCATTCTTGCTGCCTTTGCTGCGATCATGCCGTTAACCGAATCTTCAAAACAAATACATTCAAGAGGAGAAGCGTTTAATGCTTTTGCACAATCTAGATATACTTGCGGATGAGGCTTGCCGTAATCCAATTTTTCAGCAGAGGTCTTAGCATGAAGATAAGGATCGATACCTAACATTTTGGTTACAGTATCTGCAACGCTCATGGGTGATGAAGTGGCGAGGCCAATTTTATATCCGCGACTATGAAAGAAGTCAAAAATATACTCGAGACCAGGCATTGCTTTGCCTTGCAATCTTATTTTTTTTATCACCAGTTCTACAATGCTGGCTGCCGCTTTTTCAAGTTCTGTATTATCAAACTTAAAATCCCTTAACCACCACGATACAAACTCGCTCGTACGAAGTCCGGTAGTTGATTCAAAATCAGACGGACTTAATTTTTTCCCATAGTATTCGAAAACCTCACCTGCCGCTTGTGTCCACAAAGGCTCGCTGTCGATAAGCAAACCATCCATATCAAAAATCACCGTATTTAAATCCATCCAAAAATTTTAAGGCGGCAAAGATAGTATTAGCTTTCACCAATAGCTGTAGCAGCATTTAAAAAAAGCCTAATTTGATTTATGAAACAGATAGTGCTATGGCGAAACGGTAACAACGAACGATCACAGGCAAGTGTGATCGTTGTTGCACTTTAATTTACTGGAGTGCAAAAGTTACGTTTACTTCAAATTGAAGTTTAATCTTTTTAAAGTCAATATTTGCCGCTTGTTCGTTATCCGCAGCTAGCGCAGATTCTGCTTTCATCATTCTATTAGCATAAATAGGCTGAGGATATGAATTTACTTCATTTGGCTCGTTTATATTAATTGCTTCCCCTGCTTTTTCATTTATTGCGCTTGCAAGATAAACGGCTTTGTCTCTGGCTGCTTTTACCGCCTGTATTTTCAGATCTTTTTTAAAAGCCTCCAGTTTACTGTGACTTACCTTTGAAATGAAAAAGTTTTGAGTAGCCTCATCATCCAGTTTCTGTACCAGTTCATCCATTTTTCTTGTTGTGGCTAATTTTACCTGGTATGTTATACTTGCCTTTAAATCGGGGTTCTTTTTTTTGTTTTTCTTGTAAATCCACAAGTTACCATCCCATCCCTGGTATCCTTGTACGCTAATATCAGTTTCTGCAATACCTGTACTTAAAGCTGCTTTTAGAAAATCATTTTTAATTGTCTCGATATCTACTTTGCCTCCTCCTTTTTTATCATATTCACGCAGTTGCACCTGTACATATATTTCGTCGGGAATTACTTCCATTTCAGCAATTCCTGCTACATTAATGGTTTTTTGTTTTACAGTTGTCTGGCTTTTAGCTTCCCCGGCTAGTAAAGTGA
>JBBPZJ010000432.1:0-12467 GCA_038199395.1 Chitinophagales bacterium
CAACTTTGAGGATGCTATCGTAATAAACGAAAAAGTAGTTCGTGAAGATTGGTTTACTTCCGTTCATATTGAGGAATTTGAACTCGAAGTGCGTGATACCAAGTTGGGTGAAGAGGAGTTAACTCCGGATATCCCTAACGTATCAGAAGAGGCTACTAAAGACTTGGATGAACATGGTATCATTCGTATCGGTGCTCAAATTAAAGAAGGCGATATTATTATCGGTAAAATCACTCCAAAGGGTGAAAGCGACCCAACTCCAGAAGAGAAGTTGTTGCGTGCCATCTTTGGTGACAAAGCCGGTGATGCTAAAGACGCTTCTTTAAAAGCTCCAAGCGGAACGGAAGGCGTTGTGATCGACAAAAAGTTATTCCAGAGAGCCAAGAAAGATAAGAACACAAAGGTTCGTGAAAAAGCTATTCTTGAGAAGATTGAAAAAGTGCATGAAAAGAATGTAGGCGACATCATGGAAGTGTTGTACGAGAAATTACAAACACTACTAAGAGACAAACCTTCTAACGGTGTAAGCAACAATTTTGGTGAGATTTTGATTGGCAAAGGTGCTAAGTTCAACCAAAAGAACCTGAGCCAAATCGACTACATGAATGTTAATCCTCTAGGATGGACGGGTGATGCAAAAACGGACGATCAGATCAATACTCTTTTACACAACTTTACTATTAAGTACAACGAAGAGTTAGGTCGTTATAAGAGAGAGAAGTTTAATATTTCAATAGGTGACGAATTACCTGCGGGTGTATTAAAATTGGCTAAAGTGTACATGGCGGTGAAGCGTAAGCTGAAAGTGGGTGATAAAATGGCGGGTCGTCACGGAAACAAAGGTATTGTAGCTAAGATTGTGCGTGCTGAAGACATGCCTTTCTTGGAAGATGGTACTCCTGTTGACATCGTTCTAAACCCGCTCGGTGTACCAAGCCGTATGAACCTGGGACAGATATACGAAACTGTATTGGGTTGGGCTGGTGAAAAACTAGGTGTTCGGTTTGCAACTCCTATCTTCGACGGTGCTACAACTGAAGAAATAGCTGATAAGATTAACGAAGCTGGTTTACCGAGCTTTGGGCATACCTACCTGTATGATGGTGAAACAGGTGATCGCTTTGACCAGAAAGCAACAGTCGGTATTATTTACATCATTAAACTTCACCACATGGTTGACGACAAGATGCACGCCCGTTCTATCGGACCGTACAGCTTGATTACTCAACAACCTCTTGGCGGTAAGGCTCAGTTTGGTGGTCAGCGTTTTGGTGAGATGGAGGTTTGGGCATTGGAAGCTTATGGTGCATCAAATATTCTGCAGGAATTGCTGACACTTAAATCGGATGATATCATCGGTCGGGCGAAGACTTATGAAGCAATTGTGAAAGGTGAAAACATTCCAAGGCCAGGTATACCTGAATCGTTCAATGTACTTGTACATGAATTGAGAGGTTTAGGTTTGGATCTGAAATTTGAATAGCCGGTTTTAGTCCAAAAAGGACTGAGATTGGTTTATACTAAATCAGAAGAGTGAGATGTAGGCCGAAAGCTTGCATCTCATTTCTGGTGATAAAGCACTAAGGCTGAAGAGAGTGACACAACTTTGTTGATAAGCAAACAAAAGCCGGCAAATAAAAAAGTAAAAATCGTAATTACGATATATGGCAATAAATAAAAGAGATAACCGTCCAAGGCCTACGTTTTCTAAGATTACGATTGGCCTGGCATCTCCCGACAGCATTCTTGAAAAGAGCTTCGGTGAGGTTTTAAAGCCGGAGACCATTAACTATCGTACCTACAAACCTGAAAGAGATGGTTTGTTTTGCGAAAGGATTTTTGGTCCGGTGAAGGATTATGAATGTGCCTGCGGTAAGTACAAGCGTATCCGTTATAAGGGTATTGTTTGCGACCGTTGTGGCGTAGAGGTTACTGAAAAGAAAGTGCGTCGTGAAAGAATGGGACACATCAAATTAGTTGTGCCTGTTGTTCACATCTGGTACTTTAAATCTTTGCCTAACAAGATTGGTTATTTGTTGGGGATGAGCTCTAAGAAATTGGAGACCATTGTTTATTATGAGCGTTTTGTGGTTATTCAGCCAGGTATTCGTGCTGATAAAGGTCAGAACTTTGGTGACTTACTTACTGAGGAAGAATACCTTGATATCTTAGACGCTTTACCAAAAGACAACCAATATCTTCCTGATGAAGATCCCAACAAGTTTGTAGCAAAAATGGGTGCTGAGGCAGTGCATGATTTGCTACAAAGAATTGATTTGGACCAATTGTCTTTCGATTTAAGGAATGCTGCGGCGAATGAAACCTCACAACAACGTAAAGCGGATGCTTTAAAGCGTTTAAGTGTAGTTGAAAGTTTCCGTGATGCAAATACCCGTATTAATAACCGCCCTGAGTGGATGGTTATGCAATACATTCCGGTTATACCTCCTGAACTTCGTCCGTTAGTTCCATTGGATGGCGGTCGTTTTGCGTCTTCTGACTTAAATGATTTATATCGTCGTGTGATTATTCGCAACAATCGTTTGAAGCGTTTGCTAGAGATTAAGGCACCAGAGGTGATTTTGCGTAACGAGAAAAGGATGTTGCAGGAAGCTATTGACAGTTTGTTTGATAATTCAAGAAAATCAAACGCTGTTAAAGCTGAAGGCGGACGTGCTTTGAAATCTCTTTCTGATGTATTGAAAGGTAAACAAGGTCGTTTCCGTCAGAACCTGCTTGGTAAACGTGTTGACTACTCTGGTCGTTCGGTTATCGTGGTAGGTCCTGAAATGAAAATGCATGAGTGCGGTCTTCCAAAAGATATGGCTGCTGAGCTTTTCAAACCTTTTATTATCCGTAAGCTGATTGAAAGAGGTATCGTAAAAACTGTTAAGTCGGCTAAGAAATTAGTTGATAAGAAAGAAGCAGTTATCTGGGATATTTTAGAAAATATATTGAAAGGCCATCCGATTATGCTAAACCGTGCACCAACATTGCACCGTTTATCAATTCAGGCTTTCCAGCCAAAATTGATTGAAGGAAAGGCTATCCAACTTCACCCGCTGGTTACCACATCATTCAACGCCGACTTTGATGGTGACCAGATGGCGGTACACGTACCACTTAGCCACGCTGCCATTCTTGAAGCGCAGTTGTTGATGCTTTCCTCTCACAACATTCTTAACCCGCAAAATGGTACGCCAATCACGCTTCCTTCGCAGGACATGGTGTTGGGTCTGTATTACATTACTAAGGGCAGGAAAAGTTCAGAAGATGATAAAGTAAAAGGTGAAGGGATGGCTTTCTACTCGATGGAGGAAGTTCTTATCGCTTACAACGAGAAACAAGTAGACTTGCACGCTCATATTAAAGTAAAGACTTTAGTTAGAAGCAATAAAGGTGAGTTGTATCAAAAATTAATTGATACAACAACCGGCAGAGTATTGTTTAATCAATTTGTTCCTAAAGAGGTTGGGTATGTAAATGCGCTCCTGACCAAGAAAAGCCTTCGTGAGATCATCGGTGATATTATTAAGATCACTGACGTTCCTAAAACTGCGAAGTTCCTTGACGATATCAAAACACTTGGTTTCCGTATGGCTTTTAAAGGTGGGCTGTCATTCAACATCAATGACCTGATCATACCAGATATTAAAAATCAACTACTGGAAAATGCGAAGTCTGAAGTAGAGGAAGTTTGGGACAACTACAATATGGGCCTTATAACAAATAATGAACGCTATAATGGTATTATTGACATTTGGAGTCGTGTAGATACTCGTATTACTGAAACGTTGATCCGTGAGATGGCTAGTGATAAAAAAGGCTTCAATTCCGTTTACATGATGTTGGACTCAGGAGCTCGTGGTAGTAAGCAACAGGTAAAACAGTTGGCTGGTATCAGGGGTCTGATGGCTAAGCCACGTAAGAGCGGTAGCTCAGGCAATGAGATCATCGAAAATCCAATTCTTTCCAACTTCAAGGGAGGATTGAATGTATTGGATTACTTTATTTCTACTCACGGTGCTCGTAAGGGTCTCGCTGATACTGCCTTGAAAACAGCAGATGCCGGTTATCTGACCCGGCGTCTTGTTGACGTTGCCCAGGACGTTGTTATTACATTAGAAGACTGTGGTACACTGCGTGGAACCGCTACAAGTGCACTAAAAGATAATGAGGATGTAGTTGAACCATTATTCGATAGAATTTTAGGTCGTACTTCATTGCATACTGTTCTTAATCCGGTAACCGACGAGTTGCTTGTAGAGGCAGGTCAGCAAATAGATGAAGACATTGCAAAAGCGATTGAAGAAGCGGGAATTGAAACGGTTGAAATTCGCTCGGTATTAACTTGCGAAGCTAAACGTGGTGTTTGCGTACGTTGTTATGGTAAAAACCTTGCTACGGGTTACACAGCTCAGCGTGGAGATGCGGTAGGTATTATCGCTGCACAGTCTATTGGTGAACCAGGAACGCAGTTAACATTACGTACGTTTCACGTCGGTGGTGTGGCAGGTTCTGCATCAGTAGAAAGTACTTTGAATGCTAAGTTTGATGGTACAGTACAGTTTGATGGTTTAAGAACTGTTGATACTGTTAATAACGAAGGAGATAAAGTAAAAGTGGTCATCGGTCGTACAGGTGAGGTAAGAATTATGGATGTTAAGAATGACCGCCTGTTAATTACCAGCAACGTTCCTTACGGAGCTTCCTTATTGGTAAAAGATGGTCAAACAGTTACCAAAGGACAACCTATTTGTTCTTGGGATCCATTTAACAATGTCGTTGTTTCTGAAATTGCTGGTGCAATTAAATTTGAGAACATTATTGACAGTGTTACTTACCGTGAAGAAGCGGACGAACAAACAGGTCATCGTGAGAAGGTAGTAATTGAAACGAAGGATAAGACCAAAATACCTGGATTAGTCGTACAAGGTGCGAAAGAGACAAAAATGTACAACCTACCTGTGGGAAGTCATATTGTGTTAGATGAAGGTGAAGAAGTGAAGCAAGGGCAGGTGCTTGTCAAAATCCCAAGGGTATTAGGTAAACTAAGAGATATCACCGGAGGTCTTCCAAGAGTAACAGAGTTGTTCGAGGCAAGAAATCCAAGTAATCCTGCAGTTGTATCTGAAATTGATGGAGTAGTAAGTTTTGGTAACATAAAGCGTGGTAACCGCGAGATTATTGTAGAAGCAAGAGACGGTGTTGTTAAAAAATATTTAGTGCCGCTTACACGCCAGATCCTTGCACAAGACGGTGACTTCGTTAAAGCCGGTACACCATTGTCCGATGGTTCGACAGCCCCTGCTGATATTTTGGCCATTCGTGGACCCTTTGCCGTTCAGGAGTATGTTGTGAATGAAATACAAGAGGTTTATCGTTTACAAGGTGTACGTATAAACGATAAACACATCGAAGTAATCGTTCGTCAAATGATGAAAAAAGTTGAAATTCAAGATCCGGGAGATACAAGGTTCCTTGAGGGCGATACTGTTGACCGTATTGAGTTCAATGACGAGAACGATTATATCTTCGACAAAAAGGTGGTAGTTGATGCAGGTGAAAGCACTAAACTGAAAGCGGGGCAAATTGTTAGCTTAAGGGAGGTACGTGAAGAAAACTCAATTCTTCGCAGAAGTGACAGGAAGTTGATTGAGTTTAGAGATGCGTCATCCGCTACATCCTCTCCATTACTGCTTGGTATTACAAAAGCCTCATTAGGGGTACAAAGCTGGATATCTGCTGCTTCTTTTCAGGAGACTACTAAAGTACTAAGTTCAGCAGCCATTATGGGCAAAACCGATGACATGCTTGGTTTGAAGGAAAATGTGATTACAGGTCATCCAATTCCTGCTGGTACGGGTCTCAGGGAATTTGACAATATGATAGTAGGTAGCAAAGAGGAATACGAACTGTTGGCTACCGCACGTGAAGCAATGAATTTTGACGATGAGGAGTAATTGATATATAATAGGATTTATCAGTTTTGATCTATATAAAAGAAGCAGGAAGTTTAAATTTCCTGCTTCTTTTATTTGTCAATTAGTGTGAACATAAAGGCTTGATGAATAAAATTTAATAAACTATGCTTGCAGATTAACTAACTGCTTCTCGCTCTTCTTTAACCGTTCAGTTGTCTCGATAGTAGCCCTTTCAGCTATCTATTTCTTATTTTTGACACTGCTTCTTTCCAAACACAAATTCGGAATTTACTCTTTTTGAAACTTTATGTATTTGCTCCATTATTTCATTTATTGCAATTTCGAAAGATTGTGCAACATCACTTGGTGGCGATGTCGGCTGCTTTTATGAGGAGTAAGCCTCCGGGTTATATAGGTTTTTGCCGGGTTAGGTTAAAATAGAGAGTTTTTTGTTCATTGATCATCGATAGAAATCGAGATAACAATTAAAAAAAAACCTGGTTTTATTGTATGATTAAAAATTTCATTAACATCAGTTAAAAAGAAATTTAGTTGTTATAAACATATGGAGGATAATAGTGGATAACTATTGCTTCGTTTATGCAACGCAATATTGCCCCTAATTGTCCTATTTGTAAGCTACAGGAAATATGTCTGTATGCTTATTAAACCTGTCCCGATGGAAAAAATCGACACTCTTACCCTTGCTGTCAACAATAGTTGGTATTCCGAAGAATTTATTTACCAAAGCATTTCAACCTATTTAAAAGAAAATGGGTACAAAGTTCAAAAAGAAAGCCGCTCAAAGGATGCTGAAAGACAGGAGATAATTGTAATTGCTTCTAAATTTTTTAAGAAAGAAATTATAGAGATTAAAGGGTTTCCATATCATATTCAGAACAGTTTTCAAACTGTCGTGCCTAAAGCAACACAGGCAAAAAACTGGTTTACAGAGGCGTTATTTAATTCGTTTGTAAACTTTAGCAACTTTGAAAATGCAGAACTTGCTATGGCTCTTCCTAACGTAGGTAGGTATCAAACTATTATAAAAAATTTAAATGATTATTTTACAGAGAATGATCTTTGCTTTAGGATTTATATGGTAAATGAAGATGGCTCTGTAGAAGTGTCTAATCTTAATCACAAGTACATAAAGACCGTGTATTAACTTTTGTCGCTTTGGTTTAGCGGGTAAATACAGATATTATTTAAAAAGCGAAGACGTCAATCTTCGCTTTTTTAAAACAGATCCAATTTATCTCTTTTCTAAAGGAAGCAACAAAAGACTTATTTAAAAATGACTTGTTTGAAAATAAATCCGTTTTTCAATTAAAATCTAACAGCGGGGCATTTCAAATCTCTTGACTTATCAATTAATCCTTGTTTAACAATAGAGACTTCATAAGCTCCTCGTGTCTGGTTGTAGTTTTTCAAAGTCGAAGCGGTAGCATCGTAACTGAAAGTAAGTTTATATCCGCTTTGTTGAAAGCCAACAACGGGTATCAAAGCATCGGTAACACGATAATAAGCGCCTAAAATTAATTGAGTACCTCCATCGTCGCTTAATTTTCTTTGACCATTAACTCCTCCTACTACTTCCCAGGCGGTGCTCATTTTACTGACATACACGTTTGGATTTACGATCCATGAATCACCTGCTCTAAAACTTCCATTTAAAAAAGTTGTTAGCCTTGTCGGAACCCTTGTATCAACTAACCCAGGGCTAAAAAAAGATTCGTTTGGCCGGTTAATATTTGAGGCGCTAACACCTACATTCAAATAAGTATTTTCATTTGGATAATAGGCATAATTAAGGCCTGCCTGCAGTGTGAAATAATTGACCTGGTTTGCCAGAAAAGGTTCACCGCTTGGAGCAGCAATATCAAAAAATTTGCCATTCCATTGATTATCAAAAGTAAGTTTTGAAAAATCGACTCGCTTATTTATCCAACCTATATTAAATCCTCCACTTATTAAACTACCTAATCCAACCGCCTGGTGATATGCTACAGATCCAAATGCCCTGGTGGTCATCAGGTTTCCTGAACCGGCTACATCCCTCAGCAAAGCGCCGCCTATCCCAATCCATCCATTGTCAAAACGATTTCCAAAAAACTGTCCGTCACCAAACACGCTGAATGTTTTGTAAGGGTTGCCAATATTAGCCCATTGCGTTCGGTAGTTAAGACCTACGCGGTATTCACCATCCGGTATAAAACCTGTGTTGGCAGGATTGACCAGTAATGGTGAATTAAAGTACTGAGAAAAATGCAAATCCTGCGCTGATATCGTTACATGATAGCTTAACACTAACATTATCATCAGGAAATAATTAGATTTCTTATTCATTCTCTTCGTTTTCATCAATTTTTTTAAAATGCGGTGGTCATGGCTTTTTTCTTATATTTCTGTTATACACGCTAGCGCAGCAATGTTATATCTCCCTTTTTTTGATATTTTGTATCGTCAGAATACTCTACATCTAAAACAAAATGATATACTTCTTTTGGTTGCAGACCTCCTTTATAGGTTCCATCCCAACCCTGTGTTCTGTCACTCGTTTCAAAAACCAGCGTTCCCCACCTGTTATAAATCCTCCAAACCATTTTTTTAATTCCAAACCCTCTTACAAAAATCTTATCATTGATACCGTCATTATTAGGAGTGAAAGCGTTGGGGACATCTATTGCAGGAATAATGATCGCCGAAACCGACTGGCAAGTTGTATCAGCGCACCCTACATCATTCAGTGCAATCAAACAGGTATTAAATGTACCTGTTTCGTTATAAATGTGCGAAAAAGGATCGGGCGAGGATGTAAGCAGCGTGTCTCTGTCACCAAAATTCCATTTGAAACGGGAAGCGCCAATAGAACTATTTACAAATTGAACACGTGTATTTTCCTGCGGGGGATTTGGAGTAAAACTAAAGGAGGCTATTGGTTTTCCTGCGATAGTAATTGTAAAACTAGCTGAGTCTTCAATGTTACAAGTAGCTGAGTCTACCACCTTTAAATTTACAACATAGGTTCCCGGTGTAGTATAAACATGTTGAGGATTGATGGTTGGTGAAGTTTCCCCGTCGCCGAAATTCCAAAAAAATTGTTGCCCGCCCGCAGAAGTATTTTCAAAAGCTGCATTGTAGGGTGCGCAACCACCACGGGGAATTTTAAAAGCTGCTTTTACGTTAGCTGATATTCTTACCGTCTTTACAATCGAATCAGGCGAGTTACACAACGACGTATCGTTTAAAACAAGTTTTACATTATAAGTACCCGTACCAGGAAAACTATGAGTGATCGAGTTTATACCTGTAATTACAGGAGCTGATTTATCTCCAAAATCCCACCGGAAAGCTCTGCTGGAAAAAGATTTGCCCGTCGGTGACACAAACGAAGTATTTATAAAATTATAGTTGAAGGAGTCGCAGGGCGGTAACTTTTGTGTATTGAAATCTAAGATGCCCTTAAATGTCGTTACCCTTATATTAGTGTAAGCAGTGTCAGAAATGTTACATTTTGAACTGTCTATTGATATAAGTCTAACAGGATAATCGCCGACAGCATTGTAAGTGTGACTGATATTAGGGGTCGTAGTTTTTATATCTGTAGAACCATCTCCAAAGTTCCATACATAACTGTTGCCTTCTGCCAGGGTATCAGTAAAATCAACTGTTAGCGGTACACAACCCGACGTTGCATTTACAGCGCCTTTTATAGAGGATCTTACACTACCGGCAACACCAGCGAGATTAAACTCAATTTTTACTGCAGCAAGATTACAATTCGAAGAACCATTGTCGGGCGACCAAACCCCGGGCGTTGTAGGAAATCTGGCTCCTTTGCCGCAGTTGGCACACATGGCCTGGTAAATAACCCCACTTTTATCGAAACGGCTTGTTCCTCCGTCAACGTGTTCTCCTACGCCACCATTTTGACCAAAAAAACTTCCATACAATTGGCTGCGGGCATTTTTTTCTAGTACAAAGAAATAAAAGTCGCTGCCGTCTGTTGTAGATTGTATGGCATTGGCAGTTACACTTAAGCCCGTTGTGCCTTCATTAGGGTAGCCGGCATCTTTGTCGATCGAGCCTCCCCAACCAGACACATATACATTTTCGCACCTGTCGACGAGAAATGCAACCGGGGAAATATTAGGATTAGGGCCGCCTGTGCCAAAAATGGTCGAATACTCATAGCCCGAAAGATCAGACTTTAGCTTTGATATAAATTGCTTGCCGCCTGCCTGAGAAAAAACTGAGTTTACGACAGGCCAGTTACCCGTTGTAGTGCCCATAACGTATGGAAAGCCAAAACGGTCGAACTGAAGGCCGTAGAGCATGTCATTCCCAGGGGTGCCCATATAGCTTGTCTTTAGTAATTGGCCTGCCGGGCTGATAATTGACACAAATCCATCTGTTTCACCGCCCTGAAAAGTTGGAAGTATAGTACCAGTTTTGTCTCCAGGTAAATTTGGACTTGATGTATTTCCGCCTAGATAAATATTATTATTAAAAGGATTAAGTGCTAACACAAAACCTGCATCATTTTCTGTTCCGCCAATAAAACTGCTAAATAAAATATTACTAATGTCGGAGTTCGCTTTAACAAAAACCCCATCCTGTTTGCCGCCTATCGTTTTCTGAAATGCATCAGGGGTAGTTGGAAAATCCGTGGATTGTGTACTCGAAGCGACTAAAATATTTCCAGTATTATCGAGTATCACTTCGCTTCTTGAATCGTCGCCATAATTTCTTCTAAGGCTTTCCACCGGTAATGGCTTTCCGTTAGCATATTTTGGATTGATGTTCACTCCATCCATTCCTTTTCCACCAATTTTCATAGAGCCAATCAATGCGTTTCCTGCAGCATTTATTTTCGTAAGAACAATATCATGGCCTCCACCGCTACCAAATGTGGGTGATTTTACGGGATAATTATCAGAAGTTGTTCTGCCGGCCATTATCAGATTATCCTGTCCATCTACTATTAAACTATGAGGTTGTTCATTTTTAGACCCTCCAATATATGTAGCATAAACCCTGTTAGCTCCATTAGGAGAAAACTTCATGATCCCAATATCAAAACCACTTCCTTCACCCTCATTTTCTCCACCGGCGTAAGTGGTTTGAAAGGCCCCTGTACTAGTTTTGAAGCCTGTTCCAAAAACAATTCCACCAGCATAAAAGCTTCCGTCCGAGCCATAAGTTGCTGTATAACCCCAATTGTCAGCCGTGCTGCCGGTAAAAGTTGAAAAAATAAGTGTCGGATCGATAACCAAAGCCGACGAAGGTGAGAAATTACCTAACGCAAATTTTACTGTATTGCCAACTACTTTAAAGCGGCAAGCGACGGTCGTTTTTTGTCCGTTTATAATTTGGTAAGCGTATGGTGCAAGCTCTCCTGTATTACCTACTGAAGTTTTTATAACCAGTTGTTCGTTTTTAACCTCTAATCCGTCGACGCCATCATACTTCATTGCAATAGAAGACAGGTCAGCGCCTGCATTCACTACTATGTCATACTTTAACTGGCCTTCGCTGGTATAATATCTCACATCAATTCCGGGATAAATATTTTTATAAGTAACTGCCTGGTATATACTGCAATTACCTTTCCATTTTGACGGATCATTACCCAAAAAATAATTATTATAACTGCCTAAAGGTTTGTCGCCCGAAATAACGGGAATCGAAGCGTTTACAAACTGCACATTGTAGGAGTGGGAATGAATAATCATTCTATCATCTTCGGAAGGAACTGCTGTTTTTGTGGCTACCTTTTTTGTATAATTGACTGTAGCATGATTTGATTGCTGCAAGTAAGCAAGATCCTCGGCCTTGTGTTGTACAACTGAAAATCCTTTTTCTTGTAGAAAAAATGCTCCATTGTTTAAAACCCCTTTGAATTTTATTTCATTTTCCCACTGGCCTTTATTTTCAACAAATTCAAGGATCGAATTTTGGGAAAAGCTGACTAAGCTGCTACCGAGAATCACAACTGCAAAAGCAGTTGAAAGAAATAGTTTCAATCAGGTGATATTTTTAAAAAAGTTACGGAAAATTTACAAATTAAAGCTAGGTACAGTTTGCTTTCAATGATTGTTAAAATTGCTGGCCCGGTTAATAGTAAAGCATTGAGAATAAAACTGTAAGCAAAGCTATTGTAGATGAATGGCGGGAGGACAAAGAGATGATTATCTTTCGATCTCGAATGATTTGCCTTTAGTGTTAATTTCTTGTTTTGCCTGCATTTTAGCCGTACTTATTTTCGACTCGATGAGAAGCTTCGCGGTTACTTGCCATACTTTTGCACATTCATCGGCAAATTTTTACAAAGGTCTTTGGAGTATGTTACAATTATCATTTAAAAACATTGGATTCTCAGAAAACGACAGGCTTGTTCAGGGCTGTAGAATTCTAAATTATCTGTGGATAACTATATAATTTAGTCCAGTCCAGTGAAAAAGCATACCGTTGTTCTTTGATATTTTCAATTTTATTGTACCTGAAAACATTCAGAGCAAAACTTCTTAAAATAGAATA
>JBBPZJ010000433.1:0-7392 GCA_038199395.1 Chitinophagales bacterium
GGAAACCAAAGGTCCTTTCGGCTCTGCAGATATTCATACTTCTCCTGATGGCCGCTTTTTGTATGTAACCAACCGGGCAAAGGAAAACAACATTGCTATATTTTCTATCGGTAAAACAACGGGAAAATTAACACCCGTTGGCTACGAATCAACACGAGGGGAGGTGCCGAGGAATTTTATTATAGAACCGTCAGGGAAATTTTTACTGGTAGCTAATCAACTTTCAGGGAACATCGTATTTTTTAAAAGAAACATCAAGACAGGGTTATTACAAGCTTCAGGAAAAGAAATCAAAGTTCCTGAAGTTTCTTGTTTACAAATGCTGAAAAGGTAGTTTAAAAGGAGTTTCTTTTACAAATAGAAGTGCTTTACTGAAAGCTTTAAAGCAATACAGCAGGCTGGTACAGCTTTATTTTTACAACTCATTAAAAAATTATCGTTCGACATGTTACTAATCGTTCTTGTTAAAATCAGCCTCATGCATTTGTCGAATGAAGAAGAGTTTAATTTTCAGTAGTATTCACAGTCTGTTGCCATAGAAGGTTAACCACGGTAATTTTAAAAGGTAAAATAAATGAAAACCATAATCTATGGGAACAGGAAGATTAGAAGCATTTAGCGATGGTGTATTGGCAATTATTATAACTATTATGGTGCTTGAGCTAAAAGTGCCACACGGAGGTGGCCTGGCTACGCTTAAGCCGCTTTATCCTATTGCAATAAGTTACATTTTAAGTTTTGTCACTATCGGAATTTATTGGAATAATCACCATCATCTAATGCATTCCGTCGAACATATCAACGGTAAAGTAATGTGGGCAAACATGCATTTGTTGTTTTGGCTTTCACTCATTCCATTTGGATCGGGTTGGATGGGAGAAAACAGTTTTGCTTTATGGCCTGTAGTAGTATATGGTATCATACTTGCGATGTCCGGTATCGCTTATTTTCTGTTGGTCAGAAGTCTCGTTCATCTTCATGGCACTGATTCGATTCTTGCAAAGGCAGTAGGTAATGACAAAAAGGGCAGGTTTTCTGTATTAATGTTTTCAACCGGCGTGGGGCTTGCTTTTCTGCATCCATTGGCTGGTTTTCTTACCTACGTACTGGTGACAGCTTTTTGGTTTATTCCTGATAGAAGAATCGAAAAAAAATAGAGCAGGTAGAAGAAGAACATAAACATACACGTAAACGTAAACAATAACCCTTACATTCTATACCACATTGGCAACAGCTATAAGCTCGACTATTGAACGGTCTCAAAACGTTAGCTCAAGCTATGCACTTTAGTGCAAGACTTTAGTTTCCTCTTTTGTTTCCTATGCTTTATTTCTTTAATTTCCCTTCCAGCTTCCATTTGAAAAAAGAATATAAATGATACAACGTAGAAAATTTTTACAAAAGTCCGCCATGCTTGTCGGCGGAGGATTACTTGCATCTGCTTATGATAATAATGCTTTTGCCATCTTTAAAAACCGTATTGCACCCAGCGATCAACTAAATATTGGAGCTATAGGTATTAACGGAATGGGATGGTCTGACCTTACTGCAGCATCCAAGGTTCCGGGAGTGAATATTGTGGCCTTGTGCGACGTAGATAAAAATGTACTCGATAAGAGAATGGGTGAACTGAGCAAATTGAATGTAGATGCAAGCAAGGTAAAAACCTATGAAGATTACCGGCAATTGCTCGACCGAAAAGACATAGATGCAGTGATAATAGGAACCCCTGACCACTGGCATGCTTTGATAATGATGCATGCATGTGACGCAGGTAAGGATGTATATGTTGAAAAGCCGGTTGGCAATTCGATAGAAGAATGTCGGATGATGGTAGCTGCACAGAAACGCTACAACAAAGTAGTACAGGTAGGACAATGGCAAAGGAGCCAGCAGCATTTTAAAGATGCAGTTGATTTTGTACAAAACGGACAGTTAGGAAACATTAGAACTGTAAAGGTCTGGTGTTACCAGGGGTGGATGAAGCCCGGCCCTGTTGTACCAAATAGTGCCCCGCCTGCAGGCGTAAATTATGAGAGATGGCTGGGACCCGCACCAAAAAGAGAATTCAATTCAAGCCGTTTTCATTTCAATTTTAGGTGGTTTTGGGACTATGCAGGAGGATTGATGACTGACTGGGGTGTGCATTTATTAGACTACGGACTGTTGGGTATGAAGTCGCCGATACCTAAAACTATTTCTGCACTCGGCGGAAGGTTTGCTTATCCTGACCTGTACGAAGAAACACCCGATACACTTACTACATTATACGAGTTTGATAAGTTTAACATGGTGTGGGATTCTGCTATGGGCATTGATAATGGTTCGTATAACCGTGACCATGGTATCGCCTACATTGGTAATAACGGAACGTTGATACTTAATCGCGGGGGATGGGAAGTGATAGAAGAAAAGCAAAGTAAAAGCAAAGTAAGTAAGCCATTCGTTAAGTCTTCGGACAACGGGTTGGAGAAGCATATGGTCAACTTTGTAAACGTAATTAAGTCCCGCAAAATGGAAGATTTACATTGTTCTGTGCAAGATGCCGCCCACGTTGCAACAGTAGCGCAAATGGGTAATATTGCCTTTAGAAGTGGCAAGAAGCTGGAGTGGAACAACGAGGCGCACTCATTCACGGACAAGCAGATAAATAATGAATACATGATGAAGGAGTACCATAACGGCTATAAACTACCTAAAGTTTAATAGAAAAATAAAAATTTGCTTTACGATTGTTGCAGTCGGTCAAAGACCGGCTGTAACATTTTTTTTTAGTCCTGCAGCATAACATTTAAGTATTGACGATTTCTACTAACAAGAGGTTCCGATCTTTTTGACTGAACTCTTTTTAAGACAACTGTTCATTCGGCCATACATTTAATTCGCTGCTATCAATGGTGCTGCGTAGTGAGCCAATGACATTACTGTTATTTGTGGATTAACACCTAAGCTGGTAGGAAAGACGCTTGCATCGCAAACAAACAGATTTTTATATCCGAATACTTTAAAGTTTTGATCAACCACACCTGTTGCTGCATCATTGCTCATTACATTGCCTCCCTGGGGGTGGCCTGAGCCGGTTGAGATGTCAACCGATGATTTTATATTCTTACGAAAGTTTAGTTTTAAATCCTGCACGTTTTTGTAATAGTAATAATAAAAAGTATTTGGCATTACGCTGACAGCACCATCAGAAAGATAAATCTCAGCCGCTTTTTCCAATCCATCCAATAAACTGTCGAAATCATCTTCTGTAGGCACATAATTGATGTCTCTGCCAAATAACCCGGCCACTTTTACTTCGGCATTAGAAGCAGTTCCAACCAGCACACCTGTGCAAGCCATGTTAGCATAATGCTGCATGTTATGAAAGTGCTGCTCAAACCATCCGGGCATAGCCGTAGACTGAAACATGGGCGGATTGTACCATGTCTCCATCACAAAACGGCGGTCTTCCGTTTTGAGAAAGTGGGAGATTTGTAGACCATCATAAGAATTAACCGGCCGATCGTATAGTGCCGTTATTTGCGTGCCAAGGTTAAAAGCAAGTTTTTTACCGGCATTCTGTAATCCTAACTTCGACTTCAATAACAATATACTGGAAGAAATGGCCCCTGCAGAACTGACAAAAGTCTTACCCTTTATAGTAATTTTTCTGCCGCTTTTAAATTTGCCGGTTATGGATGTAATGGTATCGCCACTCTTGTTAAAGCTCAACACTTCACATCCGGCTACTATCTGCAAAGAATTAGGATGACTGATTTGAGTTTGCGGTAAAATGGTATCCAGCATAGAAAGCTTCTTACCATACTTGCACCCCATATTACAGTACCCGCAACCTAAACAACCGGCGATGTTAGCCATAACCGAATCTAAATCAGGCAGGGCATAACCTTGTTTTGCCGCAGCGTCAGTGAAAAGAAATCCGCCTGGGTTAAGGTTTTTTTCTGCCGTCATTGCCGGGGTGTGGCTAACATGCATCATGTTATATATCTCACGCATCGAGTTCCCGTATCTTTCCCTGTCAATATCTATTCCCATCTCGGTTATCCATTTTTCTAAAACATGATCGGGTGTATTAAAGCAAACTGCATTATTGACTACCGTAGAACCGCCAACACAACTGCCCTGGAACACCTGGAAACGAAAATCACGTGATAGCTGCAGAGCGCCATCTGCATATAACCTCGAAACCATTTCCACTTCGTTTGCATTAAAAGTTGTCGGAAGTTCAAGATCTCCCCGTTCTACCATTACTACTTTTCTTCCCAGTTGTATTAGTTGGTTAGCTAAAATAGATGCTGCTGCACCGGAACCAACCACTACCACATCTCCATTTATATCATCGCCTTTTAAGTCAGCTTCGGTAAGCACTTTCAGCTCGCTAGCGAGCGAATGATTTACGGGAAACTGCTGTTTTCGCTCTTCCGCATCCTTCCTGTTTTCGAAAGTTACATAACCTATATCGCCATAAACCCTCGAGTCGCTGTAGTAGCCCATGTAGCACAGTTGTTTCGACATTCTGATAGCCGCCTGCACGTATTGTTTGTACCACCCTGGCAGCGACGCAAATTCAACATCAGTTAAAAACCGCTTTTTTAAAAAAATTAGCCTTGCATTAGGCTGCATCAGACTCAACAGTGGATGTAGTGAAAGCAGCGGATATACCTCTATGCCGGTCAGCACCAGCTTCATCACCCATTTTGATTTTGCCTTAAAACTAATGAGATATTGATCTACATTATATGCTACCTCAACCGGACTTATTTTCAATTTTTCGGTGAAGCTGTCTCCCGCCAAACAGACCTCAGCGAGGGCCTCCAGTGTTTGAAACTGCTGAACTGAGAGATATTTTAAATTATAACGGGCCTTACCTGCTGCCCTGAAGAGTATCCACAATGCTGCTAAAACCATAGCGTACGTAATCAGCCGGGTTAAATAAGTGGTTCCTGTCGGCTGGTTATCTCCCCTGATCCAATGTATTGCTGTCAATACCAGCGCTATTAGCAATAGCCATTTGAATAGTCGTATTAAGGGACTAAAGCGACGAACATCTCCGATAGCCAGCGCAAGTAAAAAAATAACCAATACTTCCTGGATAAACGAATTGTTAGAAATGAGAGCGTAGCTGTTAGTAGCAGGATTAAGCAGGAAGGCAGGGGTAAAACGAGAAAAAATATGAAAGAAAACAGTGAGCAACGAAACAATAAGGATTAATTTCAAAAATATCTTGAGACGACGTTCTGCCGGAAATAATTCGCTCTTCATAGTAACGGAGGTTTAGTATGAATCTATTGGTTTTGAATGGTAATTTTTTGTCAGCATATTTTTGTATCAGACGTTGATGCGTTGTGTAATTCAATTGTTTACTCTTTCATTCCACTTTTTCCCTGCCAACATCTTATTCTTATAGTCTAATATTTTTTACCATGGCAGGTATTGAATTTCCTGCCGGTGCCCCAGGAGGAAATAGCAATAAAAAATATTGATACCTTCAGTAAGATGCAGATACGCTTTACATAACATCAGGCTATGGTCTCCTTCGTTTGGTAGTACCACAAAATCTCTGATTACCCGAAAAAAACTAAGCGGTAAAGTGTGAAGCGGAACGTCGTAATTAAAATGAGCAAGATGAAGGTATGGCTGATAAAGTTTGTTGTACGGTTCATCTTTCACATAAGACACCCTAAAATACCCCAATTGATTAGGCCTGACTTTATGTAAACCCACCTGCCACTGACCTAAGTATTTTTTATTATCCTGTACCACCGTTTCGTTATAGCCATAGTTAGCGCCGTTCCTTTTATAAAAGCCCTTTTTGAATTTTTCTCCTGATATTTTTCCTATTGGTTCGTGGTTCCAGCCGCAATAAATATATCCGTTTAGCTTTTCAATATCCGGTGGTGTACCGGTTAGTAAAATTTTTTCAAGAGTTGGTTTGTCACATTGGGCAAGCGTCTCAAAAGTCCATCTTTGTTGCATACCTTAAAATTTTAAAAAATAAACACGTAATTACCGGTTTTGAAAAAGTGTTCTTTACACCGTTTTGGCTGAACGCTTATCTTATTTTCTATCAATTAAAATAAGCTCTTCCGTTCGCAAAGCATCATCATTCCATCGCATTAAACAGGGCGTTTCGGCATTTAAACTGTTATAAGGCAGGTATAAAAAAGAATAGATCTTGTCGCCCCTTACCTCTCCGGCATCTGTGGCGAAAACCGGCATCCAGGTGCCCGTATTAAAATATCTTCTCCTGCTGTCTTTATAATTTTTCTGTTCGGGATCGTGGGTGTGCCCAAATGTTACGAATTGTATAGTCGATATGTTTTCAAATACCGCAGCAGCATTTTTAAAAAGGCTCCCAGGTGCAGTTAACTGGAGCATGGACATAAGACGCCCGATAAAATAGGAAAGTGAAAGAAAAGCAAGATTTTTTATGGTGTTAAAAACGGTACGAAAAAGACTGTCTGAAGTAATTGCCGTGATTTGAGGCAGGTCTTTAAAGATAACTATTATGGTTACGACTAATGGTAATGCAATGATGAGCAGAAACTGAAAAAAATACCTGAATGCATATTTGTACTGCTTTTTAGGAATGATCCTAAAAGCAAAGGGAACGTAATTAAATAACAATTTAACTGCAAGGGGAAACCGCTCCTGCAGCAATAGTGGTAAGATTTTTTGCCGGGGTCTAACGTCATCTATGTGAGGATATGCCAGTTCAATTTTATTGATTAGGTAACGGTTAAAAAAAGAGCCAAATGGAAGGTTGAGTTCTGTTTTCTTTTCCAAAACTGCGGCTCCGTCTACCACTGTAAAATTCTCATAGCAATGTCCATGTTCAACATAAACCTTATGGTCGATTATTAATTTATCGTCGACAAATGTTAGCTGCGGAATGACCGTGTCATTTAATGCTGCTTCCAGAGTAGTTTTATTACGAGATTCAATATTTTTTGCAAGCAATATCCTTAAATAATCCCTTACCGGTCGCCAGTACCATTCCAAATCATGGTTTCCTTTTACAACTACAAGATCATTTCCTTTAAGCATCCAGAGGGCAAGGCTTTCAAATATCTTTTTATGCCCGGTTGCACAAACATGTAATTTCCAAACAGACTTATAGTGGTCGGTTTTTAAACCATATTCAAGTTCTTTTTTGGTGACTGATTCACTTAGCTCTGCAGTAGTTTTAGATAACCCAACCTCTTGTAGTGCGTGCTGCCAGGCTACCAGGTCTGTGTCTGTCACAGGAATATTGATGATGCGTAAAAAATCGATAAAATCGCCATTTATTACCAATAAAGAGGGTGTGCCGACTGATTGATTAATGACATGATTTATAAATCTCTCAAAAGCTCCGTCTGCAAAAAAATTCTCGGTGCCATCATA
>JBBPZJ010000434.1:0-2380 GCA_038199395.1 Chitinophagales bacterium
ATTGGGCATCAATAATACCTTACCTACTGTCGGGTTTTCTTAAAAATGTATTTATACCATCCTTTTCCAGCGCCTTTATCAAACCTTGAAAAGAATAATTTTTGTTCCTTAGTAATGACAGGTCAACCGCATTTTTGACCCTTCCTTTATAAGGTTGCCTTGCGGCTTCATTTACTGCAAATTTTGCGTCTAAATATTTCAATTCCGGATTATTATAGAAGTCGCTAGCCTTAATCGGAACACCTACTTTATTTCCCTTCTCATCCACTATCCGATACACCATCCCTTTGTTTTCAAAAATCCTTGAATTTTCATTGCCTTTGTCTGCTACAACATTATACTGTTGCAATACCGCATTCAATTCAGGAAGAGAGGTATACTTATAGGAATTGACACCAGCATCCATGACATTTGTAATAGCTCTTTTCGTCTCTGAACGTCCGTATTGTACCTTCTGAACATTTACGGGTTTTAGCTGGTAAGCCTGTCTTTGTTTACTGTCTTCTGCTTTAACTAAGCCATATAGTTGTTCAATCTCTTTGCGGGCGTTTTCAGACCGAATTTTACCAAGATTATGCAGTTCGATTCGCCTTCCGTCCGATTTAATATTAGTGGTAACAATATGCACATGAGGATGTCCTGAGTCGTAATGGTGATACAAAAGATAAGGCTGATTTGCGAAGCCGATTTTTTGTAAATATGTTTCAGAAATTTCCTTCAATTTTTCTTCCGAAAGCTTTTCTGAAGGGTCGAAATTTAAAGAATATGAACGCTGTTTACCTTTGTTTTTATGTTTAAATCTGCCTGGTTTTGCAACCGGTTCAACTTTTGGTAAAAAGTCAAATCCTGCACATCCTTTGGATAGTGAACTGCGGCAAGGCAAATAGCGACTTCCTCTTTAACCTTTTGTTCGTTGTAGTTCAAAGCGTTTCGAAGACCGCTGCTTGCATGTATTACTGCAACCATTCGTCAGCAATTTTATTGATACGATTTTTGATTTCGTCTATCTTATTAAACATGGTTTTCTTCTCCAATTCATAAGTAATTATCCAGCTTTTAAACTCTGCTATTTGTTGCAGAGTGTGGAGCTTTTTTACTGCCTGGTTGAAGTTGTTTCCAATACCATTTAGTTCGTTTCTAAGCAGAATCATTTCTGCCACAAAGTCATCGAGTGATTTGTTGCGTTGGTACACGGTAACCGGCTTATTAAACAGGACATGCCGCACATACTCACTTATCTTGTTAGCCGTACTTTTCTTGCATTGGTTTTCAATTTGCTCAAATTCTTTCCGCGTAAGCCGTAGTCCTATTATCCGCTTTCTTAAAGAATTTTCCTTTTCCATTCCTTTTCTTTTAAGTTATTGAACAATACATTTCTTCATTTTCTTCACCCGCACCGACTTCGGAGGGATGCGGCCAGATTTCGGTTTGTTTAACAACCGTACATCTGGCCGATTGCAGGAAGGTGGCAATCTCTTCAGCTTTTTAATGTCTTTAGGAGCTTTTATTATTTCTGTAATCTCTTTTAAATGCCTCAGTGCTGATTTTAACGCATTTATTAGGTAAGCCTAATGAAATGAAAATATCGAGGGTTCTAAAGCTTAAGACACTTTCTTTTGAATCTTTCCAATATTCATTACCCAATCATTTAAGTCTTTATAGTTTTTATACAATTGGCTTATCTTCTTTGGGGTCTTTTAAAGAATCGAAAGCAGGGTTATTTGAAGCTGATTTCAACCAAAGTTGTCGTTCGGCACTTCATCGTTTTCAGTGTACATGGTAATTACTTTTACGTCACCTTCCTTCAAATGTAAAGGAGCGTTAATTTGTAATATCCCCTTACTAAAAGCTTCCACTCCGTGCATCATAGTAATTACATTTATAAATTTCAATTCTACTGCTAATTGGTTTAAAATAAGTACCAGCTTTACCGCAGAATTACCAAAGTTAAAAAATGCAAAGGTTTTTGTATAATGAAAGTATGCAAAGGCGACACATGATGGAAGGTTTTAACAAGTAATTCGGAGATGATTTTTGTAGCAGGTAGGCACCGTCAGAGTTGGGGATAACACTATAACAGCGGCAAAGAATTTTAACTGCAACAAAGGAATTTCAACTGGTCATTTATGCTGGGCCGGACAAGAGTTTTGTGCCTTCCTAAATACTCAGTCGTTAACTGCAAGCGTTCAGAAATTATCATCCACCAAAGTCAAGAAAATCAAAACACGCAGATTTCAATATTCAGACCTCCTGATGCCAAGTAAACAAGAGTTAGACTGTTTTGAATATAATGGTTAAATCTGCTTGGGGGTAAATGGTTTTTGTTTCGTTCATTTGATCACATAATTTTTTTAGTATTTCATTTACTTTGGGTGTTGCC
>JBBPZJ010000435.1:0-2068 GCA_038199395.1 Chitinophagales bacterium
AAAAGAAAAGGAGATGGTTCATATAGATGAGATTTATTTAAAAAGCGGGTTGACAAGTAGCACTGTTGCCGCAAGTATGCTCAACCTTGAATTTCAAAACGTACTTGCATCTTTACCGGGAAAGATGTATAAGCTGCTATAAGATGGCACCTTGCATCTTCGATCTTTTTAACAATGCTTCTTAATCTACTAATGATATGTAGTGAATGGGGAATTAGTTGGCGTTAAATACTGTTGGTATTTTTTTATCCTCTGCTGTAATTCGGCGCCTCCTTAGTGATAACGACATCATGCACATGACTTTCACGCATGCCTGCATTTGAAATTCTTACAAAACGAGCCTCTTGTAATTCTTGAATTGTTTGGGCACCGCAATATCCCATACCTGCACGAAGACCGCCGACAAACTGATAAACCACCTCATTCACCCGGCCTTTGTATGCAATGCGGCCCTCGATACCCTCGGGAACGTATTTTTTTATATCCGCTTCTACATCTTGAAAATATCGGTCACCGCTTCCATCTACCATTGCTCCCAGAGAACCCATTCCCCGGTATTCTTTAAACTGTCTTCCTTCATAAATAATTGTTTCGCCCGGACTTTCTTCAGTTCCGGCAAAGATGCTACCCATCATAACTGCGTTTGCCCCGGCAGCAAGCGCCTTCACCATATCGCCGGTAAATCTTATCCCTCCATCTGCAATCAATGAAACCCCGGTTCCTTTTAGGGCATTTGCAGCCTCCATAATAGCCGTAAGTTGTGGCACTCCAATTCCGGCAACGATGCGGGTAGTACAAATAGATCCGGGTCCTATACCCACTTTTACAGCATCCGCTCCAGCCTCGGCGAGGGCTATGGCTCCTTCTGCAGTGCCAACATTTCCCGCAATTACCTGCAAATCTTTAAAATTCTTTTTTAAGCTCTTCAACGCGTCAATCACACCTTTGCTGTGACCGTGGGCACTGTCTAGTGTTACTACATCAACAGAAAGGTGTTGTAATGCTGCTGCACGATCGAGCATATCTCGTGTAATTCCCAGCGCAGCGCCTACCATTAATCTTCCATAACTATCTTTCCCCGCATTTGGAAAGTTTCGAAGCTGTAAAATATCCCTGTAAGTAATGAGGCCTACTAATTTTCCTCCATCATTTACCACCGGCAGTTTTTCAACTTTATGCTGCCTAAGAATCATTTCAGCTTTTTTAAGGTCAGTTCCTTCAGGGGCAACAACGAGGTTTTCTTTTGTCATCAGCTCACTTACCTTTCGTTGTCTGTTGTTTTCAAATCGCAGATCGCGGTTAGTGAGTATGCCGACCAAAGTATTCGAACCATCAACAATAGGAATTCCACCGATTTTATTTTCCCGCATCAACCGCAAAGCGTCGCCGATAGTAGCATCAGCGGTCAGCGTAACAGGATCAATAATCATGGCACTCTCACTTCTCTTAACCTTCCGCACCTGCTCGGCCTGCTGGTCGATGCTCATATTTTTGTGAAGAACACCTATGCCCCCTTCACGTGCAAGGGCAATTGCCAGCCTCGCTTCGGTTACTGTGTCCATAGCAGCAGAAAGCATAGGAATTTTTAATTGTATTGCTTTTGTCAATTGACTAGTAACATCTACATCTCTTGGTAAAACCTGGCTAAAAGCAGGCACAAGTAAAACATCATCGAAGGTTAACCCTTCTCCAAAAAATCTCGATGCTACAACATTATTAATATCAGAGGTGGGATTAGTTGCCATGTGCAAAGATAGAGTCAGGGAAATATATGAGACAAATAAAAGTTAGAGCAAAGGATTAAGTAGAAGGGTTTAAGGGACTCTTCTTCACCTTACGCCTTAAACCTTTGACCTTAAGCCTTTCTTAACCGTTTTTACACGAACTTGCCCTCAATAATCATTACCTATTTTTTGAAAAAAAATTCATCTTTAATACTAAGTCTTCTTTCAGGTCTTTTGCTGGTTGGTGCCTGGCCAGATGCCGGTTTTACACCCCTGGTTTTTATAGCATGGGTTCCGCTGCTTTTATTGGCCGACAGGGAGAATAACCGAATACGTTTTTTTCT
>JBBPZJ010000436.1:0-25249 GCA_038199395.1 Chitinophagales bacterium
CGCCACTCATCATTCGCTGCACCATAAGCAGTTTAAATATAATTACGGATTATACTTTACCTTTTGGGACAAATGGAAGAGAACCGAAAGCCCGAAGTTTTCATCGACATTTGAGAATAGTACAAGAGCTGTATCTGCAGACTGCAAGTCGAAATTGATTGAGTAAGCAAATGCAAATTCCTATTTCTGCTATTACCTAAAAAAATAAGGATATATTGTATTAAGGTTACAAGAGATGCTATTGCAGCTACCACATAGGTCATCGCTGCCCATTTAAGAGCATCTTTTGATTTGTCATATTGATCACCCGCTACAACGTTGGTAGTACTTAACCATGCAAGCGCTCGATTGCTTGCGTCGAGCTCTACAGGCAATGTAATAAATGAAAAAAGGGTAGTCAGGGCAAAAAGCGCTATTCCAACCAGCAATAGTCCCGGAAACGCCTGAACCATTATAATGCCCGCCAACAAAACCCATTGAACAATGTTACTGCTAAACTGCACTACCGGTACAAGGGCGCTTCTCATGCTTATCCATCGGTATGCAGTAGCATGTTGTACAGCATGGCCACATTCGTGTGCTGCCACGGCCGCAGAAGCAATGCTTTGGCCGTTATATACTTCTGCACTTAAATTTACTGTTTTGTCTGCCGGGTTATAATGGTCCGATAAATGCCCTTCGACAGAAATAACTTTCACATCATAAATTCCGTTGTCTCTAAGCATTTTTTCTGCTACTTCTTTTCCAGACATTCCGCTTCTCAGCGCAATCTGACGATAAGTTGAAAATTTTCTTTTAAGCGTAGACGACACCAGAAAACTTATTCCTACAAAAATCAACGACACTAAAAATATAGATGACATTTAATTATTTTTTTTAATATGGTTGCAAATTGTCTTCCAAATTCCCGCAATAGTATTCTTGCTAATAGAGAAGTATTTAAAAAAGACAATCTGTCTTGTTGAGGTACAATTAATGACAATGTGTCTTATTGTTAAAATAAAACAGTTATTTTTTTACCATTTAATGATTAAATAAATGCATAAAAGTTATTCACAGGAATAAAAATTATTTTTGAAATGTTAGTCATCTTTGTAATTTAGTGTCAGAATTTAATGGGTTAGTAAGTAACAGGGTTGGCATTCTTGCTGACCCTTTTTCATTTTTTATTCCTCTTCATCTTCACTTTGTAACGTGTTTTTGAAGTCCTCCTTTCAATTTATCTTTACCATATGAGTAAAGTAAAGACTGCATTTTTTTGCAGTAATTGTGGTTTTGAAAGTACAAAATGGTTAGGTAAGTGCCCTTCATGTAACTCCTGGAACACATTTGTTGAAGAAGTACTCACCAAAGGAGCAGAGAAAAATGATAGCGGGTGGAAAGATTACCATGCAGATAAACGGACCAGAAAAACAATACTGTTAAATGAAGTAAGTGCAACAGAGGAAGAGCGTATACTAACGACAGATGGCGAACTTAATCGTGTATTAGGCGGTGGTATTGTAGCTGGAAGTATAGTTTTGGTAGCAGGTGAGCCTGGCATCGGCAAAAGCACTTTATTTCTTCAGGTAGGATTGCATTTAAAAGGAGTAAGTACTCTATATATTAGTGGCGAAGAAAGTGAGCAGCAAATTAAAATGCGTGCAGACAGATTGAAGGCATCGAACCAGGATTTTTACCTTTTAACAGAAACAGCAACAGATGTTCTTTTCAAGGAAATAAAAAAACTAAGGCCCCAATTAGTAATTGTTGATTCCATTCAAACCCTTCATTCCAATTTTATAGATTCTTCTCCCGGCAGCGTTTCTCAGATACGGGAGTGTGCTGCAGAGTTTCAGAGATTTGCTAAAGAAACCAATACTCCTGTCTTTCTAATCGGCCACATAACAAAAGACGGAACGATAGCAGGTCCAAAAATACTTGAGCACATGGTAGATACGGTGCTTCAATTTGAGGGAGACCGGCATTATGCTTATCGCATCTTGCGAACAATTAAAAACAGGTTTGGAAGTACGGCAGAACTTGGTATTTATGAAATGTCAGGTGAAGGTATGAGGAGTGTCACAAATCCTTCGGAGATTCTGATTACTCAAAAAGAAGATCAGTTGAGCGGAAGTGCAATAGCAGCAACGCTTGAAGGCATGCGCCCTTTGTTAATAGAGGTGCAGGCACTCGTAACGCAAAGTGTCTATGGAACTCCTCAGCGTACAGTTAGCGGCTTCGATCTTCGTCGCCTGCAGTTATTGCTGGCAGTGCTTGAAAAACGGGGAGGATTTCATTTTGGGGTAAAAGATGTTTTTGTAAATATTGCAGGAGGCTTAAAAGTTGAAGACCCTTCCATTGACTTGTCAGTTATATGCGCATTACTAAGCAGTTTTGAAGACGTTCCTTTACCACAAAAAATTTGTTTCGCCGGTGAAGTAGGGTTAAATGGTGAAATAAGGGCTGTAAACAGGATTGAACAAAGAATTGCTGAAGCTGAAAAGTTAGGTTTTGAAAAGATTATCGTTTCTAAATACAATAAAAAAGGTTTTGACAAAGAAAAGTCCGGCATACAAATAGTTCCTGTGGGACAGGTACAGGAAGTCTATCAATTACTTTTTTAAAAATTTCTTCATTCGGCAAAAATGTAACTATTATAAACGCTGATACTATAAAACCGTGTTTTTTCGCTGCCGTAAATACCTTCATCTAATTATTTTAAGAAATACTATCAATGACTTCTGTTAAAGCTGCCGTTAATGATTTTATTCATCTTTTCTTTCCACATGTTTGTGCGGGATGTGGTTCTGACACGGTGAATATCCATCACCAACTTTGTCTCCGGTGCATATCAGAACTGCCATTTACTAATTTTTTTGAACACCCTCACAACCCTGTAGAAAAAAAGTTCTATGGCAGATTGAATGTGAGTAGTGCAGCGTCTGCATATTTTTTCACAAAAAACTCGTTACTCGAGGCATTGTTATATGAACTGAAATATAAAGGCAATAAAGCGGTCGGCTACTATATGGGGGAAAAGCTTGGCGACTTACTATTAAACAGCCGTTTCGACAATGTTGACATGATTGTCCCATTACCGCTCAATGCACGAAGACATAAAAAAAGAGGTTATAACCAGGCCACTGTTCTTGCAGAAGGCATAGTTTCAGTGTGGAACAAACCAATAGTTTCTGATGCAGTAATAAGAAAAGTGAACACAGAAACGCAAACTCACAGAGGAAGAATCACACGCTGGGAAAATATGGACGGAGTATTTGAGGTAGCAAAACCTGCGATGATAGAAAATAAACACGTGTTGATGATAGATGATGTTGTTACAACAGGTGCATCTCTCGAAGCATGCGGAGCAGAAATACTAAAAGTTAGTGGAACAACGTTAAGCATCGCCACTTTAGCTTATACCATTTAGGCCATTTTATTTTACTTTTGAGAAGATGAAATTTCTTTTAAAATCGGTGCCATTTTTATTGCTTGTAATTGTTTTAGTATCCTGTTCTAAAACTTCTTTTATCGGTAGCCCCGACGCATCAGTTAATTTTTCATCAGATACATTGCATTTTGATACTGTATTTACCTCTACCGGGTCCGTTACACAATCTTTCAAAATATTTAACCTTAATAGTCAAAAGCTTAGACTGTCGCAGATTAAGTTGATGGGAGGATCCGGTTCTGCTTTTAAACTAAATGTTGATGGTGCACCCGGTCTTATTTTTTCTAATATTGAGATTGAACCCAATGACAGTATATATGTTTTTGTTACGGTTTCTATCAATCCAACTTCAAGTAACCTTCCATTTATTGTAAAGGATAGCATACAAGTAAATTACAACGGAAACAATCGTTTTATTCAATTACAGGCTTTTGGTCAAAACGCTCGTTTTCTAAGAAGCCAGCGCGTAACAAGCGATAGCACATGGGGGAATGACCTGCCCATTGTTATCCTGGGAAGCCTGGCGGTGGATAGCAATATCGAATTGACCATTCAAAAAGGCTGTAAAGTATATGCTCATGCTGATGCGCCTATTATTATAAATGGTACCCTTAAGGTTAATGGGGAGGCCTCTGGTAGTGCACGGGTCATTTTTACCGGCGATAGGCTCGATGCTGATTATAGTGATTTGCCGGGTAGCTGGCCGGGAATTTTTTTCTCATCGACCAGCATTAACAACGAGCTTAATTACGCCATTATTAAAAACGCTTACCAGGGAATTATAACTGAGATAAGGACAACTGTAAGTCCGAAGATCATCTTAAATCAATGTATTATTGACAATGTGTATGATGCAGGAATCGTGAGTTTTGCGAGTAGTATTAAAGCAACCAATTGTCTTATCAGCAATTGTGGAAGTAATATTGAAATTGCTGCGGGAGGAGATTATTCTTTTACACATTGTACTGTTGCAACTTTTGGCAATTTTTTTATCGCTCATAAAAAGCCTGTATTATTCATCAGCAATGCTTATCAAAATCAAATTGTTCCATTAACTGCCCGGTTTACTAATTGTATCATTTATGGAGAAGGCGGAATTGCAGAAAATGAAGTTCTGGTAGATAAAAAGGGCACACCGACACCAGATCAGTATAATGTAAAATTTGAGAATGTTTTATATAAGAACAAGGTGAACGATGCCGACACTTATTTTACCAACAGTATTAAAAATCAGGCACCGGCATTTGACAGTATCAATGCAGGAAGAAGGGTTTTTGACTTTCACTTAAAAGACACATCAAAAGCAATTGATGCTGGCAAAACTGGTACTGGAGTTTTGATCGACCTCGACGGAAAAAAGAGGGATTCGAAACCAGATTTGGGTTGTTTCGAACACTAATATTAATGCGAATTTTAATAAACTTTATTACAAGGTCAATTGTTCTAAGCTTGTAATAATTGATAATGAGAGATTTTATTCTGGCAGTTGCTTTGCTTACTGTATGCAATTCTTCAACTTTAAAAGATAAAAAAATGGAAACGACAGCTTATCCAAAAACAATTTATGAATTTAAGGTACCCTCTATTGAAGGAGGTATTATAGATTTTCAGAAGTTCCAGGGAAAGAAAATACTGGTAGTTAATACCGCAAGTGAATGTGGGTTCACCCCGCAATATGAAGGTCTTGAAAAATTGTATAAAGAGCACAAGGATAAATTAGTAGTGGTAGGCTTTCCCGCAAACAATTTTGGTCAGCAGGAGCCCGGAACTAATGAGGAAATACAACAGTTTTGTAAAGTGCGATATGGTGTAACTTTCCCCCTTGCGACAAAAGTTGATGTGGTTGGTAATAAGGCACATCCTTTATTTAAATGGTTAACCAGCAAAGAGGAAAATGGTGTTATTAATGCCAGGATCGAATGGAACTTCACCAAGTTTCTTTTAGATGAAAACGGAAAATTGCTTGCATCATTTGAGAGTAAGGTGACTCCGGAATCTGAAGAAATCCTAAAATATTTAAAATGATTAAGATCCCCGGGAGAGACCTTTATCATTAATTTGTTTGGTCATTTTTTTGTCTGCACAGGTCTATCTAGAAACGGAGGGTCTTACCAAGCTTTTGCTTCATTTTCCGCCTTCGATCACTTTAATAAGTTGTGACTTTTGAGGTGGACTATCATACATAGCGCATAACATACAATCCTTACTTTTAGGATCTTCGATAATTATCTGAAACATACATTCCTGTCCTACAGTTATCAAATCAGGAAATGAACATTGGTTAGACACAGCAAACACATGCTCATAATCTTTTTTTGATGTCGGATCCTTCCACGTGTTTTGGGTAATAGAATAATAACTTGAATCTAAAACTTGCACAACAATCGTTGCACAACTTCTATAGACTAATTTTCCTTTGACAATAGTTTGTTCACTTGATTTTTTACCCGCAAGAAGAATGAAGACCACGGATAGCAAAAGGATCAACTTTTTCATATGCTTTTTTTCTTTTGACATTACAATGATAGAAATCGTTATGCCAACCCGGAAAAATTTGAGTTAAAATACCTTTGCTGCCGCTTAACTTCGCTGCTATGCTTTTTAAAAATGTAATTGGTCAAGATGATGTAAAACGGCATCTCGTCGAGATGGTTCAAAGCAATCGATTGAGCCATGCGTTACTTTTTTTAGGTAAACAGGGAAGCGGAGCATTACCACTGGCATTGGCCTTTGCTCAATATGTTGTGTGCGAAAGGGTTAACGGAAAAGCAGGTGCTACTCAGCCAGGCGCCTCACTATTCGGTTTTGATGAACCTGTGGAATTGGCTAAACCATTACTATCTGATGCATGTGGTGAATGTGCTGCGTGCAACAAGGCAAGCAAACTTGTACACCCGGACATTCACTTTTCTTACCCTGTGATCTCAAAGAAAGGTGGAGATAAACCAAAATCGACCGACTTTATAGCAGAGTGGAGAGAGTTTGTTATGCAAACTCCCTATGGCAATGGTTATGAGTGGCTGCAATTTATAGGAGCTGAAAACAAACAGGGGAATATTACGGCTGAGGAATGCAACGACATTATCAGGCAATTGAGCTTGAAAAGTTTCGAAAGTGAATACAAGTTACTGGTGATGTGGTTGCCCGAGTACCTTGGTAAAGAAGGTAACAAGCTATTGAAACTGATTGAAGAACCACCTGCAAACACTCTTTTTGTATTAGTGGCAGAAAGCGAGGAACAAATTCTTCCGACTATTTTATCAAGAACTCAGTTGGTGAAAATTCCACTGTTGGAAGATGCAGAAGTTGAGAAAGCCCTGATCGAAAGAAATGAGACGCCACCGGAGCAAGCGAGACAAGTAGCGGGTATCGCCCAGGGAAACTATCATGAGGCATTACAGCTTTTACAACATTCAGAAGAAGATTGGCTTGGCCTGTTAAGAGAATGGATGAATGCAACACTGAAAGAAAAGCAGGCAGCGCAGGTAAAATGGGTTGACGAAGTTTCGAAATTGGGACGTGAAAAGCAAAAGCAGTTCTTAAGGTACTATAATCATCTGCTCGAACAATGTGTTCGCCTAAGAATTTTAGGGCCTGCTAATCTCTCACTTTCAGAAGCTGAAAAAGATTTTGCGCAACGATTAAATAAAATTGCAAGCGTAACGCAACAGCAAGCGATTATAACCGAGTTAGATAACGCTTCTTACTTCATAGAAAGGAATGCAAATGGCAAAATGCTGTTTCACGCCCTTACTATAAAAATACTGCATATAATAAGAGATAAAGTAGTAGTCAGCGCAGCATAATTACGTGTTTTAGAAAGTTAAGTAGAATAAATTTGTGGCTTCTTCTAAATTCTACTTCATGCAAAAACCTGTATTGGTTATAAAATTAGGAACAGCAGTAATAACAGGAGGCGATGGCAAAGCTGATGAAACAATTATTATTCGTCTCGCCAAAGAAATTGCTGAGTTAAGTACATCGTACAAAGTTGTTTTAGTATCAAGCGGAGCGGTGGGAAGTGGAAAATCATTTATAAAAAACTACAAAGGAACCCTCATTGAACGTAAAGCAGCAGCAGCGGTTGGAAACCCCATACTCATTCAACTGTATCATAAATATTTTTCTGCACACAATCTAATTGTTGCGCAGGCCCTTTGCGAGCGCCATCATTTCTCTAATCGTTCTCAGTTTTTACAGCTTAAAGAAACGTTTTTCGAATTTTGGAATAATGACATTATTCCGGTAGTAAATGAAAATGACCTGGTAAGTAATGTAGAGCTTAAATTCTCCGATAACGATGAATTATCGACTTTGATTGCAATTGGCTTCGATGCCGAAATCCTGATCATTTGTACTTCTGTAGGTGGCTTTCTTGACGACAATAAAAAGATTATCTCGCTTATTGAAAATATTGATAATACAGTTTTGAATTTTGTTAGCTCAGAAAAAAGTGCTGCAGGCCTCGGTGGAATGACTTCAAAACTAACTTTTACCAGGCTAGCCACTTCGTTAGGCATTAAAGTAATAATGACAGGTCTTACAGAGAATAAGTCTTTAGCATCAGCAATTTCGGGAGACACAGGCACCACATTTACGCCGAAAAAATCGAATTTAAAAGCACGGCAAAAATGGCTTGCAAGCGGCTCTATCACTTTGGGAAGTTTACATGTGGACAAGGGAGCAGAACGGGCATTAATAAACCGGAAAAGTTTGTTGACCGTGGGTGTAAGAGATGTTATAGGAATGTTTTCTGCCGGCGAAGTTGTGCAACTGATAAATGAAGACGAAACCATTATTGGCGTAGCAAAAGTTAAGTTAGATGCAGTGCAAATGGCGGAACAAGTGTCAAAGAAAAACGCCCTGGCGGCGCACTCAGATGATATTGTTTTGTTTTAGGCCTACAATTTAAAACAGTAGTTTTAATGCTTTAAATCAAAAAAAAATAATACGTCATTCAATATATTTTGTAAAAAAATAACAACAATAAAAAGATGAAGAATGCGCTTTAGTACAAGGGAGCGTCGCAAGAAAAGAAGAATAAAGTTTTGCCGTTGACTACAAATAAAAAATCATGGAAGCAATAGAACCGCTTATAATAAAAACCTACAAAGCTTCAGCATCATTAAGAAATGCATCAGATGACCAAATCATTAAAAGTCTTATGATGATAGCGGATGCGATCGAAAGTAATACGGAAATTATTTTGAACGCCAATAGTAAAGATGTGGCAAGACAAGACGCCGGCGATCCGAAAACGGACAGATTAAGGTTGAATGAAGAACGTGTGTCGAACATTGCAAATAGCATTAGGAAAGTAGCTCAACTGCCTAACCCAACGCAGAAGCAGTTGGAAACCCGAACGCTTTACAACGGGTTGTTATTAGAGAAAATATCGGTGCCACTGGGTGTAGTCGGGTCGGTATATGAGTCGCGTCCTAATGTCACATACGACATTGCTGCCCTGTGTTTGCGTAGTATGAACGGTTGCGTGCTTAAGGGTAGCAGCGATGCTGAAAATAGCAATCTTGAGGCGATCAAAATAATCAAAAATGCTCTCAGACAAAATGATATCGATCCTGATTGTGTAACCTTGCTTCCGTCAGACAGAGAGGCTGTGAGCGAACTGTTTACAGCTACAAAGTATGTAGACGTATTAATACCTCGCGGCTCAGAAAATCTTATTCAGTTTGTACGAAAGAATAGTTTAGTGCCGGTCATTGAAACGGGTGCAGGGGTGTGTCATATTTATGTAGAGAAAGATGCAGACGTTGACAAAGCTGTAGACATTGTAGTGAATGCTAAAGTAACAAGACCCTCTGTTTGTAACGCTGTCGATGCCGTTTTGGTGGATAGTGAAATCGCTCCGCTTTTCCTTAAAAAACTACAACCCGGGTTTAAAGAACATGAAGTGGAAATCTTTGCAGACACAAAAGCTGCTGAGTTATTAAGAGGATACCCGGCGCTTCACCAGGCAACTACTGACGATTTTGGGCGTGAGTTTCTTAGCCTTAAATGTGCGATAAAAGTAGTAAGGGATATAGATGAAGCTTTAGAGCATATACAGGAACATTCGACTAAGCATTCTGAAGCAATTCTATCGAAAAATAAAGCTCACTGCGAAAGATTTTTAAAGGAGGTAGACGCTGCAGTGGTATATGCAAATGCCTCGACCCGTTTTACTGATGGGGAAGAATTTGGATTAGGCGCTGAAATAGGTATTTCAACTCAAAAGCTTCATGCGAGAGGGCCGTTTGCCTTGGAAAAATTGGTGACGGAAAAATGGATCGTGCGGGGCGAGGGGCAGATACGGGAGTAAAATTTTCTTACTTCACTTAGAAAGTTCTCTAAACTCTTCAAGTATCATTACCATTGCCAGGATGTCAAAGTGGCAACACCATAATGAGGCTTGGGTTCTGGACTTGTAGAGATTTTGGTTATGCAATGCTCTTATCCGTTCATCTTATTAGTCACAGAATTGTGGTATGATACTGCGGGAAAGAAATTGTCCCCATTGAGCCAATTATAAGTCTTTAGCTTCTTAAGCTATAAAACAATTCCTGGACCACTTTGTCCTACGTTTTTAAATAGCGGAAATTTGTTAAGCAATTCAGCCAGGTCATAAAATTGCCTAAAATTTACTACCCATTGTGAATTTTTGAGATTCATAAAAATGAGCCTCTTTATTTGTATTTTGCAAAACACTACTTATGAATATAGCACAAATAGAGGCGAACCTACAGAAAATAATAAACCCATTAAGCAAGGAAAGCTTCATCTACGATTTAATGTCGTCTTACAACCTGCCAAAGGCATCTATTACAAGGTTGCAAAAGGGTAATTTAAATCTGTCTAAAGTAAAAGGGGAAATTGATTGGAAAAAGAAACTCTTCTTTAAAGAGGTAAGTAGCGAGGAAGTATACGAAATATTCGCAGCCGCAATAAGTAACGGCTCAACAACGAAACATGACCCCCGTTTTGTAATAATTACAGATTACCAAGTCCTTTTGGCCTATGATACAAAAACAAAAGATACACTTAATATTCCTATAGAAAACACTGCAAAACATTTCGACTTCTTTCTTCCCTGGGCAGGTATGGAAAAAACACAGCATCAAAATGAAAACCCTGCAGATGTAAAAGCAGCGGAGAGGATGGCAAAGCTGTATGACGAAATAGAAAAAGACAACCCTACCAATACAACCGAAGAAATACACAATTTAAATGTTTTTTTATCCCGTTTACTCTTTTGCTTTTTTGCTGAAGACACCGGAATATTTTTACCAAAAGGCTTATTTACAAATGCCATTGCTTCCCATACCCAGGAGGATGGCAGCCACCTTAATACTTACCTTGATAAACTCTTTAAAGTACTTAATACAGAAATTAGGCAGAAAGACCTACCGGTACATTACAACATCTTTCCGTATGTAAACGGTGGTTTATTTGCGAACAGCATAAACATTCCTTCATTTACAAGGAAAAGTAGGCAGGCAATAATAGATAGTGGCAAAGAGGATTGGAGCGCTATTAATCCGGATATTTTCGGCTCAATGATACAAGCGGTAATTTCTCCTGAACATAGGGGAAGTTGGGGTATGCATTATACCAGCGTACCCAATATCATGAAGGTCATTAGGCCATTGTTTTTGGACGAACTGTATGAGGAATTTGAAAAGGCCAAACAAGACCCTCAAAAACTCAAAAAGTTATTGGGTAGAATAGCAAAAATAAAAATATTTGACCCGGCATGTGGGTCAGGAAATTTTCTGATTATTGCTTATAAAGAGTTGCGATTGTTAGAATTGAAAATCTTAACCGAATTAAAAGGGTCTTTTAGTGGTACGACAGGTTTTGAAGAAAAGCAAACTGCCTTATTCAGCAAGACGCAACTTTCTTTAGCAACTACAACAGCCAGTTTTCAGATACCCTTATTTAGCTGCATTGAATTGCAAAACTTTTACGGTATCGAGTTAGATGACTTCGCACACGAAATAGCTATCCTTTCTTTATGGCTTGCTCAACACCAAATGAATATCAAGTTTAAAGAAATAGTCGGACATTTGATACCATCCTTGCCGCTGAAAGCAGGTGGGAATATTATACAAGGAAACTCTACTCGTATAAATTGGGAAGATGTTTTCTTCTTACTGCCTTCGGATGAATTGTATATTTTAGGTAATCCGCCCTATTTGGGCTATAGTATGCAAAGTGCTGCACAAAAAAAAGATTTGGCATTTGTCTTCAAAGGTGTAAAGGGCTATAAAAATTTAGACTACATCGCCTGTTGGTTTCTGAAAGCTGCGAAATTTATAAAAAATAAAAACTCAAAGTTTGCTTTTGTAAGTACTAATTCAATTTGCCAGGGGGAACAAATTGCTATATTATGGCCACACATTTTCAAAAATTATCTTGAAATTGGATTTGCTCATACTTCTTTTAAATGGGATAATAATGCAAAGAGTAAGGCCGCTGTAATATGCATTATAGTAGGAGTTAGAAATAGCAATAACTCCGAAAAATATTTATTTAGCGAGAAGTATACTCATCAAGTCTCCAACATCAATCCTTATTTAGTTAAAGGTAAAACTAACTTCATTGAAAGGAGAAACCGTCCACTTTCAAACGTCCAACCTATAATTAGAGGTACTGGATTTTCTGATAATGGTAATCTTAATTTAACAAGTTTAGAAAGAAACGACATTCTTTCAAAATATTCTGGTGCTTCTTCATTGATTAAAAAAGTAGTTGGTTCGTACGAATTAATTAACAAACAAGAAAGATGGTGTTATTGGATTACCGTTGATAATTATGAACAAGCATTAAATATTCCGGAGATTGAGCGCCGCATAAGATTAGTAAAAGAATTTCGATTGAAAAGCGAAAAGAAGACTACTAAACAATCCGCTCAAATCCCTTTTAAACCATCCGAGGACCGATTTAATCCTCAAAATTCAATCGTCATTCCTCGTGTTTCGTCAGAAAGAAGAAAATATATCCCTATAGACTTTGTTAGTGGTAATACTGTAATTATTGATTCAGCTCAAGCCATCTATAACCCTGAAACCTGGGTTTTTGCAGTTGTCACGTCCTACATGCATATGGTTTGGGTAAAGGCTGTGGCAGGCAGACTTAAGTCTGACTATCGGTATTCATCTGCCTTATGTTACAACAACTTTCCATTCCCCTTTATAACGGATAAACAAAAACAGCAATTAGACAGTCATGTAATGGAAATTATGCAAGAACGGGAGCATTATCCTGAAAAAACGCTAAGTCAACTGTATGACCCGATAAAAATACCGGCGGGTTTAAAAGAAGCTCATTATCGCTTAGACCTTGAAATAGAGTATTGCTACCGAAGCAAGCCTTTTGAAACTGATGAAGAAAGGTTAGAGTATTTATTTAAACTCTACGAGGAAATGATAGCAGCTGAAAAAGCAAAAGGAACGCTGTTTACAACAGAAGTAAAAAGTCAAAAGAAAAAGAAATGAAAGACTTAACTAACTCTCATATAGACCGAAAAAATGTGTTGAATAACAATTTGGCAGTTAAAGAAATATACGGTCAGTTGGGATTTACGGGTATTATGTTCGAAAATAAATACCGTTATACATTAAATCAGGTTGCCAGGTTCTACGAAGTAGACATTCGAACCATTAAACGTTTGCTCGAAGAACATGGAAAAGAACTTGAAAGTGCTGGATATGAATTGTTTACAGGTTTTAAGCTAAAGCAATTTAAAGATAGTTCCACTCAACAAAGGGACATAGATGTCCCTCTGTTAATACAAGACGATGATAATGAATTAGTTGGCATAAACGCTAACCGGGTTAGCGTGTTTACTTTCAAAGCTATGCTAAACGTGGGAATGCTCTTACAAGCATCTGAAAAAGCAAAAGAAGTAAGGTCTTTTATGCTAAATGTGGTAATTGATGTATTAAATAAAAAGCTGGGAGGTAATACTAAATTCATTAACCAAAGAGAAGAAGAATTTGTACCTGCAGCAATTCGGGAAATTAATTATAGGAAAGAATTTACTAATGCTATTGATGCCTATATAACACCTAATAGGTTTAAATACGGTCAATTAACTGATAAAATTTATAAAAGCATTTTTAAGGAAAATGCAAAAGAATATCGAAAAGTATTAGACTTAAAAACAAAGGAAAGTGTAAGAGCGACAATGTATTCGGAAGTTTTGGATTTAATATCCAGTTACGAAAATGGTTTTGCTGAATACCTTAAAAATAAATTTGATACAAAAGGAAGATATTTAACTCTATCAGAAGCAAACGAAGAATTTACAAGCTTTGAGACACTAACAAATAAAATTTATGAACCCTTAAGAGAAAAGGCAAGAAGCTTAATGGCGAGCAGAGATATGGCATTTAGAGATGCACTTCATGAAAAGTTGAAGGACTATGTAAGCGTTGTAAGCAGCGAAGATTTTGACAAGTTCATCGGCGATAAAAGTCAGGCATTAGAAGAAAGGCTTAAAGAAAATATAGATGTATTTAAACGTTTAAAAGACCGTTAATGATGACTTTTTTTTATTTCAATACATCGCATGCGATTAAAGAACACGACTTTATCATCGACAATAGCGGCGGTAGAAAAGGGATACTTAATGTTGGTTTAATTGATAGTGTTATAGAGCATATTCAGAACGACTTATATTATCCGGAATTAGAAGATAAAGTGTGTCATTTATTTTTTTCAGTTAATAAAAATCATGCTTTTAATGACGGTAATAAAAGAACCTCTATTGGCCTTTCAGCATATTTTTTAGAATTAAATGGGTTTGATTTTAAGGTTAGCTATTTTATAAGAGAAATGGAAAACATATCAGTTCACGTAGCAGATAACAGGATTGATAAAGAGTTACTACATGAAATTATCACTTCCATTTTGTATGAAAATGAATTTAGTGAAGAAATACAATTAAAAATAATAAATGCAATTTCAACAGGTGAACAAAATCCGGATGATTTTGAATTTTAAAATATTAACTCTATGCCCGATATAGTACACGTAAGCTATGCTCAAACTGGTAAAAGCTCCCAAACAAATAACTTGGGTATGCGTGAAATGCAGCAAAAAGCCTATGAAGCAAGAAATGCACAATACCTGCTTTTAAAAGCTCCACCTGCTTCCGGAAAATCGAGGGCACTTATGTTTATTGCTTTAGATAAATTGTACAATCAAGGCATAAAGAAAGTAATCGTAGCAGTACCGGAAAAATCGATTGGCGGCTCCTTTAGCAGCACTAATCTAAAAGCTGAAGGTTTTTTTGCTGATTGGGAATTTAATGTCAAATATAACTTGTGTACTCCTGGGGATGATGGTAGCAAAAGCAAAGTACAAGCATTCAAAAACTTTTTAGATAATGGTGAAAGTATTCTTATTTGTACACATGCAACGCTACGCTTTGCGTGTGAAGAATTAGACGAAGAGAAATTCAATAATACCTTACTTGCAATTGACGAATTTCATCATGTTTCTGCTGATGCAGAAAGTAGGTTAGGTGAACTGCTTCGCAACATTATGCAGAAATCCAATGCACACATTGTCGCCATGACCGGCTCCTATTTTCGGGGTGATAGTGTACCGGTTTTAGCACCAGATGATGAGGCAAAGTTTACTAAGGTCACATACAAATATTACGACCAGCTAAACGGTTATATATACCTCAAATCTTTAGGCATTGGTTATCATTTCTATCAGGGTCGCTACACAAGTGCTATAATGGAAATTTTAGACACCGATAAAAAAACAATTATACACATCCCTAATGTAAATGCAGGCGAATCGACTAAAGACAAACACAACGAGGTAAACTTCATAATTGATGCAATAGGTGAAGTAACGCATCAGGATAGTGCAACAGGTATATTATATGTAAAACGTCACGGGGATGGTAAAATATTAAAGGTTGCTGATTTAGTAGAAGACACATCTAAAGAGAGAGACAAAGTTGTAAGCTATCTTAGAAACATAAAAACACCTGACGACTTAGATTTAATTATAGCATTAGGTATGGCAAAGGAAGGATTTGATTGGCCATTTTGCGAACACGCCTTAACAGTAGGTTACAGAGGTTCGTTAACCGAAATAATACAAATCATAGGTCGCTGTACACGTGATAGTAGTAATAAAAATCATGCACAGTTTACTAATCTTATAGCCCAGCCCGATGCTGCTGATGATGCAGTGAAACTTTCAGTCAATAATATGTTGAAAGCAATAACTGCATCTTTATTAATGGAGCAGGTATTAGCACCGAATTTTAAGTTTAAGACAAAATGGAATGATGATGATAAACCAGAGCCAGGAGTAATAAAGGTAAATGGGCTAAAAGAGCCAAGTTCTAAAAGAGGAAAGGATATTATAGAAAGTGACCTCAATGATTTAAAAGCTACGATACTTCAGGATGATACTATGCTAAAAGCAATGCCGGGAAATGTTGACCCTGAAGTAATTAATAAAGTATTGATACCAAAAATTATTCAAATTAAATATCCTGAACTATCGGAAGCAGAGGTAGAAGAGATACGTCAACACGTAGTTATCGACTCCGTAGTAAAAAATGGAGAAATTAAAGAAATTGGAGACAAGCGATTTATTAGAATGGCTAATCAATTTGTAAACATTGATGACCTGCATATAGATTTAATTGATACAATAAACCCTTTCCAAGGAGCATTTGAAATACTATCAAAATCAGTTACTACCAAAGTATTAAAAGTTATTCAGGATGTAATTGCAGGCACTCGTATTCAAATGGATTTTGAAGAAGCCAAAATACTATGGCCTAAAATCCAGGCGTTTTATGTGTCACATAAAAGAGAACCAAGTTTGCAGTCAAGCGACCCGTTAGAAAAAAGAATGGCAGAATGTTTAATTTATATCAAACAGGAAAAGCGTAAAGCTCAAGCAAATGGCTAACTATAAAAAACAGGAAGACTTATTAAGTATTTTCAATGATGACCCTTTTGGGCTTTTAAATGTTGCGCCAAAATCTGCACCTGTTAGAAATGAAGATGAACGATTAGTTGCGTCTTTTCAAGAAATAGTAGATTTTTTTGCAATAAATAATCGGGAGCCTATTCAGCAGAATAATAATATGCAGGAAACAACCTTGTACTTTAGGCTTAAAGGTTTAAGGGAACACCCTGAAAAAAGAGAGATTTTAGCTTCTCGGGATAAGTACGGCTTATTGAAGTCTGCAGAGCAGAAAATTTCCTCACTCGATGATATTCTTAACAATGATACGTTAGGGTTGCTAAATGACAAATCAGAAGGCTTGTTTGATTTTAAGCATATAAAAAGTGAGGATGAAAGAGCAAGTGCAGATTTTGTTGCAAGAAGAAAGCCATGTAAGGTCTTTGAAAAATATGAACCGGTATTTAAAGAAGTTCAGAAAGATTTATCAATAAAGGACCGAAGCCTTATTGCCTTTAAGGAAGAGAATTTAAGAGAAGGAGATTTTTATGTTCACAATGGCGTATTGCTTCTACTTGAAAAAGTTGAATTTGAAGAAGGAGTTCAGGAATTTAAGAGTGGTAGCCGTGTAAGAAAAGATGGAAGAACAAGGGTGATTTTTGAAAATGGAACAGAATCTAATATGCTATACCGGTCCTTGTACAAATCACTTTTAGCAAATGGCAAAGCAGTATCTGCAAATATTAATAGGGTTAACGAAAACTTCATAGAAAGATTTAGTAATGTAACAGAGGAGGACGAAGAAGCAGGTTTTATCTACATCCTCAAATCTAAAAGTGACAGCCCTGAAATAAAGTTAATTCCTCACTTGTATAAAATAGGTTATTCGACCACCCCTGTGGAGGACAGAATTAAAAATGCTATTAATGAGCCCACTTATTTATTTGCAGACGTCTCAATCGTTACTGTCTTCAAGTGTTTCAACATGAATACACAAAAGTTAGAACTATTGCTACATAACTTTTTTGGTAGCTCATGCCTTAATATTGATGTTTATGGTAAAAATGGTCAGAGATATACACCAAGAGAGTGGTTCATAGCACCTATCAAAATAATTGAACAAGCAATTCAATTAATAATAAGCGGTAAAATAGTTGAATATAAATATGACGCAGTTCAAGCACATATAGTCGTTAAATGAATGTTGTTTGTTATAAACTAAAATACCCAGTCATTTACCTGCTACGTTGGTATAATGAAGCAACTGAATAAGGCTTTAAAGCAGGTGGTAAGGTGCTTCGGATTTTTCCATAAATGAAAAAGGAGTCGCTATCCCTGCAACTCCTTTCATTTGTAACCTATCAAATTTTCTTACAGTTTTCTTATCTTAATATTTTTATACCATACCTCCTCGCCGTGTTCCTGCAAAGCAATTTTGCCTTTCTTAAAAGTTCCAAAATCAGGCATCGATTTAAACTTGCTGTTTGCGACCAACTTTTTCCAATTGTCATCCCATAATTGAGTTGTTACAACATGTACCCCATTAAGCATAAGATCCAGTTTTCCGTTTTTGGACATTACTTCTGCATGGTTCCATTCTTCAGCAGGCTTAACCGGCTCTGATGAAGACGAGATAAGGTCATAGAGATCACCCGCACGGTGTTTAGGTATCTTAGCATCAGAATGGCCTGCATTGTCCAGCACCTGCATTTCAGGTCCGGTTTCATAGGTATTCCGGTACTTAGATTTATCTTCATGAACGTAAAAGATAATTCCGCTGTTACCTTTTTTGGCCAGTTTCCAATCTGCTTTAAAATCAAAATCGCTGAATTCCTCATCCGTCAAAATATCCTTGCTCTCATTAGCAGGCCAGTCTTTTTTGTTTTTAACATCCAGGTGTAGAGCTCCATCCTCAATGTCCCATGCTTTTCCAACGCTGTTATAACCGTAACTATGCCAACCGTTCATAGTTTTACCGTCGAACAAAAGTTTCCAGCCTTGCTTTTTTTCCTGGTCCGATAACATATTGTCCTGCATTTTCATTGAACTCTTTTGTACGGAACTGCAACCATGAGCAATAACAACAGCAAAAACAAAAACTAAGATTTTATTCATTTGTTACTTTTTAAGTTCTAATATATACTTGATCATTGTTTTTACGTCTTCTTTTGCTAGTTGGGGATGTGGGGTCATTGCAATTTGCCCCCAAACGCCTGATCCACCCTTAATTACTTTATTTGACAACGTCTCTATTACCTCATCGCTTGCCTGGTATTTTGCAGCAACATCTTTATACGCTGGCCCTATCTTCTTCTGGCTCACATCGTGGCAAGTAAAACAATCGCTGTTAGCTACCAGTTGAAGCCCTTTTTGATAGTCGGCACTTTTTGCCGCAGGCGCTACTGCAACATCCTTAGCTTCCTCTTTAGAAGCTTCTTTTGATTCTATTTTTGCAGTGTTACTATCGTTACTGCCGCAACTAATAATTACACAGCTTAAAGAAAGAATTACGATTAACTTTTTCATGGTAAACTTTAAATTAAATTTTTAAACAATTATGCTAAACCTAAGATACTTTTATTTAGTTCATCCTCATTATCAGCACCGGCAAAATCGTCAAATGCCTTTTCTGTAACTTTTATAATATGGTCTTTAATAAATATTGCGCCTTCCTTTGCACCTTCTTCAGGGTGCTTTAAGGCACACTCCCATTCCATTACTGCCCAGCCGGCATAATCATACTCAGTCAGTTTACTAAATACTCCTTTAAAATCTACCTGGCCATCTCCAAGTGAACGGAAGCGTCCGGCTCTTTTCACCCAGCTCTGGTATCCGCCGTACACGCCTTGTTTTCCTGTCGGGTTAAATTCAGCGTCTTTTACATGAAACATTTTAATGCGATCATGATAGTAATCTATATAAGTAAGATAGTCGAGACATTGTAATACAAAGTGAGACGGATCATATAACAAACATGCTCTTTTATGATTATTAACTTCCTCTAAAAACATCTCATAGGTTTCACCATCATGTAAGTCTTCACCAGGATGTATTTCATAACAAAGGTCTACGCCGCTTTCTTCATAAGCATCCAGTATTGGTAACCATCTTTTAGCCAACTCTGCAAATCCCATCTCAACTAAACCTGCAGGTCGTTGTGGCCACGGATAAACCGTATGCCATAATAAAGCACCGCTAAAGGTTGCGCTTGCCTGTAATCCCAAATTTTGAGAAGCTTTTGCTGCGTACTTTACCTGTTGTATAGCCCACTCTGTTCTTGCTTTTGAATTGTTGCGCACCTCTGCAGGAGCAAATGAGTCAAACATGGAATCATAAGCAGGATTTACCGCTACTAACTGCCCTTGTAGATGAGTAGATAATTCGGTTATCTCTAAACCACATTCATTTACCAAACCTTTCAGTTCATCAGCATACGTTTTACTTTCTGCTGCTTTTTGCAAATCAATACAACGGGCATCCCATGCAGGCAATTGCACGCCTACGAAGCCCAAACCTTTGGCCCATTGACAAATACTTTTAAGATCGTTGAAGGGTGGATTGTCACCCATAAATTGTGCGAGAAAAATACCGGGTCCTTTAATTGTTTTCATACAGAAACTCTCCTAAATCCTGCGTATACAGAACTTGAATTTTAGTTAGATAACTTAATTTTTTAATGGTGATTAGTCAATAAATTCTTCAAAAATGCTAATATAAGTTCTTTGTAGCGGACAAAGTAAATTCAAGGTCACTATAATTTATTCACCACACTTGTTTCCTAAAAAAATACATTTCAAATTCAGTTCCTTCCAAATCTCACCAGGCACTAGACAATAAATTCAGTCCATTTTTCTTTTGACTTTCCTGAAGCAACTACATTTTCAATAAACGCCATTCCTCTTACGCCATCTTCCACTCCGGGAAAATCAAGCCATTCTTGTTTTGGTTTTTCTCCCGCCATTTGAGCATAAACACATAAAGTGAAATTGCGGTAATGGTTTGCAAAAGCTTCTATAAAACCTTCAGGATGTCCTGCCGGTGTTCGTGTATTATGCTTTGCGATTGCACTTAAATAAGGTGTACCTGCCCGCCATTTTTCCTCAGGCCTGTCAACATATTTTACCAATAATGTATTGGGGTCACTATGCTTCCATTCAAGCCCTCCAATGTCTCCATATACTTTAATTGTAAAATCATTTTCTTCTCCCGCCATTATTTGAGATGCAATTAGTACGCCCGTTGCACCATTATCAAACTGTAATAAGACCGAGCCATCGTCATCAAGCCTTCGTCCTTCTACCACAGTGTTGAGATCAGCACAAATTTGAGTGAGTTTAAGGCCGGTTACATATTCGGCCATATTAAAAGCATGGGTGCCTATATCGCCCATACAACCTGCTATGCCACTTCTATTAGGGTCATGTCTCCAGGCTGCTTGTTTATTGTCTGTCAGTTCTTTCAAAAAAGTCAGCCACCCTTGCGGATAAGCTACAAATATTTTTTTAACTACTCCAACTTTTCCGCTTTTGACATGTTCCCGGGCCTGTTTTACCATTGCGTATCCGGTATATGTATACGTGAGACAAAAATATTTGCCCGACTTTTCTACAACAGCCTTTAGTTCTTTTGCTTGTGCGAGGCTTAGGGTCATCGGCTTATCTAACACAACGTGAAACCCATTTTCCAAAGCTAATTTTGCAGGCTCAAAATGTACATGATTTGGTGTTACGATACTTACAAAATCCATTCTTACATCTTCCGGCAACTTGCTTTCTTTTAAAATCATTTGCACATAATCATCATACACACGTTCGGGTGTAAGGTGTAATTGCTCACCTGTGAGTTTTGATTTTTGAGGATCTGAACTAAATGAGCCACAAACCAGTTCAATGTCGCCATCCATTATCGCAGCACTTCGGTGTATGCCACCTATGAATGCACCGATACCTCCTCCTATCATGCCCATTCTTAATTTCCTCATAAATAAAAATTATGCCGCAGAACTAATAAAATTATACCTAATAAAGAAGTGGGAGTTTTCTATTTTCTTCAAAATTAGGTTTAATCTTCTTTCAATTTTTTATATCACCATATAAAATTTTCAGGCCAAACGTCATCTGTGTTTTATTAAGTACTACATTTATTTGCAGCATTGTTTTACAAATAACAAAACGGCTAATAACGGTTTTAATATTCAGTTTATAGCCAAAGATTCTTTTCATTTAAAAAGCTCCCACATGAATTTGTCCATTCGCCTCAGGCTTTCCCTTATGATGTTCCTGAACTTTTTTGTTTGGGGCGGATGGTATGTAACAATGGGCACTTACCTTAAATCCATTCCTGGTATAACAGATGTACAGGTAGGTATTGCGTACGGAACTCAGTCTCTTGGGGCGATAATAGCGCCTTTTTTAATAGGGCTTATTGCAGACCGTTATTTTGCTGCTCAAAAAATTTTGGGCGTATTACACCTACTCGGCGCTGCAATATTATATTATATCTCTACAGTTAACAGTTTCTCCTCTTTTTATCCAGCAATTCTTATTTATATGATCTTGTTTATGCCAACGCTTGCGTTGGTAAATGCGGTTTCATTTAAGCAAATAGATAGTCCTGAAAAAGATTTTGCAAACGTCAGGGTGTGGGGAACTGTAGGTTGGATCATTGCCGGTTTAATAATAGCATGGCTATCGTGGGAACAAAAAAATGCGCTTATAAATACCTTTCGTTTATCAGCAGCGGTCTCCATGCTGTTGGGTCTTTTTAGTTTTACTTTGCCTGATACCCCTCCTCCAAAAGCGGGTACTAAGACAACGCTCAGAGAAATTGTTGGTCTTGATGCTATAGGTTTATTAAAAGATAAAAACTTTCTCATTTTCTTCCTGGCCTCTTTATTTATTTGTATTCCTCTCGCCTTCTATTACCAGGAAACTAATATTTTTTTAAATGAAATAAAAGTCGAAGGAGCCGCAGGCAAAATGACCTATGGTCAAATGTCCGAATTGTTATTCCTGTTTTTAATGCCGCTATTTTTTGTACGCCTGGGTGTAAAAAAAATGTTGCTGATAGGAATGATTGCATGGGCTATAAGATACGCTTTCTTCGCTTACGGAAATACAGGCTCAGGCATGTGGATGTTATATGCAGGTATAATTTTACATGGAATTTGCTATGACTTCTTTTTCGTTACAGGGCAGGTTTACACAAATGATGTCGCCGGAGAAAAAATACGGTCATCTGCGCAAGGAATGATAACGCTGGCTACATACGGAGTAGGCATGTTAATAGGGTTTTGGATTGCCGGCCTTGTTGCAGAAAAATATACAACGGCCAACGGTCATGCATGGAAAAGTATATGGTTGGTACCCGCAGCTATTTCCCTATTAGTATTTCTTTTATATGCTTTTCTGTTTAAAGAAGAAAAAAAGAAACCAATTACCGAAGCTGAAGCAGAAATAGGATTGGCAACCAGCCCTGTTACTTAAAGAAAAATGGCGGAACAGAAAGCGGCAAAGCCAGACTATAAAAACTGTTGTTGGATGCACTGTCTTCCTGGCGGCGTCTCCTTTCTTAAAAACATCTTTTAAAATGCGTGAAACGAAACTGCTAAATCAACTGTATTGAAAGGAAATATAAAGCACTCCGTTTGTTATTGGACCTGTAGTTTTCTTCCGTTGGAAGAATTGTGCAAAACAGTGAAAGAAATAGGATTTTCGGCTATCGACCTGGTTGGGCCAACACAGTGGGCAACACTAAAAAAGTATGAGGTTTATTCTTCGATGTGCAATGGAGCCGAAATCAGTTTAACCGAGGGTTGGAATGATAAACAATACCATTCTACTTTAATTAAAAACTATACTGAACATATAAATCTCGTGGCTGAGGCGGGATATAAAAATCTTATTTGCTTTAGCGGTAACAGAAGGGGCATCTCAGATGAAATTGGTTTAAGAAATTGTGCAGATGGTCTAAAACAAATACTGTCGCTTGCTGAAAAGAAAGGTATCATAATACATATGGAACTCCTTAACAGTAGAATAGATCATCCGGATTATATGTGCGATCATTCAGCCTGGGGTATCGACTTATGTAAAAGGCTGGGTTCAGAAAACTTTAAATTGTTGTACGACATCTATCATATGCAAATTGATGAAGGAGACGTAATTAGAACCATACAAAACAATCATCAATATTTTGGACACTATCACACAGGTGGCGTGCCGGGAAGAAACGAGATAGACGATCAACAGGAATTAAATTACCCCGCTATTATGAGAGCAATAAAAGCAACCGGTTTTAACGGTTATGTTGCACAGGAGTTTTTACCTTTGAAAGACAATAAAATTACCTCATTAAAAGAAGCAATAAAAATTTGCGATGTATAAAGTCGAATTACACGTAATTTTATAGGGGCTTAGTTTTATTAGATTTTACATTCTTCCATTAACTTAAATTGATAAAATAATTAACGATTGCTATGGCAAACAACACTTATGATGCTATTGTAGTAGGTTCGGGTATCAGTGGCGGCTGGGCCGCAAAAGAACTGACCGAAAAAGGATTAAAGGTTTTAATGCTTGAACGTGGCCACCACATAGAGCATGTTAAAGATTATGCAGATACAAATAAACCGGCGTGGGAGTATCCGCACCGTGGCGGCCGAACGCAAAAAATGATTGATGAATATCCCGTATTGAAAAGGGATTACCCTTTAAATGAACGCAATCTTTCTTATTGGGCGGTTGATAAAGACAGTCCATACGTTGAAGAAAAACCGTTTGGTTGGTTTCGTGGTTACCACACCGGCGGTCGCTCATTAATGTGGGGCAGGCAAAGCTATCGCCTTAGCGATCTTGATTTTGAAGCGAACGCAAAAGACGGAATTGCTATTGATTGGCCTATTCGCTATGTCGATATTGAACCATGGTATACTTACGCAGAAAAGTTTGCAGGTATTAGCGGATCGAAGGAAGGACTGCCTCAGTTACCGGATGGTCATTATTTGCCTCCCATGGATATGAATATTGTGGAGCAAACTGTTGCTGCCAGAATAAAAGAACATTACAATAACAAAAGAACCATGTTTATTGGCCGCACTGCCAATCTTACCCAAACAATTCCCGGACGACCTACTCCTTGTCAGTTCAGAAATATCTGTTCAAACGGATGTCCTTTTGGTGGCTACTTCAGTACTCAATCATCTACGTTGCCTGCGGCTAATGCAACAGGTAATTTAACCCTGCGAACTTTTTCCATAGTTACTGACGTCATCTATGATAAGGACACGAAAAAGGCAAAAGGCGTAAGAGTAGTAGACGCCCGAACCAATGAGGCGATGGAATTTTACAGTAAGGTTGTTTTCTTGTGCGCTTCAACATTCAACTCTACAACAGTATTAATGAAAACTGCAACTGACATATGGCCCGATGGATTAGGAAGCAGCAGTGGCGAACTAGGACATAATGTAATGGATCATCATTTAAAATTGGGCGCAAGTGGCTTTATGGATGGTTTTGAAGACAAGTACTATTCAGGCTTTAGGCCAAATGGAATTTATATACCGCGGTTTCGCAATTTGCCTGGTGATGAAAAGAGAAATTATATCCGTGGCTTTGGCTACCAAGGATCGGGCAGCCGTGAAAACTGGTCAAGGCAGGTAGCTGAATTAAGTATTGGTGCCGATCTAAAAGAAGCATTGAGCGAACCTGGCAGATGGACTATGGGTATAGGAGGATTTGGTGATATGCTACCTTATCACGATAACAAAATTTCCCTATCAAAAGATAAAAAAGATAAATGGAACATGCCTGTGCTTGTATTTGATGTTGAATTCAAGGAGAATGAACTAAACATGCGAAAAGACATGGTGAG
>JBBPZJ010000437.1:0-6864 GCA_038199395.1 Chitinophagales bacterium
GATGGCTGCATGGTATATATTTGGAGTGATGGGCTTTTACCCGGTAACACCTGCATCGGGCATTTATGCAATTGGTGCTCCTCAATTTCCTGACCTGGCGCTTCAAAAAACCGTTAATGGAAAAACGAGCACTTTTCACATTGTTGCCAATAACCTTTCAGAAACAAACAAGTACATTCAAAAAGTAATGTTGGATGGAAAAGCAATTACTCAGCCTTTTATCAGTCAAAATGATATAATGAACGGAAAAAAACTTGTTTTTGAAATGGGCCCGAGTCCTAATTATAACTGGAAGTAAAAATTAACCGCTTCTGTTTATACTAAAAACAATAAAACGTATATTTACATTTACTAAAGATTGAAGCCATGTCTACAACTACGATACCAACTACAGAGATTAATCCACTTCAGAGCATTGAACAATGGGAAGACGACGTTTTGATCCGCTACCCGGAAGAAGGAAAACCAGCTAAGGAAAAAGATGAGTTCAGGAACTATGACACTCCGTCCAGAGATACTGTAAGAGAGTTTTACAGGTTAAATCATAAGTACCAGACCTACGAATTCGTAAGAGAAAAGCAGAAGGAGTTTTTGCAATTCAATCGTAAAGAACTACCTGTTTGGGAGGCGATGGAGTTTTTAAATACGCTTGTTGATGACAGCGATCCCGATACTGATCTTGATCAACTGCAACACCTGTTGCAAACCGGTGAAGCAATTCGTGCAGACGGTCATCCTGACTGGTTTGTATTAACTGGTTTTATACACGACATGGGTAAAGTACTTTGCCTGTTTGGTGAACCACAATGGGCTGTTGTTGGAGACACTTTTCCGGTAGGTTGCGCATTTTCAGATAAGATTGTTTTTCCCGAATACTTCGAAGCTAACCCTGACACAAAAGACAGTAGATTTAATACTAAGTACGGCATGTATGAGCCAAATTGCGGGTTGAAGAACGTCCACATGTCCTGGGGCCATGATGAGTACCTGTACCATATTGTAAAAGACTACTTGCCCGAAGAAGCATTATACATGATCCGGTATCACTCATTTTATTCCCAGCACCGTGAACATGCGTACGAGCATCTTATGGATGACCACGACAAGGAAATGTTTAAATGGGTAGACAAGTTCAATCCATATGATCTATATTCAAAAAGCCCCAAACCGCCTGTAGTGTCAGAGTTAAAACCTTATTACGAAGAACTGATTGCTAAGTACCTTCCGGAAAAAATTCGTCTATAAAAGTGATTGCAATTAAAAACTGCCTGTAACCATTCTTTAAACATTCTTCAGAGTCCTCTTAATGTCAATGAAAAAATTGATAGGGAAATTATTGCTGGTTATTATTTCTTCTATTTGTGCTGTTAGTTGCACGCCGTCAAAAAAGTACACTTCTGCAAATGCCCACTCTCACAATGATTATGAAAATACGCACCCGTTTACCACTGCATACAATCAACATTTTGGATCAATAGAAGCAGATGTGTTTCCGGTAAATGGAGAGTTGCTTGTTGCACATGATAAAAAACATATACAACAAAGAAATACACTGCAAGCATTATATCTCGATCCTTTATTAGCAGGATTAATAGCTGACAGTGTAAGAAAGTTAAATCTTCTGGTTGATATCAAAGAGAATTATCCAGAGGCACTTTCCATCCTTCAAAAAGAATTACAACCTTTACTGAAATATTTGTCGACAACGGCAGAACAAAAAAATGTAACCATAAGTATCAGCGGCGAACGGCCTCCTCCCGCCAGGTATGCTGAATATCCTGAATATATATTTTTCGATAATGATTTAAAGCAAAAACATTCGCCGGAGGAATGGAACAGAGTAAATCTTGTAAGCCTTCAGTTCGATAAAATATCTTCCTGGAAAGGGGAAGGCGTAATACCAAAAGCCGATTTGCAGAAGCTGAAGCATATTATTGATAGTGTGCATACCGCAGGAAAACCAATACGATTCTGGGCTGCCCCCGATACAGAAGAGGCATGGAAACAGCAAATGAAATTACATGTCGACCTCATTGGAACCGATAAAATAAATAAACTAAGCAGCTATCTAAAAGAAGGAACTAAATATTAATTCCTTGCCGTTACTATAGCAGGTTTTTGTTTACAAAGTTTTTTTTACAAGGCGTCACTTAACCAACTGATTATCTCTCGACTAAAACAACTTCAGAAAATTCCTGTTGGAGCAAGTCTAGACGGATAAATGATGAATGAGAAAAGTGTTGATAGAACTTTCAAAAACTCGAAGAAATTTGTTGAAGACGTCGTTTCTCTCAAAAAACGGCATAAAAATTTAAAAGGAAAGAACTAAAAATATAATGTAATTAAAAGCGTTATTATTACTAAAAATACCATTATGGGGTTATTTGATACCTTATTGAACAACGTTCCGGAAGAAAAGACATATACACCGCAGGATGTAAGAGAGGCTTATGCTGTAGTTCTTTATTGTTGCGCCAATGCTGAAGGGAATATAGGCGACGAGGAAGTAGTTTTTATTGACTCTTTGTTTCTCACAATGAGCATTTTTGAAGAGTATGATGGTGCCGACTATCTTCAGATTGCAGAAAAAATTTGTAAAAATTATGCTCTTGAGGAACTTTTAGAAGGATGTTTTAAGTTCGTAAAAGAAGAACAGCATTCGCAGCTTTTCTGCTATTGTTGCGATGTTTTTCTAGCTGACGGAGTAGTGACTGACCAAGAAAAAAAGATAATGGAAAAAATAGCTGTATTAGCAAAAATTGACGAAGAGACCTCCAAAAAAATAGTCGAAGTAGCTCTGATAAGGAACGTAAAAGACAGCTAAAGTAACAGGTGCTTAATTCTTAATTTAACTCAACTGCGTTGCTTGGCTTTGTCAAAAATAAACAAAGCTAAGCTGCAATTTGAGAAACCGGAAGGAGAAAACCCTGCCTGCAAACGGAAGGCATACTTGAGAAATTAACCTTTTTTAACATTAACAGCACTTGGTCCTTTAGGCCCCATTTCCACCTCAAAAATTACCTTATCATTTTCTTTTATAGGTTCCTGCAACTGGTTAACGTGAATAAAAACACTTTCCTGTGTTACTAAATCCTTTATAAATCCAAAACCTTTTGCGTCGTTAAAAAATGTCACTACACCTGTTCTTATCAATTCAGCTTCAGAGACAGGTTCCTGCTTGGGCACACCTATTAGCATATCTTCCTGCTTAAAAACCTTCTTTTTTCTTGGATCCGGAGGTGTAGATGAAATATTCCCGTTTTCATCTATGTAAGCCATCATTTCGTCAAGGCTTTTGCCTTTCTTTCCATTGGCTTTGCGCTCTTCCATTTTCTCCTGCTTGTCCTGGCGCTGTTTTAATTTTTTCTTTTCCTTTTCTTTTTTTGCAAAAGTTTCCTGAGATTTCCCCATAGTTTTCTTACTTATTTTTTTGTTGCTAACAAAGGTCGTTTATTTTTTGCAAATTGCAGCAAAGATTGAAAGTACATAACAAAACATTTTGCCCTTTATGTATTTCTTCTGGTTCATAATGTAAGTGTTTGCTATCAAAAAGTATTTGCTTTGGTTTTAGAATTTTTATTAGGCAATGACTGTTAATGTGTGACCAGGCGTTTAAGTGCCATAACAGTTCCTGAATGTAAACCTTCGTGAAACATTAAAAACTGTAGAGCATCATCAATATTTGAAATATCGACGCCATAACGGGTGGTAAATGAGGAGTAAGTTTTAAATAAGTTGTTATTAATATCAGCTTCGAGGTTATCGAGAGAAGTTATCAATAGCGCCTTTATTTGTTCTACTTCATTTTCGTCGATGGATTCTGTTGGCTTGGTTCCCGGCTTGTAATTAAGAAAGTATTTTTCGTCAACAGCCGTCCCTACTCCCGATCTTGCATAACATATTCCTTGCTGTGCAGCTATCAAGTGGCCTAAATTCCAAATAATGTTGTTATTAAATCCTTCAGGAACTTTGTTTAAACTTTCAATCGATAAGTTCTCTACTTGCTCTAGTAAATATTTTCTTGTTCTGATTATTCTTTCGATCTCAATACTCATTGCTGTTAATTTATAAGCGTAAATATAACTACTAAAAAAGTTATGTAATGAGGACAATGCAGCCGATGTTGATTAAGAATATACGTAACATGATAAATTGTATTCATGGTTTTCTTTATACTTTACGAGCATGTAAAAAATTTGTTACATACAGACGCAACCGATACATTTGCACTCCTTCTCGGGGAATTAGCTCAGTTGGTAGAGCGCTTGCATGGCATGCAAGAGGTCAGCGGTTCGAACCCGCTATTCTCCACTAGCTTTAGAGCTTAGAAATTATTTAGAAGTATTGGTCTCATTCCTGACGTTGTTTTTGACCCTTCTTACTTAGATTAGCTATTTCAAAAAAATGCCCGCATTGCTGCAGGGCATTTTTGTAGTAAAACGGTTTTCATCTATATTTTAACTGATATTATTCCCACACTTCACCTTTATCCTCAATCCAGTCCTTTACCAGTTGACTTGTAACACTTTTTGGCCTTTCCAGTGCAAAACCGAGCGCCCTATCCCAGCAAAGACTGGCAAGTACACCCAAAGCACGACTAACACCAAATAATACTGTATAAAATTCGTATTCAACCAGTCCATAATGCACGAGCAAAGCTCCGCTATGAGCATCTACGTTTGGCCAGGGATTTTTTATTTTACCTAGAGATTGAAGAATAGGAGGAACAGCTTCATATATGTTCCAGACGGTCTGTACCAGCGGGTCGTCAGGCATATGCTTTTTACCAAACTCCATCTGTGCAGTAAAGCGGGGATCTGTTTTACGCAGTACTGCGTGACCGTAGCCGGGAACTACTTTACCTGACGCCAGCGTCTTTTGCACATAATCTACTATTTGTTCTTTCGTAGGACTTTCGCTTCCTAACTCTGTTCGCATCTCAAAAATCCACTTAATGACTTCCTGGTTTGCAAGGCCATGTAAAGGACCTGCAAGACCATTCATACCGGCAGCAAAACTTTGGTAAGCATCGCCAAGTGCCGAACCCACCAGGTGAGTAGTGTGAGCGCTCACATTACCGCCTTCATGATCGGCATGAATAGTCATGTATAAACGCATCAATTCGTGAAAGCTCTCATCATCGTAGCCCATCATATGAGCGAGGTTACCGCTCCAGTCTAATAGTCCATCAGGATGAATATGCTCATTATTTTTATATTTGCGGCGATATATATAAGCAGCAATTCGCGGAAGACGGGCAATCAGATCCATAGCATCATCAAAAGTGGCGCTCCAGTAATCTTTCTTATTCATCCCCTTTGCATACTGCCTGGCAAAACAACTTTCCGTTTGCAAAGCCATAATTCCTACTACAAACATCGTCATTGGATGGGTGGACAAAGGCAAGGCATCTATAGTAGCAAAAACATGGTTAGGAACATGACTGCGACGTTGCCAAATATCAGTGATTGCATTTACATCACTTGCTGATGGTAACTCGCCGATCAGCATAAGATAAAACAAGCCTTCGGGCAGGGGTTCATTGCCTCCTTCAGCTTTAGGCAATTTTTCCTGCAATTCGGGAATAGTAAAGCCACGGAACCGGATACCTTCCTGAGGATCTAGTAAACTTGTTTCAGTTACAATACCAGTTATCCCCCGCATTCCCTGGTATATTTGGGAAAGTGTTACTTCACCTATTTTTTTACTTCCATGTTCTTTCAATAACGCCTTAATTTCTATACTAGCTTCATCAGCTTTTGCCTTAAACCTGTCCTTAATTATTCCCATAACTAGACCATTTATGTTTTAGTAAGTAAGTAAAATACGCTGTTGATATTTGCTAGAAGTCAAATATTCAAAGAGATAGATAAAGGTAAAACAATTGTGTGCTTCAACAAAAGTAATGTAAGAAGATAGCATTATAACTGCTGGCTATTTAGGCGCTCTTCTATAGAATACCAGCGCAACAAAAGCAAAAATTATATTGGGCATCCATGCTGCCAGGGCTGGGTGCAAATTTCCCTTGGTCGAAAATATAGTTGAAAACCGGTCGGTTAATATGTAAGTAGCCCCGGCTATAAACCCAATAGCCATATGTACCCCGCTTCCACCTCTAACTTTTCTGCTCGCAATAACGCCGGCAATAAGCGTTAACAAAATTACCGAGGCAGGCGTTGCATCTCTGCGGTTGCGTTCTACTATTAAAGCATTTAATCCCTCTACCCCGCGCATTTGCTCAAATTGTATAAACCGGTCGAGTTCAGGCGTTGTCAATTTATCCTTCGTATATTCATCCCGTTTCAGGTCAAATGGTTTAAAGCTGTAACTCTTCAGCATTGTCTGTGTCATAGTTACATTCTCGTGCAACCCGTTTATTTTGCGTTCTATCACGTTGTCCAATCTCCACTTTTTGGCAGCAGTGTCCCAGCGAATACTTTCAGCCCTTAAATTATAATCAACTCTATTTTCTATAATATGCTGCACAAAGAAATTAGTTCCGCTTTTTGAGGTAGTATCATAACTAATGCCTGCATAACTTGAAGGATCTATCTGAAGATATAAGCTATTTCTATTAGCTACCAGCGGATTATAGGATGAGTTTTTATCAATATAATTTGCCTGGAAATTGACCCTTATACCGTTAGCCCGAGGAATAACGTACCTGTTGCCCAGCCATAAAATAGTAGCCAGGATAATGCCGCTATAAAAAAACGGTCGTAAAAAACGATTGAAACTGGTACCACTGGCAAGCACAGCAATAATCTCGCTTCGTCCTGCCATTTTACTGGTAAAAAATATAGTGGCAAGAAAAACAAACAAAGGAAAAAGCAAGGCTAAAATGTGAGGTACAAAACCGAGGTA
>JBBPZJ010000438.1:0-2585 GCA_038199395.1 Chitinophagales bacterium
AGCGGAAAACACCATTTCTATCACGCTTAACACAGCCTGGTTAAAAGCAAACGGAATGAGCGCATCATGAGCTATTCCTAAAGCAATAAACTTACCGCCTTTCCGCAACAAACCTATGCCCTCGTTGATCGTATTAGGATCACCAGAACAATCTATAACACAGTCCGCACCCCAGCCATCATTTAATTCTTTAACTCTTGCCGGAATGTCGTCTTCCGTTAATAAAACTGCTGAGGCTCCTAACTCGTGAGCCAGATCATAACGTACTTTGTTTCTACGGGTTGATGCAACACATACCACATTTTGCGCTCCGAGATCAACTAGAGTAATTAATGTAAATAACCCAATCGGGCCCATCCCATAAATAATGGTGAAGTCATCTTTTTGAAATCTGCCACGTTCAAGCACACCATACACGCATATTGCAAAAGGCTCTGCCACAGCAGCTACTTCTCTGGCCATGGCCATAGGTATTTTATGAACACAATATTCGGGTTGTATTGTATATTCCGTATAAACACCCTGGGAGAACCATCCCGGAGATCTCTTGTGAGGACATAATTCGTAATGCCCTGAAAGACAGAGTTTGCATTTAAAACAGGCGCTTTTAGCATTCTCGCAAACTACCCTGTCACCTTTAACTACTTTTCTTACAGCACTACCCACATCCACTACTGTGCCGGTGTATTCATGACCCACTGTATTGCCGTCAGGCATAGTCATGGTTCCGTGTAACACATGTAAGTCAGAAGTGCAAATGCCGATAGCGTCTATTTGTATTTTAACGTCTGTATCGTTTTCAATTTCAGGTACGGGTTCATCTACAGTCTTATAATATACTCCTTTATCTGAAAATTTTTTTACCGCTTTCATAGGCAAGTAATTTTTTTCAGCGAAATATAGAAAAATAATAAAGAATCCGAAGATTTAATTTCAGTTTTTGTTGTCTGTCAGAAATTATTTCCAATAAATTTTTACTTCTTTTTCTTTGGTTGAAAAAGGAGCAAAAGAGGATTACGAAGATGTGTATAAAATGGATGAATTGACCCGGACTTCAATGCCTTGCGTTGATATGTTTTAATTCTGACAGGTAAGTAATGTGTAAATGAAATAAGAAATTTCAGTTGTGCACGTTTTTTTTAATTTCCCATCGCTTCAACACATAACATTTCCGCTATTCTTTTCATGTGTTCGACACTAGCAGGCTTCTGTAAATACTTATCTGCACCGTTTGATAAGCAAAAGTCTATATCGCCCTTATAGCCGGAGGTTGATAATATAATGACAGGAACATTGTCAAATTTTTTTATTTTCCTGATTTCAAGCAAACATTCTTTGCCGGATTTCATCGGCATGTTCAAATCTAAGACAATGACATTAGGCCCCGGTAACGCTGGCAAAGCTTTTAGCAATTCAACCCCATTGATGGCAACAGTTAATTTTACACCGGGGCAAACTTCTAAAAGTGCAGACTGAAATAAATCGACATCATCTTCGTCGTCTTCGGCTAGTAGAATATGAGAGAATCTTTCTGACATGGAGGAACTGGTTATTGCCCCCAAATGTATCGAAGCTTAAAATGAGAAATGGTGTATAGGCCGGAATATTTAAAAATCTTAAGCCTCTTAATGCAAATTTAACTTCTTCGCCTAAAGCAAAATAAAAAGAAACAACTGTTCTCCTCATTAAAGTTTCTGTTGACGGTGTTGCGATCACACGCGTATGACAAATTACACCAAGATGCTAATGCCTTTTTTAGTAACATCACTGTTATGAAAAGCAAGAATTTAAATTTATTTTTATTGCAGGCAAACAGATATAAAATGAAGATTTTACTGTTTTTAATGATTGGTTCTATTGCTCAGAATGCGAGTGCCCAATCTGATACTTTAATTTCTAAAAGAAAGATTTTGGCCGATAGCTCTGTCAAGCTGGTTCCTGTCTTACATCCTCGTACAGTTTCTAATGATGTTACTACTATCCATCTAAACAACGTTCAACCTAAAGACAACAACTCTTTTAAAACTTACTTGTATTGGGATCCCATCGTGCAAATGCTGATAAGAAAGCCTTATACATCACACTACAAAAACCCGAAATTGTTGAACGCCTCTCAGGGAATTCTTTCCTTTGTAATACCAAACAATGCGGGAAAGCCATAGAACATTTCCGTGTTTGAAAATGGAGCGTCCCAGCGGTTGTAACTGGAACGCTACACATCGTACTGAACATTAATGACAGCAGGAAGACATAAATAACCTGCAAATTTTTTACAAAATTTGATTTCGATGTCAGTAATCTTTGCTCTTTGCTTGTGTCAAAAGCCCCTACAGGAAACGCACCATTGGAGCCAGGTTTATTTGTAGATGTTTCGGGAATAGTGTCATTCCTGATAATGTCGTCTTGTAAAGCATTAATGGCTTCTATCCTGCTTTGATCTTCATTTTGTATGGCTGTTTCTTCGTTAGAAGCTTTCACAGCAGTTTTATCGATTTCTTTCTCTTCGTTGTTCATAACCTTGTTTTTTAATAAAAGTTTCTAAATTCGTCCGGCTTAAAACATCTTTCAGCCAGCGAAATGGGCTG
>JBBPZJ010000439.1:0-2061 GCA_038199395.1 Chitinophagales bacterium
AGCAGTTTATTATTTCAGAAGCTGTCTAAAATTTTCTGGTTTTTCTCTCTGTGCTTCTCAGCGATGCCTTTTTTCTACGCTCTCTGCGGTTAAAACAACTAACCGCAGAGAGAAATACAACAGTTTTTCGCAGAGTACCACAGAGAAAAAATGGATAAGCTACTTTTCAGATAATTTTAGACACTTTCTCAGACAAATTATAAAAAACAAACTAATAACAATCTGGTAGCCGAATACATTTTGCATCTGGCCTCGTCGCCGGAATTTTTAATATAGAAGCAAATGGATGGATTGTTGAGAGAATTTGCAAAAACAAACGCTGAATGGGTAAAGAAAATTTGTAAGCGAAATTAAACTTGTACCGCTAAGCGAAAAAGAAGCCTTGAAACGTTTTTTAAAATAAAAGTCTCCGCGCTGCTTCATGTTTAAAACTGTAAATTTTAAGATCTAGTTCGTCCTAAACCATAAAGGAGATTTATCTGCAGGATCTCCGTTATAACTAAAGAATAACTCCTCTCCTTTTTTCACTTGCTTTATTGTACGCACGCTCATATTGCCGTTTTCATAATCCATCTCATATTCACAATTTGGCTCAAAAGAATGGTTATACATAGATACGTAGCCTAATGCCAAAGCTGCTTTGCGCTTACTTTTCCCCCATTCAAAAATATAATGAAAAAGCTTTGTTCCTTCGATTTGCTTTCTTTCTTTTGGAGACAATTCTATTATCGGAGAAATCTCAATAACTGTGTTTGCCAAAATGTTCTTTGTTGTAAAAACACCCCTTCCTCTATTTTCAGAAGGTGCAATAACAAGGTTAGGTAATAGCATACTGTTTTGTTGCCGGCAAGATAAAGAAATTGAAACACAGTAATATTAATTAACCTTTCAAAATACTTAATTTGCAGCCATGGCAATAGAAAACATAGAAGAACAAAGTATACAGGAACAGTTCGAGCAATTAATAGCCACCGAAGATAAATTAGCCATAAGAGATTTTTTAGATGACCAGAATATTGCAGATGTTGCAGACCTCATTAATGAATATCCCGACTACGAGTCACAGATTATAGCAAACTTATCTATACATCGTGCGGCCAGTACTTTCAAGATTTTAGATTTTCCCACTCAAAAAAGTATTGTTACCCAACTTCCATCTTTTAAAACTGCTGAGTTACTCAATGAATTGCAGGCCGACGATAGAACGGACTTTTTAGAAGATCTTCCGAAAGAAGTCTTGAGAGATCTTATAAAATTGCTTGATCCAGAAGAAAGACAGGTAACCCTTTCGCTGCTTGGCTATCCTGAAGATAGTGTGGGCAGGTTGATGATACCGGATTACGTGTATGTGTACGAACATGATACAGTGGAAGAGGTTTTTCAGATCATAAGAAAATTTGCAAAGAATACTGAAACCATCGATGTCATCTATGTTATAAATGATCAGGGCCAATTGATGGACGACCTTAGAATAAAAGAATTTATACTTGCCGCACCTGACACGTTAGTAAATGAACTGATGGATGAAAGGGTGATTTCTTTAAATGCTAATGACGACCAGGAACATGCTAACCAGATTTTTAAAATGAACAATCGTGTTGCACTTCCTGTAGTTGATGATAATAATGTTTTGCTTGGTATTATTACAATAGATGATATTTTATGGGTAGCTACCGAAGAGTTTACCGAAGACATGCAAAAGATGGGAGGTACAGAAGCATTAAACGAACCATACCTGGATATATCATTCTTTAGACTTATTCGAAAAAGAGCAGGATGGCTCATCGTTCTTTTTATTAGCGAATTATTTACAGCAACCGCTATGGCTTTCTTTAATGATGAAATTTCAAAAGCAACTGTGCTGGCTATATTCATACCGCTTATTATGTCAAGCGGAGGAAATAGTGGCTCGCAGGCATCAACACTCGTAATACAAGCCATGGCAGTAGGTGATGTTGATCTTACTGATTGGTGGAGGGTTATGCGTCGGGAAATTTTATCCGGACTAACCCTGGGAGGCATTCTTGGAGTTATTGGATTTTTCCGCATCATCGCCTGGCA
>JBBPZJ010000440.1:0-2475 GCA_038199395.1 Chitinophagales bacterium
AAAAGAAGGATGGAGCTGGTGTTATCACGCTTGGAAAGAATTTGAAGCATGGGATGCGGAAATCCCTTCATCTTATTACACTCAATTTACTTATACAAATGCAGCACCTTTTTCAGCTAGCGCAAAGCCTTTTAACTGGTCATCGCAACGTAGCTCTACCGCACCTACCATAACAGTTCTAAAGAATTCTTTTGCCAAGAATGGAACTATTTTAAGTAACACTATAAAAAAGGTAGATTTTTTTAATGGAAACAACTTGTTATATAGCGACTCTACGTTCCCTTATTCTTATTCATGGTCAAACGTATCTCCCGGCACTTATGTTATTACAGCAAAAGCTACGGATATGAACGAATTTATAACTACGTCATCAGGAGTGACTGTTACAGTAGTTCAAAACACGTCACCAGTAAATATGAATTTTACAGAGGTTACCAGATCTATAGTTTCCGCAGAGATTGCAGAGCCTAAGGGATTAGCAATAGAAAAACAAGCAATGAGGCAGCAAACCGCTACAATCTTCCAAGCTTATCCTAACCCTAACAATAAAGGTCGGTTTACTGTTCTGTTCCCTAAAAATATTCAGGGAGAGATTTCATACATTTTAATGTCTATGTTAGGTACAAGATTGACACGAGGGACTCTTCTATTAAATAAGCCTACCTCTTCTGTCAATTTTAATTTGTCAAAAGAGATGAGTTCTCCAGGTAAATATTTTTTGATTTTAGAGGGAAGGGAAATAAGAGGACAGGTACAGTTAATGTTTATTAAATAAAAAATAGAGGTTGTATCAATTGTAAAAAATTCAGTAGAGGTTTTTTTTAGGTTAAAATTAGTGCAGGTGTTGGGCGAGGATTTGTCAGCAACTTCTAATTTATCTTGTATAAAGATAAGATACATTAGGTTCAGGCTTTTCTTTTTCGCTGCGGCAGTAAAAGACTGCTAAAGTTATTATTGTTGCCTAATCATGCCGCAAGGCATGGAGATGTAATAAGAAGCGTCGGATGTGTCCTTAATAGTGAAGAAGTTTCTTTAATGGAGATGGAGCGAAGGGATACAGTTATACAGTTGGAGTATTTGTAAACAACGATGTAAAAATGGAAATGATGAGCGAAGAAAAGACAAAGTCATTTGCAGTAAGTAAACAAATGGTGTATGACAGCTATTTGAAGGTATGCAGTAAAGACGGAAGTGCGGGCATTGATAAGGAAACGATTGATATGTTTGTTTGATAAAGAACTTTCAAAGAACCTGTACAAGGTCTGAAACCGCATGGCATCGGACGGCTATTTTCCACCGGCGGTAGGTACTGTGCTGGACGCAAAAGCAGCAAAACGTGATAAAGACGTTTTGCTGGCAAGAAACACTGCCCGTATAGAGATAACGAACCTTCTGCACCAGATAGGGTTTAGTGTGTCTTCGATAGCCAAAGGATCTCAGGAAATTTTATCCTCTTCAGGTTTTCCATTTACACAGCCACCACAAAAAAGTACGCCGATGCAAAAACCCCCGCCACCTAAAATTTTCGCAGGCATTAACAACGGTGCGATTGGCTGTAAAACAACGCGGCAAAAAGGTATGAAGTAAGTAAATTATTACATCACTTCAGATGCTGAGACGGTAACCGGCAGCGGCGGTAATGCCTGGGAAATTGTATCGTGGAACAGTACAAAGTACACTTTTTTAAACCTAACCCCGGGACAACGGTATTATGTAAAAGTGGGACTGGTAGGTGTAAGAGGACAGGAAGTAATAAGCGAGGCTGCTTCTTATATACCCCAATAACCCAGGGCAATGATTTTTTCGGCCCGCTACCATGTAATGGATTAGATCTTGTATCGTATATCTGTACTTATGTGATGAAAAATCTTAAAAGCTCCGCCAAATGCGGGGCTTTTTTTGCTTTAATGGTTGTCGTGCAAAAGAACATCTTTGTGCTGCCTTTGTGAGAACTATAGATTGAAATAAAAAATTTGGCTTTTAATGGCCAATAGCTGATGTGTTAATATTGAAACACAGGCAGAGCAAAAAGATAAAATGGTGAATACAATACAAAAAGAAGACTGGTGTTACCAGTTACAGCACATGCGTTAAAAGCAGCGTAAGCAGTATGATTTTTTAGGAAAGGCCCCGTTCTTTATTCCCGTATTAAAAAAGACAGTCGTGCAAAGATTGTCTTTTTTGCTTTTTGCCATTGTATTATGATGCGCCGGGGCAACGCACCTATTAATTCGACGCAATAGTGTGGTTTATGGTTTGCCAATATATTTTAATCAGCCTTTTAATAGTAGTATAGTCGTTGCTACAACAAGCACAACTGTACAGGTGTATGGTCGTAACGCTACGAACAAGTACAAGTTCTCCTGACATAATAGTTTCATCCGATTTTGTTTCATCACATCGGCGGTAACTATCTTGCTTATTTAGCTTTATTGTTTGCTGTTACATCATTCCGGTACTAAACTTTCTAACTCC
>JBBPZJ010000441.1:0-3288 GCA_038199395.1 Chitinophagales bacterium
AGCAGTTAAAAAATATTTTTACAAGATTTACCAGCAAGATTAGGGAATAATTTTCACTGATAAGTAGCAAATTCGTACTGTTTATCAATTCATTTCGTTGCTCTAAGTTTGTAACTACAGGGTCGGTCGAATTAATCGCTTTTGCGCTCTCATTTTTATGTCAATACCCTATCTTATAAAGCATTTGATTTTAAGTGCTTTCATGCTTTTAAATAGTGCGGCCAGTCTAATATAAGTAATGAATAGCAAAAGGAAAACTATTGTATTTTGCAGAGGCCTCCACAAAAGAAATTGGTTACATTTATAGTGCGCTTACTTTTTCTAACAATTGCATTTTAATATTATGAATAATTATAACAGCCGCCGCAGTTTCATTAAGAACGCCTCCCTGACCGCAGCCGGTTTTTATATTGTACCACGGCATGTATTAGGCAGAGGTTTTATACCGCCGAGTGATAAACTAAACATTGCCGGTATTGGCTGTGGAGGCAAGGCAGAAGTTAATCTTCCCTATGCATGGAACAATGGAGCAGAAAATATTGCTGCTCTTTGTGATGTTGATGATCGTATGGCTGCAAAGGCAAGAGCGCGGTGGCCAAATGCACCCTACTACAAAGACTATCGCACATTGCTGGAAAAAGAACGCAAGAATATAGATGCAGTCATCGTAACCACTCCCGATCACATGCACGCTCCTATTGCCCTCGCAGCAATGCAAATGGGTAAGCACGTGTATTGTGAGAAGCCATTAACGCATGATACTTATGAAGCAAGGGTTTTAACGAAAGCTGCTGCAAAATATAAAGTAGTTACTCAGATGGGCAACCAGGGCAGCAGCGGCGATGATACACGAAAAGTAGAAACATGGATTCAGCAAGGTCTTATAGGCGATGTACACACAGTTCATGTATGGACAAACAGACCTGTATGGCCACAAGGCATTCCTACCCCGACCGGTAAGTTTGACATACCCAAAGAGCTGGATTGGGAACTATGGCTCGGTACTGCACCTTATCGTGATTTTAACCCCACTTACCTACCTGCTACCTGGCGTGGGTGGAGTGACTTTGGCACCGGATCGCTTGGCGATATGGGTTGCCATTTTATTGATGTGCCTTACCGTGCTTTAAACCTGGGCTATCCCGTTGCAGTTACATGCAGTGTAGGATCGGTGTTCAGTGGCTTTTTTAAAGAAGAAGTATATACTGACAGTTATCCTCCATCATCGGTTACTTACATAAAATTTCCGGCTCGAAAAGAAATGTCGCCTGTTGAACTGATCTGGTATGATGGAGGCATAAAACCACGAAGACCAGATGAGTTGCTACCCGATGAGCCAATGGGCGAATGGGATGGAGGGATCATCTTTGAAGGAACGAAAGGCAAATTAATGGCAGGGTTGTTTGGAAGAAACCCTACCCTGCTCCCGACTAAACGAATGAAGGAAACTACATTGCCCGAATCGAAATATCCTTTTGTAGAAAGAGGTACTGAAGGACATCAAACCCAATGGGTAAATGCATGTAAGAAAGGCTATGGAACTTATACCAGTTCGTCTTTTGATAAAAGCGGTCCGTTAACGGAAACGGTTCTAATGGGTAACCTTGCAGTAAAAAGTTACAATTACCAGGAGAAAAACAGCAAAGGCGAAACTACTTATCCGGGCCGCAAACAACTGCTCTGGGATGGAGAAAATCAAAGAATTACCAACTTTGAACCTGCAAATCAATTTGTAAAAAGACAGTACAGGGGTGAGTATAAACTGACCATGTAGAGCTTTTGTTCGAATCTTGATTTATAGGATTGTTGGGATTGTTGGGATGTAAAGCACGCTCCCACAAATCCCACCCATCTTACAGCTGAGATAATGGTAACTGAATGATAAACATTGCAGTCTCCCCTTCTTTCGTTTCCACTTTCAACTCCCCAGCATGTGCTTTTTGTCTGAACCAGGATTTATGGGATGATTGGGATGATTGGGATGTAGAGCTCATCTCACAAATCCCCACTCCGCTTACAAATCCCAGTTCAGATAATTGGTAATTGAATGATAAATGCTCCGCCCTCTCCTTCCTTTGTTTCCACTTTAAACTCCCCGCCATGGTGCTTTTGTCTGAACTGGGATTAATATGATTTGTGGGATTAACGGGATTACGTTTCTCACAATTCCCAAGACTCCCACAAATCCAAGTTCAGATAATTGGCAATTGAATAATAAACTCCGCTCCCTCTCCTTTCTTGGTCTCAACCCTCATCTCACCTCCATGCGCTTTGATAATATCATAGCTTAACGGCAAACCTAATCCTGTTCCCTGCCCTGTTGGCTTGGTGGTAAAGAAGGGCTGAAAAATTTTGTCGACCACTTTTTGAGGAATACCGTTGCCATTATCTCTCACACTAAACTCTACTTTATTTCCTGCTCTTTTTGTGGTTACCCAAACAGTTGGCTCATAGTTTTCTCCCTTTAGGGCCGGGGCTTTCCTCTTTTCATTTACCGAATAAAAAGCATTGTTGTATAAGTTAAGCAATACTCTGCCAATATCCTGCGGTACCACTTCTATCTTACCTATGCTTTTATCAAACTCTGTTGTAAAGACTGCATTAAAATCTTTGTCTTTGGCTCTTAAGCCATGATAGCTTAAGCGTAAATATTCATCGGCCAAAGCATTAATATCTGTTGGTTCTTTTTTGCCAGCGCTTGCTCTTGAATGTTGCAGCATGCCTTTTACAATAGCATCGGCACGTTTGCCATGATGGTTTATTTTTTGAAGGTTTTCTTTGATATCTGAAGCTATTATAATTGCTTCTTCCTTATCATTTTTTTGCAGTGCATTCTCCATTTCATTAACCAACTCCGTGCTAACATCAGAAAAGTTATTTATGAAATTTAAAGGATTTTGTATTTCATGAGCAATGCCTGCGGTAAGCTCACCAAGCGATGCCATTTTTCCCGTTGTACCAATTGTGCTTGTGTTGATTTTAGTTCGGTTAAAGTGTTTTGTATTTGCTCTTTTGCTGTTGCAGAATGAATGCAGGCGATGACAGGGGTAAGTAGTAAGTGGTGAAATGTCAAAGGCAAACGTCAGAGTCAAAAGGGAAATAGAAGACGTTGCTGTTCCATTTACAAATTATTTTCGTGTATGTTGAAATACGCATGAAAAACAATAGTTGAAGCCACAGTAGTACTGAAGCTAAATCAAAGAACAATGAAAGGAACGGGCTGTTATCGTTCCTTTCTTGAATTTTCTTTGGTTACTTTCTTTGTTTCAAGACAAAGAAAGTGACAAA
>JBBPZJ010000442.1:0-6712 GCA_038199395.1 Chitinophagales bacterium
CCCATAACAAAATCAGTGGTATTAAAACCTGGCATTGGCTATTACAAATATTCATTCAACAACATAGAAAAAGTAAATACGCTGTTTGGAAAATCAAACGTAAGAGATATTGGCTTTGTTAGCCCTCTTTACATTCTTTTTTATACGGATAAGTACAGTTACAATACGATTTCTGCAAATATTGGAGTTGAAAAGATTTTTAATTACAACAACAGTATACAAATTGTTACAGGATTAAATTTAAATAATTATTATGTTGTTTCTGAGTATTACCACCTTTCTTATAATCAAGGAAGTCAGGACTTCCGTAAAAAAATTAAAAGATATTTCGGCTCTTCGTTTAATTTAAATGCTGGTATATTAAAAAAGTATAAAAAAGTTAGTATTGGTCCTTCCCTTATGCTTCCTGTATTTGATAGCTGGAAAAAGGATGATACATTTCCTGAAGAAGCAAATTCTGAATCGAGAAGTAAATGGTTTAATGGAATAGGTTTAGGAATATCGTTTAACTATTCTCTTATCAAAAACAAACAATAATAATATGCGAAACATTTTCATCAAAGTAATTATATCATCATTATCATGCCTTTGTTGGTGTTCTTCACCAACAAATGTCAGAGAATGTTTCAGTTCCCCTAAAGTGTGATGTGAAGAGATTTGCAGGTGAAGAAAACCTGCAAAGGCAAAACATTGGTGCCGAATTAATTTGTTACTTCAGAGAAAAAAAATATTACATATCCCGGCAAAATGTACATTTTACTGTTAGCTTTTATAAGCATGCCGATCTTTTGTTGTGATCAAAGATTATTGCTTAACATCTGTTCTTTTTGTTGATGCAACATAATTTCCCTTCAAATACTTATCAAGGAAAGTAAGGGTTCTTTTTGCTGTTGTAATCTGGTTTTCTTTTTTTGCAAAACCATGACCTTCATCGGGGTAAGTAACATATTCTACCGGAACACCGTTCTTTTTTACACCGTCAACTATTTCCTGGCTTTCTATGGGTAACACCCTTACATCGTTCATCCCCTGAAAAACAATCAGAGGCTTATTGATCCTTTGAAAATTAAACAGGGGTGAGGTTTTTTTAAGCATGACAGAGTCAGAAGTATTCGGATCACCCATCTCATCGTATAAAGCTTTGCGAAACGACTCCCAATAAGGTGGAATACTACGCAGTGTGCGCAGCCAGTTTGCCACACCAAACAAGTCTGCCCCGGCTTTAAATTCTTCAGGATAAAAGGCCAGTGCACTCAATACCATACAACCACCATAACTTCCACCTTCAATACCAATTCTGCCAGTATCTATATAATCCTGCTGCTGCAGCCATTTCTTGCCCCATATACAATCTTTCAGGTCTCCGTTGCTATGGTCTTTATTATCCATTTTGTAGAAGGTTTTGCCATAGCCGCTGCTGCCACGGTTATTTACGGCAAGCACTGCATAGCCATGATTTACCAGGTATTGTATATCATTCGAAAAACCAGTCCTCGACTGTCCCCCGGGACCTCCGTGTATCCAAAGCAGTCCCGGCACTTTACGATCTTTTGATGCGGTAAGCGGCTTGTAAAAGATAGCAGGAATTTCTTTTCCATCGAACGACTTAAAGCGAACCACCTCAGCGCTTACCATGTCACTTGGATTTACTTCTTTGTTAAGGGTTTGGGTAACCTGTTTTAGTTCCTTCTTTTTAAAATTATATACATAAAGATTGTTAGGAGTGCGGCTGCTGCCTACAGTAAGCATCATGTTTCTTTCTGAAGGAGAGAAAAGGACTCCCTTTATCTCACCATCTTTTATCTCGGGGAAATCTATCTGTTTATTGTTTGCATGATCGAATAGCAATATTTTATTCTTAGCATCGTCATTTACCAGAATGGTATAATATTTTTCATTTTCACTTAAAGCCATATCCACTACATCCCATTTGGTCTCATATATCTTATCGGACTTTTCTGTATTGATGTTATATTTTAAGAGATAAGAAAATTCACTTCCATCGTTAGAAATGTAATATAAGATGCTATCGTTCTTTTCAAATGCTACCGGATTCCACGTTGCTTCGTTATCGTTGCTAAGCTGCTTCATTGTTTTCGCATTGCGGTCGTAGAGATACATTTCATTTTTGTCGGTGGTTATACTTTTCGTTAAAGCAATATATCGCTCCGTTTTGCTGATAGCTTCCGGTGAATAACCCGAATCGTTCTTGTAAAACAGGACCGGAGCCCAACTAACAGTGTCTAATCTCCAAAGGTCAAAGTATTTCGGATTGCGTTTATTACTGCTTACGTACATCGCTTTTTTATCATTGCTCCAGCCAAACATATTGTTCTGGCTGTTAGCCCATGGCGTAATGTCTTTTGCAGAAGTATCACTTACCTTTTGTAAATAAATATGCCTGTTCTCATTACCTCCCTGGTCAGCACTATACAGGTAATTATTAGAACCGTGGAGATAATCAATTGAGTAGTACGACTCTTTTGCTGACCTGGTTAAAGGTTTTATAGAGGTATCCACGATATTCAGTTCATATACATTACTGATGCCCGTACGGTTTGAATTTATTAAAAGCTTTGTTTCATCCGTATTGAATGCACTGCCATAAATATTATTATTATCATACAACTGCTCAACGGTATATTGTTTTACATCCTGCTTTGGTGCGGGTTCGTTTTTGCAACTGCTTAATAAGGAAACAAACAAAGCAGCTATAAGCGTTTTATTCATATTCATTTTTGTTGAACCAATATACCTTTAATCTATTTAAAATGCAAGCGGAGGTATTTTCAAATCTTCTAATTAAATCATGCATACCTTTAATTTACTTCGCCTTTGTTGTTGTTCTTCACAAGCAGGTATTCACGTGTTTTAATACGTTTTCGCCTTATTTGTGTTCTTCACCAACAAATATCAGAGAAAGTTTCAGTTCCCCTAAAGTGTAATGTGGAGAGATTTGCAGGTGAAGAACACCGGCAAAGGCGAAACACAGAAAAATCGATAACCTGGATTTCTGTTCAATATATTACCTCCGCAATTGACATTTACGGTCCTTTTTTTACGATTTCTTCAATTAGTCCATGTAAAAATGGTTTTTACCGTTTTCATTTTCTAACCGAAATGGTTTAGGCTACATTACATCTCCTTCAATTCAAGACCATCACAAAACAATTGTAATGAGAATACAATTTTTACTTTTTTTATTATTGATTGGCTCGGTTGCAATTGCCCAATCTAAAAATGCAGGAACAGTAAAAGGCAAATTAGCAGATTCTGCTTCTCACCAGAATTTGAAAGATGCAACCGTTTCTATTTTAAACCCACACGACTCGTCACTGGTTAAATATGGGTTATCTAAAGCAGACGGAAGTTTTACAATTGAAAACGTACCTTTTGGCTCTTACATATTCTACGTCACTTTCCAGGGATTTCTTGAAATACAAAAAACGTTTTCTATTACCGGTCAAAAGCCCGATTATAATCTCGGAACTTTATACATGAGATCTTTACCTGCAGATCTCGGAAATGTTACCGTTCGTACTTCACCTATTCTCATTAAAGGCGACACAACGGAGTTTAATGCAAGCATGTTTAAAACTAAACCTAATAGTACAGCCGAGGACATGTTGAAAAAACTGCCAGGGGTTGAAGTTGATAAAGACGGAGCTGTAACAGCCCAGGGACAAACAGTAACCAGGGTGTTGGTTGACGGTAAACGTTTTTTTGGCGACGATCCTAAAATGGCCACCCGTAACATTCCTACCGATATGATTGATAAAATTGCGCTGATAGACGCACAAAGTGATCAAAGCGCTTTCAGCGGTTTCGATGATGGCAACAGGGAAAAGGTAATTAATATTATTACTAAAAAAGACCGGCGTAAAGGTATGTTTGGCAAAGGCACTATTGCTGTTGGCGATAAAGGCTTGTATTCTGCAAATGTTAGTGTGAACCGCTTCAACGGCAATCAGCAATTATCTTTTATAGGCCAGGCAAATAATGTAAACAACCAGAATTTTTCTATGCAGGATATATTAGGAGCAATAAATAGTGGCGGTGGTGGTGGCGGAAATCATGGTAGCGGTAGAAACCGTGGTGGGGGGAATTTTGGCGGAGGCGGCGGATCTAATTTTATCGTGTCGAGCCAACCGGGAATTTCACGCACAATAGCCGGAGGGCTTAACTACAATGATGTTTGGGGTAAAAAAACAACTGCAAACGGAAGCTATTTTTATAATAATGTAAGAACCAGTAATAATTCAGAGAGGTACACCGAAACATTTAATACAAACGACTCATCTACTTTTAATAGTAACATTAATTCGTCTCTCAACTTAAATAAAAATCAGCGGGCAAATTTCGAAATAGAGCATCGTTTCGATACTATGAATTCTCTCCTCATTCGCCCTAACATAAGTTACCAGGAATCAAATAATAACAGCGAAACAAAAACGCAAATAACCAGGGGAAAGCTCGTATCGCTTAATAATGTTCAGTCTATGACTAACTCTCATAACAACGGTTATACTTTCAATAATATGATGCTGTTCCGTCACCGATTTGCAAAGCGTGGCCGTACGCTAAGTTTAAATCTTACCCAGGGAGTAAATACAAACGATCGAATCTCCAATAACCTTAGTTATAATACCACTGCAAGGGGAAGAGATACAACAGACCGTACCAGTACTACCAACAGAGATGGCAAAAGTTTTGGCGGCACGCTTTCTTATACCGAACCTATAAGTGCCACATCTCAACTAGAGGTAAATTATAACTACAATTATAACGGCAGTAATTCCGACCAAAAGACTTTTAGCCTTAATAAGTCAAGTAAGTTGTATGATGTGGTAGATACTACGCTAACCAATCTGTTCGAAAACACTAATGCCTCGCATAGAGTAAGTTTAAATTATAGGCAGCAGCTAAATAAGTTATGGAATTACACGGTTGGTTTAGGGGTTCAGCATGCTGAACTTACCAGTAATAATATTACGAAAAACAGGTTCCTCAGCCAGTCATTCAACAACTTAACACCTACAGTAGCGTTACATTATAGTAAGAACAGAACCCAAAATTTCCGGTTTTTCTACCGGGGCAGTACCCAACAACCGAACATCACGCAGTTGCAGGATGTGCTAGATAAAGTTTCTAATGTATTATATCACACTACTGGTAATCCGGCGCTGAAGCAGTCTTTTAACCATAATATCAACCTGAATTACTCGAGTTTTAATATAGCCACTTTTAAAAACTTCCTGGTAAGTTTAAACGGAGGTGTTGCTACCAACCGAATCAGTAATTATAATATTATTAATTCCTCCAGATCGCCTGTTATTTTACCGGCAGAGAACGACACCTTATCGCCAGGTACAACATTTTCAAAACCAATTAATATCGACGGAGGCTTTAATCTTTCAGGATTTATCAATTATGGCTTTCCTATAAAAAGACCGAAGTCTAATCTTAACTTCACTACCCGCCTTTCTGTTAATCGCGATGCCAGTTTATCAAAAACATTTACAGAGTTAAATCCTAAAGCAGAAGATGTAAAGATTTTTACTAATAATTATATAGTTGGCGAAACAGTGAGGCTAACGATGAACCTGCAGGAACGCCTCGATTTAAACTTTTTTAGTACTTCTACCTTTAATATTGTTAAATACAGTACTGCGGCAACGACTAATAATCAAAACGCAAATTCCTTCACACAAATATTCTCTATTGAACCTACTTATGCTACTAAAAGTGGCTGGGTGCTTGGCAGCGATTTTAATTACACAATGTATCGTGGACAATCGGCCGGCTTCAACCAGTCGATACCTCTGCTAAATGCGAGCCTTTCAAAAATTATGTTTAAAAACAAGCGGGGCGAGCTAAAATTCAATATCTATGACTTGCTTAATCAAAACAAGAGTATTACCCGTACTGTAGATCAAAACTCTATTGTTGATACACGCACACAAGTACTTACCCGTTATTTCCTTATTAGTTTTACTTACAACCTTAGGAAGTTTGGCGCAGCGCCTCAAAATAATATAAATAACCCAATGAGACAGATGTTTAGAGGAGGCGGAACTGGAGAAATGAGGGGCGGAATGCGGTCGCATAATGAATAACGCGGTTTGCCTCCTTTAAAAAAACCGAGCAATTCTTCTCCTGGTTTTTATGATATTTTGTTTCGCCGGGTTTTTTCAACAATCAAAATTTCAAAGAAAGGATTGGAGATGCTAAAACTAAAGTAGAAGATGGAACGATAAAAGTAAAAGATGGTGACTTTAGGAGCAAGAAAGATAAAGCAGGAAATGTGCGCGTAAAAGATGATAGTGCTAAAGTAAAAAATTATACAGACGGAAGTCTAAAAGTAAAAGATAAATACACAGATTGTAAAGGCAAAGTAGATGCGAACGGAAAAATGAAAGAAAAAACAGGGGATACTATAAAGCAAGGTAATAAGACTACGGTAAAAGTGGTTGAGTAATAAAATTTTAGTACCGATGGTACATAAGAGTTACACGGCTCTCTCTTACCAACATTATGGTGTAAAAAAGAGGCTGCTTGAAAAAGCAGCCTCTTTTTGTGCGTCAGGCAGGCATATCAGCTATAGGGTGCAAGTCCCGAATACGCTTTACAGTAGGGAGTATTAGCCAAGAGCAAGGGTGTCGTGGGCGACTGCGAATCTGAAGGAAGCTGGCGGCAAACATTCGGGCTTACG
>JBBPZJ010000443.1:0-5329 GCA_038199395.1 Chitinophagales bacterium
CTTTCAAATATTCAAGCAAAGGCAATTTCTCCTGCTCAATAAATTTCTGTTCAAGACTTGCGGAAACAGTAACAGAAAAATGTTGTTCATTCACCACTTTTAACCCGGCATTGTTAAAAACGGTAACCACCGAATACTTTAACTGCTGTTTTAGTTTTTCGGTAAAACACTTCCAATGTTCTTTTAAGTTTTCTTCTGTAACAGGCACAGTTTCCTCAAGCTGTTGACTGCTCTTATTTGCGAGATGCTTATCGCGCAACGATTGAAGCAACGACTTCTTACCACTTGCTGCATCAACGGGCTTAATTGGAAATTGTTTTACGGCCGGTTCATTTAACGTAGCAATATCTGTCTGGGTTTGAGCACCAGAAACTTTAGCAATTGAAAGCTTTGTAACAATAGCATTAACAGGCTCTGCGACTGACACGGGAGACGGCACTTCACGTTCTATATACAATTTTGCTTCTGCTGATGGTATTGCTGAAGTAGCAGATGGTGAGGTCTTAATTTGAAAAGATTGTATTTGCTCAAACTTTACAGCTACCGGCCCGCTAACCCGCTTTTTTTTTACCAATGAGGCACTTTGGTTATCAAATGACAGTTCGATTGCCTGCTGCAAAAATGTTAGCTTAATCATTGCCATTTCTACGTGCAGCCTTTTATTTCGGGCCATCTTGTAGTTTATTTCAGCTTCATTTAAAATATTTAGCGCACTTATCAGGTAAGCGGGACTTACCTTTTTTGCTGTCTCTATATATTTCGGTTGAAGGCCCTCAACTACATCAAGCAAAGAGGCAGCTTTAGGGGTTTGGCATACAAGCAAATTTCTAATAAACTCTGCATAACCGTTCAAAACAAGGTCGCCTTCAAAACCCTTGCGGTTTATTTGGTCGTATAGCAACATCGAACCTGCCATATCCTGATTTATCTGCGTGTCGAGTAATTTGAAATAGTAATCGTGATCTAATATATTCAGGTGCTCTAAAGTATTTTGATAAGTGACGTCGCCGTTGGTAAAGCTTACAATTTTATCCAAAATACTTAATGAGTCTCTCATGCAGCCCTCACTTTTCTGAGCTATTAATTGTAAAGCCGCTTTTTCGGTATTGATTTCTTCCTTTTCTGCTATTTCCTGTAAATGCTCAACAGTATCGTTGTTGGTTATGCGTTTAAAATCGAATATCTGGCAACGGCTTAAAATGGTAGGAAGTATCTTATGTTTTTCGGTTGTTGCCAATATAAAAATGGCATAGGAAGGAGGCTCTTCCAGTGTTTTCAAAAAAGCATTAAAGGCGCTGGTGCTAAGCATGTGCACCTCATCTACTATATATATTTTATACTTACCTGCCTGTGGTGCAAATCTCACCTGCTCAACAAGCGCTCGTATGTCTTCTACCGAGTTATTGCTTGCACCATCAAGCTCGTGAATATTAAGAGATGTTCCTTCATTAAACGATACGCAACTGTGGCAAACATTGCAAGCTTCACCATCGGGCTGAATGTTCTCGCAATTAATTGTTTTAGCTAAAATACGGGCACAAGTGGTTTTACCAACTCCCCTCGGTCCACAAAATAAAAAGGCATGCGCCAACTGCTGATTGCGGATAGCATTTTTTAATGTAGTGGTAATATGACTTTGCCCTACAACTGTATTAAAGTTTTGCGGCCTGTATTTTCGTGCTGAAACAATAAATTTTTCCATAATATTTCTCTCTCTCAATAACGGGTTGAGGTGCAAATTAGCAAACTTTGGGTAACGATAAAAGGTTCATTATTCACACAAAAAAGACGCTTTGTTATTAATTTCTTTTGAAGCCCGTCAATAGAATCTTTTTAACTTTCGTCGCATCGTAATCTTGTACTGAAATCTTCCTGCAATTTTTTACAACATTTTCCGTAGTAAATACAAAAATTTTCAGAAACTGGGTTTCAAACCGTTATTGGTACATTTATTATAGAGTAGAGTTAAGTTCAAAGTGAAAAGCACTTTTAAAAAATTATTTATTAATAGCAATTCCATTCACAAACATTTCGAACATTAGAAATGCGGGCGCTTTGACCAAAGTAGTATAAAGAGGTTATGTATGAGTAAACATAAATTCATCCCGAGAGATATAAGTTGGCTAAGTTTTAATGCAAGGGTATTGCAGGAAGCAAATGACCCGAGTGTGCCATTGAAGGCAAGAATTCGATTTTTGGGCATTTTTTCAAATAATACTGATGAATTTTTCAGGGTTCGTGTAGCCACTTTAAGACGAATGACCCAAATTGGAAAAAAAAATATGCATATGGAAGAGAATCCACAAACGATTCTCGATGATATTCAAATGGTCGTTCTACAACAGCAAAATGAATTCAACCGCATATGGGAGGAAATACTGGTAGAGTTAGAAAATGAAAAAATTTACATTTTAAGTGAAAAACAGTTAAATATTCAACAGCAGCAATATGTAAGAAAATATTTTGAAGAGGAAGTAAGAAGCAATGTAATACCGCTGCTGGTAGAAAGCATTCCTCAATTTCCGTATTTAAGAGAGAAGTCGATATACCTGGGTGTAGTAATGCGAAAAATCAGCAGTGCATATGAACAGAAATATGCTCTGATAGAAATACCGACCAGAACTTTAGGGCGATTCGTTTTGCTACCATCAACAACTGGTGAACAGTATATTATCTTGCTTGAAGATATTATTAGATTCAACCTCCCTTCGATCTTTTCTTATTTTGGATTCGATCATTTCGATTCGCACATTTTTAAAGTAACAAAAGATGCGGAGATTGATATAGACAGCGACATCTCTACATCACTCATTCAAAAAATTGAAAAAGGAATTAAAAATCGTCGCAAAGGAAAAACTGTTCGTTTTGTATACGACAAAGAAATGGATGCAGGCCTGCTCGAATACCTGATTCGAAAATTAAACCTCTCAAGAAAAGACAATATTATTCCGGGCGGAAGGATACACAACTTCCGGCATTTTATGGACTTTCCGGATGTGTTTAATGGCCATAGCCAACGCAGAAGCCCTATAATTCATCCCGACCTCTCTCATTCGTTAAGAGTAACAGACGTAATCCTTGAAAAAGATGTATTGCTAAGTTTTCCGTATCACTCTTTTAATTCAATAATAGACTTATTACGTGAGGCTGCTATCGATCCGCATGTAACTGTTATTAAAATTACTTTATACCGTTTGGCTGGAAACTCAAAAATTATAAATGCATTAATTAATGCTGTACGCAACGGAAAAGAAGTAGTTGTAATGCTTGAGTTGAAAGCACGGTTTGATGAAGAAGCTAACCTGGCCTGGAAAGAACGACTGGAGGAAGAAGGAGTAAAAGTATTGATTGGTGTAGACAATATGAAAGTGCATGCTAAATTGTGCATAATAAGAAAACGTGTTGCCGACCAGGTTATTCAATATGGATTTGTTAGCACCGGCAATTTGAATGAACAAACTGCCCGCGTATATGGCGACCATTGCCTGCTTTCAAGCAACAAAAATGTGATGAGCGATATAAATCGCATATTTAATTTTCTTGAAAACCCTAAGGCAGGATTTGAACCTTTAAAGCTTTGCCAAACACTATTGGTTTGCCCAACAAACATGCGAAATGAATTAGTGGCCCTTATAAACAAGGAAATAAAAAATGCGAAAGCAAAAAAAGAAGCCTACATAATTCTGAAAGTAAATTCTTTGAGCGATGCAGAATTAATTGAAAAACTATACGAAGCCGCTGAAGCAGGAGTAGTAGTAAAAATGGTTGTGAGAGGTATTTTTTGTGCTGTGGTCGAAAGCTCTAAATTCAAAAAACCAATTACAGCCATCAGCATCGTTGATGAATATCTTGAACATGCGAGAGTAATGATTTTTCATAACGATGGTAAAGAGAAAGTGTTTATTTCTTCAGCCGATTGGATGGTGCGTAACCTCGACCATCGCGTAGAAGCCGCAATACATTTAACCAATAAAGATATTATAACTGAACTAAAGGACATTATATCTATTCAACTGCAAGACAATGTAAAAGCACGATGGCTCGATAAGGAGCTTTCTAATACTTACGTACCTACTGACGAACATCATAAAGTAAGATCACAAATCGAGATTTATAATTATCTGCAGCAAAAAACAATTCATCTGCAGGATTTACTTCCTGAACCTCATGCAGCAACGACATTAACATAAAATTATTGCCGGGAAATCTAAAGGTTAACTTATAAATTAAAACCTAAGCTGCTATAAAAAGATAAGGTATAAGCGAGTGACAACAAAAGACGCAAATGGCATCAAAGCTGGGTAAAGAAGCAATTTTTAAAAGTATGTGTTGGCAGTAACAGCGTCGGTAAGGTAAGATTGAATGAGTTTACTATACCAATACCCCGAAGACTTAATGGTGCGTTTTTGTGTGCTAAAATCAATATGAACTAATCCAAAGCGAGGCTTATATCCTTCGGCCCATTCAAAATTATCGGTGAAGCTCCAGACGAAATAGCCATTTACATTTACCCCTTGTTGCCTTGCCCTAAAGACTTGTGCAATGTGCTGTTCCAGGTACTTTATCCGCCTCTCATCGTGCACTTCTCCGTCCTTAACATCATCATGAAAGGCCGCTCCGTTTTCTGTAACTATTAATTCTTTAAAGTTATATTCACTAAATTTATGAAGCATCTTGTAAATGCATTCGGGATGCACTTCCCAGTTCATTTCTGTCGTTTCAACGTTTCTTTTGTTTGCTTTAATAATTTTAGCCCATATTAAAGGAGTTAAGTTTGATGAAGCAACTATTTCTCTTGTATAATTTTGAACACCTACAAAATCCATATCAAAAGCGAGTTTTGCTTCATCACCATCTTTCACAAAAGGCTCAAGCCTTCGCAATAATTTTAAGTCTTTTATTGGATAACCAGGGCCTGCCAGTGGCTCAGCAAACATGCGGTTTAACAAAGTATCAATTCGCTTAGCTAGCCTGTACGTCTTTTTCTAATTGACTGAATGGTTCTATCAGGGAGCAGGAAAAAGTAGTGCCTGCCTTTGCATCTGATTGCATCGATCTTATAATTCGACCTCCTTCTGCCTGGAACAATGCAGCATGATGTGCGGCAGCCAAAAAACTATTTAATCCTTTTCGACCGGGTGCATGAAGACCTAAAAAATATCCGGCCCCGGTAAATGCCAACGGTTCATTCAATACCATCCAATACTTTACCCTGTCGCCAAATTTCTTTACACAAAACTCTACATAGCTGCTAAACCAATCAACGATCTGGCGGTTCGTCCACCCGCCCTTCTTCTCAAGCTCGTAAGGTAAGTCCCAATGGTATAAA
>JBBPZJ010000444.1:0-8694 GCA_038199395.1 Chitinophagales bacterium
ATGGTTGGTGTGTTACAGCAGTATCAAACAAATTGTTGGCAAGAGCGTTGTCCTGTGTGAATAACAACAAGAAATATGTTATTAAGCAGGCAGCGTGACCCCCAAAAAAACATTTTTTTAATCGGGGAAATCGCAACAAATGCTTCTTTCATATTTTTGGCCTGTACACGAAAAAAGTTTAAAAGAAAGCAAAAATGGTACTGCGTTCCATCTTTACTCTGGCTGTTTCATGATCCGTGAAATTTAAGATTTGGCCTTACTGTCCTGCTGCAAGTGAATAAGCTTTTTTGCCATCCCAGACATTTAAAAGCTCCGTAGAACATATTTTGAAATCCTGGGCTAAATGCCTGTATAACTCTATGATATCAGTTTGTGTAACCGACACTTCTCCAATACTTTCAAAACGACAGGCGTAAGTATTTACAAGATTAGTAAACACACTACCTGTAGGCCATACTTGTGTACCCCGGTTACTGATAGTGACCAGCTTAAAAAGCCCGAATGTATGCTGAAGACACTTTTCCGCAATAATTAGCGGTTGCTCATTACTTTCAATAAACATGTCTACACCGATAATTGTTTCCTTTGTGTTTTCCTCATTTTCGAGCATAGGGTTTTTCTCAAGCCTGAAAACTGTGGGAGTGGCAGGTTGGTTTTCCAATTTAGGCTTTGGATTATTAGCAGGTGCTTTCCCAAAGTTGTTGATGATTGCTGTCGCAAAATCAGTTGTATTAAGAGCTGGCACAGACTTATCTCCAAAATCTCCTGTATGGACTCCTTGCTCTAGGGTAAACAATAAAGCATTTTCGATAGTTGCGGCACTTTCCATTAATCCTACGTGTCGCAGCAAAGCTAGTCCACTTAATAATAATGCGGTCGGATTAGCAATATTTCTTCCTATAATATCCGGCGCGGTACCATGCACTGCTTCGAAAATAGAAATGTGATCGCCTATGTTTGCAGAAGGGGCAAAACCTAAGCCACCCACCAGGCCGGCACAAAGGTCAGAAACTATATCGCCCTGAAGATTGGTAAGCACAACTACGTCAAAAAGATCAGGACGTGTTACGAGTTTCATACAAAGGTCATCAACAATAATATCGTCAGCTTTAAGGTCAGGATATTCTTTAGCAATATCATAAAATGTCTGAAGGAACAAACCATCGGTTAGCTTCATAATGTTTGCTTTATGACCGCAAGTGATCCGTTTTGTGCCTTTCTTTTTAGCCATTTCAAAAGCATACTTTATCACCTGCATACTTCCAGGTTTTGTAATGAACCTTCGGCTAAGTGCTACATCATGTGTTAGCATATGTTCGATACCACCATAAGTATCTTCTATGTTTTCACGAACAATCGTTATATCTATTGGAATACCAGCTTTAGAAAAAACTGTGTCGACTCCATGAAGTGATTGAAAGACTCTTTTATTTGCATAAGTGTTCCATGTTTTTCTTGCTGTAACATTTACACTTTTTACGCCTTTACCTTTAGGTGTTTCCATTGGACCCTTAAATAAAATGCCCAAACTTTCTATAGTTTGTTGTGCTGCCGGCGTCATTCCATTGCTGTACCCTTTATCGAACACCCACTTGCCCATATCAACATATTCATATTGGAGGGGAACATTGGCAGCATTAAAAATAGTAAGAACGGCATCCATTATTTCAGGTCCGATTCCATCTCCTTTTGCTACAGCAATTTTCGTCATGTTATAATTTTTTTTAGTGATAGTACAGGTAATGCCAAAGATAAGTTTTGCATAAACAAGACCGGCTAAATTCTAAGGAATAGAAATTATTTAGTGAAACCTACTAAAGAAAACAGGGTTTTTAAGCAAGAAGTTTCTTCTTATGATAAAAGCCTGATCTACTTATATTTTTGTTATTTGTACTATTAATAGTGCTAGTAATGGTAGAATGGAAATAATAAAAAGAGAAACTATAACACAAGATGGCGAATACTTTTTGGTAAAGTCTTTGCATAAATAATTTATAGCTTTTTAAATTTTGTTTATTTTTACTTAAACAGGCCTCGCATGATTTCAAAACTATCTGAGGGAGTACAAATAAGCGTAGAAACTTTTTACCAGCCAGATTATAGTAACCCGGTTAATAATGAGTTTATGTTTGCCTATCGTATATCCATAGAAAACCATAATAGCTTTCCTGTGCAATTGCATCGCAGGCACTGGCATATATTTGACAGCAACGGTGAGTATCGTGAGGTCGAAGGTGAAGGTGTTGTTGGTCAGCAACCTTTGCTGGAGGCAGGGCAACAATTTCAATATGTAAGCGGCTGCAATCTGAGAACTGAAATGGGTAAAATGTTTGGAAAATACGTGATGGAAAATATCAATAATAAAATGACGTTTGAAGTCAATATCCCGGCATTTGAAATGATTGTGCCTTATAAAATGAATTAACCTTTCTGCCCGGTTTTAGAGCCTTCACGTTAATTTGCAATAATTGCTGGTAAAACACGAAATGATTGAATCAAGCCAGTACCTACGTTTTTCAACTTAACGTTTTAAATATTTAGCAACAAAAGTTCAGCAAAGCCTGGGCGAATTTTTAAAACTTAGAACGATTTTATGGCTTGTACTTAGCTTGTTCAAAAATAGTTCTGGGGTTCGTTTCCATCAACTGTGGTACGCTTACTTTCTCGTTTTTAGCTGCCCACTTTTTTACTATTTGCCAACCTACAAATTGACCAATGAAACCGGGGGATTCCGGACCAAGAGCTTGTGTTGTGGGAGCATCGTTCATATAATCCTTTATAATAGAAGGATCCGAAATATATAGCAGATCATTTTGAACAAAATAAGACCAAATTGCCTCTTCATTCTTAAAACTACCTTCCAATTGATTTTTTGTATAACCGGTCTTTAAGGTGTCTTCCGCTTCAGGCAATAAATGATCTAGCAGATATAACCTTTTTCCTGCCTGCACCATTTGTTCTATCAATGGCCGGCCCGCATTGTTATCGGGATACATGTCATCAATAATTGTTTTGATACTGTTCACAGGTATATATTCTTTTTGAAATCGTCTTGAGATATAGGCGGGATACAACTCTTGCCCTGCCTCACTCTGGTAAAGAGAATAATGATTGCCCATGTACAACTGCAAGCCAACCGCTACGGCATCGGAAGTAAGGATATTACCATAGCTATTTATAGGTCCTATAAAAGTAATTAGTTTATCAGGTACGTTATAAGATGGAAAATAATACTTTACAAACTGCAGCCCTTTTTCTACCTGTTTATTAATATCTTTTAGATCGGAAAAGACACGGCCTGCTGATTCTTTCAGAGGCTTGTAAGAACTTAAAAAGGAAACTATTTGCTGCTCTACTGCCTTTGTACTATCAAGCTGCGGTGGCAGAGCAAGAATATTGAAAATAAAATCTCTAAGGAAACCCGGATACTTACTGCTGAGTTGTTGAAGAGACTGATCAATGTGAAAAGTATCCATAGCAAAAAAGTCCTCGTCGAAGCGCTGTAATTGCAATTGCACTTTTATACCTGAAACATCAGGTATTTTTTTGCTGGTACAACTACCCATTACTACCACAATTAAAGGTATATACCAGCCAGATCTCTTCATAGAAATATTCTTTGTTTGGCAAATTACATTAAGGCACGAACTTTATGCTATAGTAAAGCATAATTAGCAAATTTGAACTATGAAAATTGTACTTGCTCAACAGAATTATCACATCGGGAATTTTGAAAAAAATACTCAAAAAATTATATCCGCGATAGAAGAGGCCAAACGACAGGAAGCCGACCTGGTTGTTTTTAGTGAACTGTGTGTGTGCGGATATCCTCCCCGTGACTTTCTTGAATTTAATGATTTTATAGATAAATGTTACGAAGCGATTGACGAAATAAAAAAACATGCGGACACTATAGGAGTATTGGTTGGCTCTCCGGCAAGAAATCCTGTCGCAGAAGGTAAAGATCATTTTAATGCTGCTTTTCTACTTTATGAAAAAGAGATTAAGGGAGAAGTGCATAAGACTTTGTTGCCGACATATGATGTCTTTGACGAGTACCGATATTTTGAACCTGCCTTTGATTGGCATGTACTTGAGTTTAAAGGAAAAAGACTTGCAGTAACAATTTGTGAAGACATCTGGAATATAAATGATAATCCTTTGTATCGCATTTGCCCTATGGATAAATTGATGGAGCAGCAACCGGATTTGATGATAAACCTGAGTGCATCTCCTTTTGATTACATACACGAAGAAGAAAGAAAGTCTGTAATTAAGTCGAATGTAATTAAGTATAAGCTGCCCATGTTTTACTGCAACGCAGTTGGTAGCCAGACAGAAATTGTTTTTGATGGAGCATCGCTGATTTTTGACAAAGAAGGAAATCTTAGCAAATGCTTACCATCTTTTGAGGAAGCCGTAGAAGGAGCAACTTTAAATGAAGATGGAACTATTGTAGAATATACTGTTGATAATATCGAGCCGATTGCTCATATAAAGCCAAACCCTGTAGAGTACAATCCTAACCTAAATATAAAAGGGATTCATACAGCAATAATTCATGGAATAAAGGATTATTTTAAAAAGATGGGCTTTACAAAAGCTATACTCGGTTCTTCGGGTGGCATTGATAGTGCAGTAACCCTTGCACTGGCCTGTGAAGCGCTAGGGAAAGAAAATGTCAGAGCGATTTTAATGCCTTCTCCTTATAGTACAGAACATTCCGTTAATGATGCCGTTAAGTTGAGCGAGAACTTGCAAAACCCTTATGATATCATCAAAATCACCGCTGTGTATCAAGCGTTTCTTTCTACCCTGAAACCTATTTTTAAAGACCTTCCTTTTAGCATTGCTGAGGAGAATATTCAAAGCCGAAGCCGCGGAAATTTGCTAATGAGCATTGCAAACAAGTTCGGATATATCTTGCTAAATACATCTAATAAAAGTGAGCTGGCAACCGGTTATGGCACTTTATATGGAGATATGGCCGGAGGCATAGGCGTACTGGGAGATTGTTATAAGTTGCAGGTGTATGCTTTGGCGGAATATATAAACAGAGATAGAGAAACTATTCCCGCCAACATTATTCATAAAGCGCCAAGTGCCGAGTTAAGGCCTGATCAGAAAGATGCCGACAGCTTGCCTGAGTATCAGATTTTGGATAAAGTGTTGTATCAATATATCGAACGAAGAAAAGGCCCGTCCGAAATTAAGGAGATGGGTTACGACGCACCTGTTGTAGACAGAATTTTAAAGTTGGTAAATAGTAACGAGTATAAAAGAAATCAGTTTTGTCCTATTATAAGAGTTAGTCCTAAAGCATTTGGTGTTGGAAGAAGAGTGCCTATAGTTGGTAAATATCTTTCTTAAGGCAGAGATGGTCTATGAGCGATATTTTGACTACAAATGAGTGCTGTCATTTAAGATTTTAAGCTAAGAAAGCAGCCGTAACGAGCTGCTTTTTTCAATGTGAACGTTTTCCTGCTATTTCATTTTCTTTTCGATATAACTAATTTGCTCATTTATGGCAGAAGCGTTTTCGTCTGTTTTCAATGCTTGCTTTTTACTTTTCAAATTCTCTAAAAGTTCGTTTACTTCTCGCTTAAAAGACGGGTTATAAAGCGAAAGTTGATTTCTCAAAGAAATATTTTATCAATGCCTTTTTTTAAATTTTCGTTATTGTAAACATTGCCCAGGTAAATAACGTAAGCCTTGTATTGCGATGCCTTTTCTAATACACTCGATTTGTCAAACTTCTCATTAACTTCATCGAAATCTGCATCGGTTTTCGACGGTACTTCCGCCTCTTGCACAGCAGATTTTAATCTGCCTTTTGCATCATTTTTTATGTCACTAAGCAATGAAAGAGCTTTAGCTGGTTTTGTTAGAGCAAGTGCAGAAAGCGAAGCCCCTGCAACACTATAAGATGAGTCTTTTATACCAGCGAGGTAAAGATTGGTATAGTCTGCATTGTTTGTTGTTGCAAGAAGATCAATAGCACTTGCTCTGTTTTTCTCATGAGAATCTTTAATATAAATTTTGATCAAAAGTAATTGCTAAGCATTGTTTTTGCTGTTAATGCCAGGTAGAGGAGTTTTAAATTAGAGTTATAGTGTAAAAACAACGTTTTTCTATAGCTTTGTTTTAATAAGCTAATTACGAAAACCCTTGTTCAACTTTTTTTAATGAAGTATTTTTTAAGTATATTTTTTCTTGCTTTTTGTTTGAATCATCTTTCTGCGCAGGAAAAGCATTTTATTTTTATTCAATCTGATACTAAACAACCTTTTTATGTTTCTGTCAATGGCAAATTATTTAGCTCAACGGCCAGTGGCTATGTTATCATTCCAAAACTTGCCGATGGAAATTATAATCTAACAGTGGGTTTTGCACAAAATACTTTTCCTGAGCAAACCTTTACTTGTGTGATTCAAAACAAGGACCTTGGATTTGATTTGAAGAATCTTAATGAAAAAGGCTGGGCCTTATTTAATCTACAGACGCTTGACTTAACCATGGCATCATCAGCAAATACAAACGTTGTTGCGAAAGCATTAATTGAAAGTTCAAATGCAAAAGCACCTCCCCCTGTTATTTCTTTTGATAAGAAAAAAGATACAACACAAGTAGTGGCTAAACCTGTAGAAGTTGCATTAAATGAAGTAGCAAAAAGTGAAGATGTAAAAGAGCCGGTTTCAATACAAGATCAATCGCTGGGTGCTAACGTAAAAAACGCCACAGAAACTGTAGCAACCATAGATGAAACAACAAAATCAGGTGGAGCCGGGACAAATAAAAGTAAGCCTTCAGACGTGAAAAAATTGTCGGAAGTTACAGATGAAGGCGGTGTGCATTTATCATACGTAGAAGGATCTGGCAGAACAAGAGACACTATTAATGTGATAATTCCATTTTCCACTGATCCGTCAGGTTCTTCTAATGGAACTTCGTCTGCGACATCCGCAGACCTCTCTAAGAATAGTACAGCAACATCTAACCAGGCAAGTACAGGCAGCTCAACTCCTTCTGAAAAAAGTGATTTAAAGTTTCTTGATTTTAAGATGGGTGCTCAAAAAGATAGTGTACAAGTGTCGTCAATAGTAACAGAAGGTAGGAGAATTATGGAAAATAGCAACTGTAAAAATATTGCCACTGATGACGATTATTCCAGGTTGAGAAAAAAAATGGCGATGGAGACTAGTGACGATAAAATGATTAGTGAAGCCAAAAAATTTTATAGGAATAAATGCTTTACTACAAGCCAGATTAAAGCGCTATCAACACTCTTCTTATCTGACGAAGGCCGGTTCAAATTTTTCGACGCCTCTTTTGTTTCAGTTGCTGATGCGGCCCAATACTCTAGCCTTCAAACAGAATTTATTGATCCGGCTTATAGAGATCGTTTCAAAAGCCTGCTTCAATAGTTATATGTTTTTAAATATTTAACTGTTGTTCATGAGGTACTTTCTTGAAGTAAGTTATAAAGGAACAAACTATGCGGGTTTCCAGGTTCAGCAAAACGCAGATACAATTCAGGGCCGGGTAGAAAAAGCGCTGTCAACAATTTCACGTTCACCCATTACCTTAACAGGTTCTTCCCGCACAGATGCAGGCGTGCATGCTACGCAGAATTATTTTCATTTTGATGTCGAAACAGAATTTTCAAGTCTCTCGATCTACAATTTAAATGCAATATTGCCCCTTGATATTGTTGTAAAGTCTGTAATTCCTGTGAGCTCTGATTCTCATTCAAGATTTTTTGCTACGTCCCGGCGATATAAATATTTTATTACTACGGTAAAAGATCCTTTTTTAGCTGAAACTGCATGGTATTATCCCTATTCTCTTGATATCGAACTCTTGCAAAAGGCAGCACTATTATTATATAGATATACCGACTACTCTTCTTTTTCAAAAAGAAATACGCAAGTTCACACTTTTGAATGTACAATAATTGAGAGTGAATGGGTGCTTAATAATTTCAGTCTTGTATTCACCGTTGAAGCTAACCGTTTTCTTCGGGGAATGGTTCGGGGACTGGTAGGTACCATGTTATTAGTAGGTAGAAAAAAACTTACTGTAGCTGAGTTTGAAGAAATTATTCGAATAAAGGATTACAGAAGAACAAATTTTGCAACGCCTGCTCATGGGCTTTTTCTTGAGAGAGTTCAGTATCCTTTTTTGTCTGACAATAAAAAGAGTTGCTTCATTTTCTTTATCATTGCTGCTTCTCTTGTCTGTATTTGAAGTTAGCTTTAAGGCATTTTATTAGTGATTGAAGATTTAACCCTGCTTCTGCTTATTTAGAGTAAAACATACATTACGTATCCAGATAATTTTCATCATAGTTTTCGTCACGCTGCTTAGCGCTGTAATAACTTCAACTTGAGGTAGTCTTTTATGAAAGATACAAGCATCACTAGGCTAGTGTCCCTTTTTCTACCTTAACCTTTTTTTAAACCATACAAGTTTCTGCGGATTGCTAATCGTATTAATTTTATTATCCGTTTTTGAAAATAGTTCTTATAAAAGGAAAAGAGTATCTAATTGTTGCAGGGCTGTAGAATTCTAAGAAAAAAAAGTAGCAAGCAAATTTGTGAATGTGGATAACTTTGTAATTAACTAGAAAACAAAGTTTTATCACTACGCTTACTACTTTTTTAAGCGACATAAAAGATTTTCGTCGGCTTCAAG
>JBBPZJ010000445.1:0-2887 GCA_038199395.1 Chitinophagales bacterium
ATCATGGTCCGGTTATGGGTAGCAGGAATGGCAAATGGTTAAGCCTTAGAGAAAATAACCGGTCGCTTTCTGCCCGTATCCAAACGTGGCTTCGTACTAAAGCCAAAAGTTTTGAAGACTTTAGAAAAATTATGGACTTGCGTGTCAATACCTCAGACAATACAGTGTTTGCTGATAATAAAGGAAACATCGCTTATTGGCATGGAAACTTTGTTCCGAAAAGAAGCAAAAGTTATGATTATAGTTTGCCGGTCAATGGTAGTACCTCAGCAAGTGACTGGAAAGGGACGTATGCTTTAGATGAAATTGTACATGTGTATAATCCAGCAACAGGATATATTCAAAATTGCAATTCCACACCATTTACTGTGTCTGGTAAAAGCAGTCCGAAAACAGAGAATTATCCCGTTTATATGGCTCCTGATGGTGAGAATTTTCGCGGATTAAACGCAGCACGCTTACTAAGTGAAGCAAAAGACCTTACAATAGATAAGATGATACACAATGTTGGATATGATCATCACCTTACTGCTTTTGATTACCTGATTCCTGCTTTACTGAAGGATTATGAAAATTTGGAGTCTACAAGTCCTTTAAAAAATTCTTTGTCAGAACCAATATCACGACTAAAAACATGGAATAGAAATTCTGCTGATACTTCGGTAGCTTCCACGATAGCTATTGAATTTGGTTATCGTTTCTTACAAAAAGCAACTCCGGCAGCAAATCCTTACAATGCATCTCACGCAGTTGAGCAATTAAATAATACCTTACATGCTACTACTTCTCAGGAAAGATTAGCGCTTTTATCTGAAACTTTAAAAGACCTTATAGACAGATTTGGCAAATGGAAAACGCCCTGGGGAGAGGTAAATCGCTATCAACGTCCTGCTGACGGTACGTTCGATGATACCAGTCCAAGTATGCCGGTAGGTTTAGCTGCAGCTACTTTCGGTTCATTGCCATCGTTTGCATCAAGACGTCCTGCTGGTCTAAATAAGCGTTACGGTGTATCGGGAAACAGTTTTATCGCCTGTGTTGAATTTGGCAAAAAAGTAAAAGCAACATCCATTGTTACCGGGGGGCAATCTTTTGACCCTGCCAGTAAACACTACATGGACCAGGCACAAGGTTATATTAATGGAGAATTTAAGGAGGTGCTGTTTTATAAAGAAGACGTTTTAAAGCATGTCGAAAAGCAGTATCATCCGGGCGAATGAGGCGGGTTAAAAACGTTTATACCGGAATTTATCTTTTTACAATTTAATTCAGTTATACCGGGAAGGCCTTAAAGCAGAAAGTGTGTTACTATTTGTAAGCTTCATTACTAAATCCTTGATTTCCGCTTTAAAACTAATTTTTTATCGTGCCCAACTATTCCTATTCTCCTGCGTATCTATTTGTAAGGGGAAGCTGAAACTTTTCAATTCTGTGCAACGGCTACATCAGGAATAATCATAACTTTAAGAAATAAATTTTGAACGGTGCTCCAATTGATACGATTAAAAAAAAATACTCGTCCAACTTATCGTATTACACTGTCTTTTTTAGCGATTATTACTTGTTTGTTCGCAATTTCTCATTCTTCTATTGCTCAAAGCTGCCCTTATAATATCGATTTCGAAAAAGGAAATTTTGACGGATGGACTTGCTATACAGGTACGACATCGGCAGTGGGAGGTCAGAATGTTATATCTATTTACCCGTCCGGCGGTCCTATTTACGGCCACCATACTATGTATGGCAAGAATGCCGGAGTGGATCCTTACGGGGGCTTTCCCATCAATTGTCCTAACGGTAGCGGCTATTCGATTAAATTAGGAAGCACACAAGCGGGCGGAGAAGCGGAAGGAGTTTCATACGAATTTACCATTCCCGCAAATGATAATTCTTACAGCCTGATGTATAACTATGCAGTTGTTTTTCAATCACCCAATCATCGTGAGTATGAACAACCAAGAATGGAAATTGAAATCACGAATGTTACAGATAATACAACCATAAGTTGTGCTTCTTTTAGTTTTATCGCGGTGGGCACATCGCTCCCGGGATTTCAGGCTTCAAGTGCAGCCGATACTACTACGGTGTTATATAAAGATTGGTCTCCGGTTTCTGTTGACTTATCGGGCAATGCCGGCAAAACAATCAGGTTATTTTTTAAAACTGCTGATTGTACTTTTAGAAGACATTTTGGCTATGCTTATATAGATGTTAATTCTGAATGTAGCGGTAATTTTGTCGGTGCAACTTTTTGCCCTGATGATACTGCCATAAACGTGACAACCCACTACGGCTACCAGAGCTATACATGGTACGACAGTTCGTTAACCAAACAACTCGGTAATCAGCAAGTTCTTACTTTGGCGCCACCGCCACCGTCGGGAACTACAATAGCTGTGAAGCTGGAGCCGTATAGCGGATTCGGATGTTCAAAAACAATGTTTACTACCCTACGAGACTCGCTTACAGTTACTGCCAACGCCGGCCTGGATACACTTTCATGTAACATGACAGAGGTTCCACTTGGTGTACCGCCAAAGGCCGGTTTGAGATACGCATGGACTCCTGCTATTGGTCTCAACAATCCTAATATTGCTAACCCTATGGCGGCCCCTAACAAAACTACAACTTATATTGTTACTACCAGCAACAGTGGCGGGGGCTGTCGGGTCACAGATACTGTTGTAGTCAGAGCATCGGTTATAGACGACTCTTTACAGGTACTTGGAAAAGCTATATATTGTGCAGGCAATAATGACAGCGCTGTTTTACATGTAAGCCCTACCAACAGCATTCAATGGTTCAAAAATGACGCTGCGATCAGCCGAGCAACTCAACCTACTTATAAAGTAACTACGAGTGGCACTTACTATGCAGTATTGAAGAA
>JBBPZJ010000446.1:0-16783 GCA_038199395.1 Chitinophagales bacterium
GATAAGCCATTTTCTGAAATGCCTCCGGTTGCAGGAGTAGGCGGAGGCTTGTTGAAAAAAACGAAGGGTGATAAATATATTTGGGGTATCGTAGTATTGTTGTCGATTACGTCTTTATTGGTTGTCTATAGTGCAACGGGTTCGCTGGCTTATAAAATGTACAAAGGCAATACCGAAGTATATCTGTTCAAACAATTTGCATTTATAGTGCTAGGCATAATAGTTATATACTTTGCTCACCGCATCAACTATACCCTGTACTCGAGAATTGCCTTGTATATGTTTCTCGCAGCAATACCCCTAATGATATTTACCTACTTTTTCGGGGCTACCATTAATGACGGAAGCCGGTGGATCAAACTTCCGATTATTAATATGACGTTTCAAACAAGCGACCTTGCGAAGCTGGGACTGTTTATGTATTTGAGTCGTCAACTTAGCCGCAAGCAAGATGTCATAAAAGATTTTAAGAAAGGCTTCCTTCCAATAATTGTTCCTGTTGGCATTATTTGCATGTTGATCGCACCGGCAAACTTATCGACAGCCTTGTTAACTGGCGCAACAGGGTTATTGCTAATGTTTATCGGAAGAGCACAGGAAAAACACATACTCGGAACGATTGGAATTGTGCTGATACCCGTACTGCTTTTAATAGCAATTGCCGTTGGCACTTACGATAAAAGCAAAGAAAAGCAAACCAAAAGCGTCGCAATAACTGAATTAAAATCGCATGGTAGAATTGGCACGTGGATTAACCGTGTACAAGATTTCATTTATGCCAGTGCAGACGAAACTCCTTACCAGGTGCAGCAGGCAAAGATTGCTATAGCAAAAGGCGGAATAATAGGCGTAGGACCGGGAAACAGTGAAGCAAAAAACTTTATGCCTCATCCATATTCCGATATGATATATGCAGTAATACTTGAGGAATATGGATTAATTGGCGGAGGGATTATCATTTTCATCTACCTTATTTTTCTCCTACGTTGCATTCGTCTTTTTAGAAAATGTCCTTTTGCGTTTGGAGCTTTTCTGGCTTTGGGATTGAGCTTTTCTCTTGTCATTCAGGCAATGGCAAATATGGCAGTAGCGGTCAATCTTGTTCCGGTCACCGGTGTTACCCTGCCACTGGTTAGCATGGGTGGAAGCTCGTTTCTATTTACCTGCGCATCTATAGGCATTGTGTTGAGTGTGGCGAGAAACGTAGAGCAACTGGAAGGAAGAACCCCTTCAACCTCCCCTGAAGGGGAGGCTTTAAAACCCGTTGATGAAGCGAAAGCTACTGTGAGAAAGAAACAGGTCGAAAAAGAGGTTGAAGAAGAAGTTATGGACTAAAGAAGGTGAAGCCCCGACCCTAAAGGGAGAAGAGAGAAAGAAAAGAGGACTAGATAAATAATGAATTTCAATTGATGAACGAGGATAAGAATAATATTGGTTTTGATAGCTCCCCTTCAGGGGCGGGGGGGCTTGAAGGGCGGTTGATCATTGCCGGGGGAGGAACAGGCGGGCATATTTTTCCGGCTATTGCGATTGCAAATGCAATTAAGCAACTGGCGCCCGATATAGAAATATTATTTGTAGGCGCTAAGGGAAAAATGGAAATGGAAAAGGTGCCACAGGCCGGTTACAAAATAGAAGGATTAGATATAGCCGGTTTTAACAGAAGTTCTTTGATAAAAAATATTGGATTGCCTTTTAAGCTGATCAAAAGCTTTTTTCAGGTAAGAAAAATTATAGATGAGTTTAAGCCAGATGCAGTAATTGGTGTTGGTGGTTATTCAAGCTTTCCGGTACTGAAGCAGGCACAGCTAAAAGGCATTAAAACCTTTATACATGAAAGCAATTCCTTTGCAGGGAAGACCAACATCTGGCTTGGTAAGCAAGCAAGTAAAATATTTGTTGCATCAGACGGAATGGAAAAGTTTTTTCCATCTGCAAAAATTAATATAACAGGAAATCCAGTAAGAAAATCTATTGCTCAGTCTACTGTCAGTCGTTCTCAGGCATTTCGTTTTTTTAGCCTCGATGAGAATAAAACAACTGTTTTAGCTGTCGGTGGTAGTCTGGGCGCAAGAAGTATAAACGAAGCGATAGCAAATAAACTGGATGCATTTGAAACACATGACTTACAACTGATATGGCAAACAGGAAAAGCTACGGCAGCAGTTTATAAAGACAAAGCGAAAAAACATGCAAATATTTGGTTGGACGACTTTATAACACAAATGGAAATGGCTTATGCGGCGGCAGATATAGTAATTAGCAGGTCGGGTGCGATGGCAGTGACTGAACTATGTGTGGCAAAAAAACCGGTAATATTTGTCCCGTTTCCGCATGCTGCAGAAGATCACCAAACAGTAAATGCGCAAACGTTGGTCAATAAAAAAGCAGCGCTGATGATAAAAGATAATGAAGCAAATGAAAAGCTGATAGGAATGACCATTTCACTTGCAGAAAATAAAGACCTGCAAAAAGAATTGAGTGACAATATAGCAAAGCTTGCAATAACAAATGCAGACGAAGTGATAGCAAGGGAAATATTAAAGACACTGCCCCGGCCCTAAAGGGAGGAGAGAGTTGAGGCGAGGTTGAAAAAAAATAAATAATGGTTTCTAATTAATGAGAGAACCTGGAAATATAAGCGTGTATCAAAGCCTCCCTTTAGGGGCGGGGGGGCGTGGTTTATATTTTATTGGTATCGGTGGAATTGGGATGAGTGCAATAGCACGATATTTTAATACGCAGGGTGTTAAGGTTAGCGGATATGATAAAACATCAACAGTTCTTACAAAGCAATTGGAAACTGAAGGGATAGACATTCATTATGAAGAAGATATTTCATTAATTCCGAGAGAAGTAGATCTGGTCGTTTTTACACCGGCTATTCCTGCTGATCATGTTGAGTTAAAGTTCTATCAGGACAATAATTATAAAGTTGTAAAGAGAAGTGATGTATTAAAGATCATCACTGATAGTTCTTTCAATATCTGTGTTGCAGGTACACATGGCAAGACAACAGTCAGCACCATGATAGCCCACATTCTTCGTCATTCGGGTTACGGTTGCAATGCGTTTTTAGGAGGTATTTCGGCTAATTACGAAAGCAATTTCTGGAGTGATAGAAACAATGTGTGCGTGATTGAAGCCGATGAATACGACAGAAGCTTTTTGAAATTGTCGCCTAATGTCGCAGTAATCACTGCTATGGATCCCGACCATTTAGACATATATGGAACAGCAGAAGAATTTGAAAGTGCTTTCATCCGGTTCTCGCAACAGGTAAAACAAGGTGGATTGCTGATAACAAAATCAGGCTTAAGCAGAAGTAGTGCTTTTAAAGCAGCAAATCATATTACCTATAGCTTAAAAACCGGCGAAGCTGATGTACACGCAGGAGAAATAAAAATTGAAAATGGTTCTTATGTTTTTGATGTAATTGCTAGCAATTGGAGGATGTCAGAAGTGGTTTTGCATATGGGTGGATTGCACAACATAGAAAACATGATTGCAGCAGTTGTTGTGGCAAAGCAATTAAATATAGATGATCAAAAAATAAAAAATGCTATAGCAGATTTTAAGGGTGTGCGAAGAAGGTTTGAATACGTTGTAAAAAATGATGCACATGTATTAATAGACGATTATGCTCATCATCCGGAAGAACTACGGGCTTTAATAGGTGGGGTTAAAAGCTTATTCAAACAAAGACTTGTACTGGTATTTCAGCCACATCTTTTTAGCAGGACAAAAGACCAGGCAGATGGGTTTGCAGAAGTACTCGACACATGCGACGAAGTTATTTTATTACCCATTTACCCGGCAAGAGAATTACCAATGGAAGGCGTTAGCAGTGAGTTGATTTTGAAAAAAATGACTATTCGTGATAGAAAAGTGATGAGTAAAAACGAAGTAAAGAAATGGGTGGAGGAAAGGCAGCCGGGTCTGCTGGTTATGGCAGGTGCAGGAGACATTGACGTGCTGATACAAGAGGTTAAGCAATTATTAGAATTACAATAAAAAGTTATGCAACAAGTGTGGAGAAAAAGGTGGAGGAACACAGGATGGATTGCACTTGGAGCGATTATTTTAGTGTTACTTGTATCAGCAATAAATAAGAAGAATCACAAGTCTTGCGGCGGCATCGAAGTCTCTTTTCACAAAGATGGTAACAACTTTTTTGTAGATGAAAAAGGGGTTACGGCAATTTTAAAAGCGTTTGGTCAGATTAAGGGAGAACCAATTGAAAATATTGATTTAAAAGCGCTTGAGCAACGATTGAAAAGTGAGAGGTGGATAGCAAGTGCCGAATTGTTTTTTGATAATAAACAGGTACTGCAAGTCATAGTTGAAGAGAAGGAACCCGTGGCAAGAATATTTACTGTGGAAGGAAATTCTTTTTACATCGATAGCGCATGCAGGAGGTTGCCGCTGAGTGAAAAGTTGAGCGCAAGAGTTCCCATGTTCACCAATTTTCCATCCGAAAGATCAACCCTATCGCGGCCTGATAGTGAATTACTGGCGTCTGCCAAAGGATTGGCAATGTTTATACAAGCAGACGATTTTTGGAAAGCGCAGGTAGCACAGGTAGACATAACGCCAACGGGTTTTGAAATGATACCGACAGTTGGAAGCCATATGGTAGCATTGGGTAAAGATGGAGATTGGCAACAAAAATTTGACAGGCTGTTTAGTTTTTATAAGCAGGTGTGGACACAAGTCGGATTTGAAAAATACGAAAAAATAGATGTTCAGTTTGATGGTCAGGTAGTAGCAACTGTAAAGGGTGCAAAACCGGTAAAAGTTGATAGTGTAAAAGCGAGAATGGCTTACGAAAACTTACTGGCAGAAGTAAAAAATTCAGACTCTATTACTGCTAATGTTGACAAGCTAACCGTAAAAGATACTACCGCTACATTATCAAAACATAGTGTTCAAAAAAGGAATAATAAGGACAACGTACTACAACGAGATGCAGGCAATTTAAAGACAAAATCGAAAAATGTAATAACAAAACCTGCACCGGTAAATACAGCTACAGTTAGACCAACACAGGTTACACAAAGTGCAAAATCAGTGGCAGCAAAACAGGTTATATTAAATAAAAAGCCTGAGGAAAAGAAGGTTGCAAAAGCAGTAATGAAAAAGCCTTTAGCAAAAAAAGCGGAGCCAAAGAGGAAATAAGGTGAGTAGTGAAAGCAGTAAGAGAAGACTATGCAAAACAATTGAAAAAAGAACAATAATAAAGCAACAGCACAAGTGAGTGACACAACGATGATGAGGGAAGATATAATGCTGGTAACAAAAAAATTTGTTGCACGAAAAGAGATAGTTAAGCAGAAATAAGAAAAATTGAATTAGGATTTCAGGTAAAAAACAACAAAAAAACACATATTTATGAACGTCAACGAAGCACCAATCATTGTAGGTCTCGACATCGGCACAACCAAAATTGCTGCCATTGCGGGACGGAAGAATGAATACGGTAAGCTGGAGATCCTGGGCTTTGGCCGTGCTAACAGCACCGGTGTACAACATGGACAGGTTCTAAACATTGAGCAAACAATTAAAGCCATTCAACAAGCTTTGAAAAATTGCTATGAATCCAATCCCGATCTTGAGATCAGTGAAGTGTACGTAGGGATTGCGGGACATCACATAAAGAGTTTGCAGACCCGTGGCGACATCGTTCGGCAGGATTCTGAAAACGAGATCACCACTTTGGAAATTGAACAACTGATAGATAATCAAAAGAAAACTTTTATTCCCGCAGGTGACCAGATTATTGATGTAATACCACAGGAGTTTACAGTTGATAATATACAAAATATTCCGAATCCTATTGGATACAACGGGGTAAAAGTTGGAGCCAACTTTCACATTATCACCGGAGACAGAAATGCGATACGCAACATTAATCGTGCTGTCGATAAAAGCGGTCTCAAAACAAAGGATCTTGTTTTGCAGCCCCTTGCTTCTGCCTCGGCAGTAATGAGCGAATTGGATTTGGAAGCAGGTGTTGCCATTTTAGACATTGGTGGTGGTACCAGTGACCTCGCCGTTTTCTATGAAGGAATTCTAAAACATACTGCAGTTATTCCTTTCGGCGGAGAGAATATTACCAACGATATTAAGACAGGCTTGGGTGTATTGAAGCAGCAGGCTGAAGCTATGAAGGTGCAGTTTGGAAGCGCTTTAGCTGATGAAGCAAAAGCCAATGCTTTTATCACTATCCCCGGTATGAACGGTATGCCTGCCAAAGAAATCAGTGTTAAGAACCTGGCAAATATTATACAAGCCAGAATGGGGGAAATTCTTGATTTTGTTACCTTTCATCTTAAACAGGTGGGGCTTGATACAAGAATGCTTAACGGAGGTATTATTTTAACCGGTGGTGGTTCTCAATTAAAACACCTCATACAGTTAACGGAATATTCAACCGGATTATATGCCCGCATTGGTTTCCCTAACGGCCATCTTGCTGCTAATCATATTGATGAGTTGAAGAAACCCATGTACAGCACTTGTATAGGTTTGATATTGAAAGGCTATAGTGACTACGAGCATAAGTACAAAGAGTTTGAAAAATCATTCAAAAAAGTTATTGTTCCTGAAACTCTTGTAAAAGAAGATGAGCCTCAGGTAAGACCCCTTGAAGCATCTATAGCAGACACAAAAGAAACTGTAAACACAAGAGGAAGAAAAGGAATGACAAAATTCTGGGAGAAATTTAAAAATAATCTTTTAGAGCTTTTTAAGGAAGAAGGAGACAAGGATTTATAAAACCGTTACAGGTTGCCGGTTACAAGTTCCCGGTAACTGGCAACCTGTAACCAGTAATATGCAACAAACAACAAAACATAATCTAAAAATTCCTACTATGATTCACTTTGATTTGCCGAAGCAGAAGTCATCCATCTTAAAGGTGATAGGTGTTGGTGGTGGCGGTGGAAATGCCGTAAACCACATGTACGGTCAGAATATTGACAGCGTAGATTTCATTATATGCAATACTGATGCGCAGGCTCTTGCAAACAGTAAAGTTCCAAACAAGATACAGCTAGGGCCGCATCTTACTCAAGGGCTGGGTGCAGGAGCAAATCCCGAAATTGGCAAGCAGGCTACAGAAGAGAGCCTTGAAGAAATTAAGCGCATTCTGGAGGTTAACACTAAAATGGCCTTCATCACCGCTGGTATGGGTGGTGGAACCGGTACAGGTGGTGCACCTATTATTGCAAAAATCTGCAAAGATCTTGGTGTGCTTACAGTTGGTATCGTAAGCACTCCGTTCACCAACGAAGGACCTAAACGTATGCGTCATGCAGAAGCAGGCATCCAGTTATTAAGAGATAATGTAGACACCTTGTTGGTTGTTAGCAACGATAAACTGCGTCATCAGTACGGTAACCTTAAAGTAAGAGAAGCATTTAGCAAAGCAGATGATATACTGGCAACTGCTGCAAAATGTATTACTGATGTTATTACTAGTAATGGACAAATAAATGTTGACTTTGCAGATGTCTGTACTGTAATGCGTAACGGAGGAGTAGCTATCTTAGGAAGCGCACAGGCAGATGGGGAAGACAGAGCTCAGCGAGCAATCGAAGACGCCGTAAACTCTCCCCTGCTTAATGACAGTGAAATTCGTGGAGCTAAATGGATCCTGGTAAATATCACTTCAGCCGAAGGCGACTACGAAATTACAATGGATGAAGAGGATACGATTATGAGTTATCTGCGCCAGCAGGCAGGTGATGATGCAGACGTAATTAAAGGTATTGGTTTTGACGAGTCGTTAGGCGACAAAATAGGTGTCACTATCATTGCAACCGGCTTCGAACATAAAGATCCTTTTAAACCGACCCCTAAGCCCAGGGAAGAAAAAAAGCCTGAAGAAAAAATAGTGCTGCACTTGTCTTCAAATGCTGTCGAGGAAAAGAAACAATATACACAACCGCCGCTTCCTTTAGAAGAAAAAGATCCATATGCACCGACAATGGTTGAAGTGTCAAGTACTTCACCTGCCGTTATTCAACCGTCTCAGCAGTATTACAAGGAGCCTCAGGCAATAGCACAACAACCGCAGGAGTTTCAGACAAACGAAGGACCAGTATACAAGTTTGAACTGAAACCCGAAACTAGCGAACAGTTAAAACCTCAGTTTACACAACAACAGCCGCAACCATCTAACAATAACGCTAACCCGAAGACAACACCTGGCTTTCTTTCACGGCCATCTAATATTTATGCAGAAAGCCAGCGCCAGCCTGAAGAAACACCGTTCAATCCTATGGAAGCAACACCTTCAAAACAACAGCCTCCTGAACAACCTGAGTTAGAGATGAAGCTTATTATGAAGGATGAAATTCCAGAATCGGCGGATGTACCAAAAACAACGCAACCTGTAAGCAGCCCTATAAATGCTGCAGAAGATTTTGCAATGCAAGACGATGCAGAAGATCAAAAACGCAGAGCGCAGGAAAGGATACAAAAGTTGAGAAACTTATCCTTCAACATGAACTCTGCAGATTCAAGCACCGAGTTTGATTCTGTTCCAGCGTACATCCGTCGAAATATGGAACTGTTCGGCAATACTCTTACTTCGGTTGAAAATTTCTACAGCAAATACACTGTAAAACCTGATGAAAATGATAAAGGGCAAATCAGTTCGATCAATACTTTTTTAGACGGTAAAAAACCTGACTAGTATCAGTCAACTCGTACCGGTTGGTGAACTGGTATGAGTTTTTTGATTGTGTTTTTAGTTGTTGTCCCTCCGCTAAAATGGAGGGACTTTTTATGCAAATAAGAAGGTGAGAGCTTAAGTAACACCGCAGAAAAAAAAGTAGAATGCAATAGCTAGCCTTTTAAATAATAACGAACTCCTCCCGGGATGGTACCGAAAGTAGTTCATCCTTACCCATCGAAATTAGTCGTTTTATAATATGGGTAATGTCCTCTATTGCATTCGGTTTAATTATAAAATAATTAGCCCCATTCTGATAAGCTTTATCAATATCAGATTTATTAACGGATGTCGAGTAGATCAAAATAGGAATGTTGTCGTATTTTCTTTCCTGCCTTAAAAGCTGCAAACATTCTATCCCATCTTTTACAGGCATATTTATATCGAGGAAAAGAAGATCGGGAATTGTTTTTATAATGAACCGCCATAGCTCCAGCCAATTACCAGCATATGAAACCTGTAATGGTTCACCTGCTTTTTCAGCCGCTTCTTTTAGACAAAGAAAATCGTCTTTATCATCATCGGCCATTAAAATATGCATAGCAGTGTCGTTTGAAATATCAAAACTTTATTTTACAAATAAAGAGAAAATTTTCATTGTTTATATTATTTATTATTTCCTTTCCTTCACTTAATTGTTTACAAATATCGGTTCAAACAGTTATGTTTTTTATAGCAAAGAAAACTACTCCTTCTTAAAAACAGTCTCCCGGTTGTACTTCGATATTCCTGCAACAATATTCCGGATTGGAAAGTTTGCTGATATTATTAGTGGTACTGTTTTGAGAGGAGCAGAATAAATGTTGTTATGGAGTGGTACTAAGAAGATCTTGTTGCGGTGATCGCTGAAAGAAAAAGTTGTAATTATGAACCTAAGCTATATTCAATCAGTTTCTGCATGATACCCTCATAAAGAAAGGTATTCCCAATGTCCTTTGTGTATGGGAGGGAGAAGCAACACCGCCCAAGCTTTTGGCAGCAAATGGTACAGTATTTCTTATAACGCTGTGCCTGCTGATGCAGGTTTTTCAACCGCCAACAAATGCAAGCTGAGGCAAGCCGTTGAAGTACTCCAAAAATTTACTATTACTTATAAAAGTTTCTTCCTGAATAAATATATTTATGCCTTAAATTATACAAGATGCGAAATGATGAAATAGATTATAAAATATTTGGAGAGGAAATGCAATATGTAGAAATAGAACTAGATCCTAACGAAACAGCTATTGCAGAAAGCGGAAGCTTTATGATGATGGATGATGGTATACAAATGCAAACAATATTTGGAGATGGCAGCCAGAAACAAGCAGGTGGCGGACTGTTGGGAAAACTGTTAGGCGCAGGTAAACGACTCCTTGTTGGCGAAAGCCTGTTTATGACAGCCTTCACCAATACTGCCTATGGCAAAAAAAGAGTAAGTTTTGCATCACCTTATCCTGGCAAAATAATTCCCCTCGATCTGTTAAAGCTCGGAGGTAAAGTGATTGCCCAGAAGGATGCTTTTTTGTGCGCTGCAAAAGGAGTAAGTATTGGTATCGACTTTCAAAAAAGATTAGGAACGGGCATATTTGGCGGAGAAGGATTTATCATGGAAAAACTCGAAGGCGATGGAATGGCATTTATGCACGCAGGAGGCCATGTATTCGAAAGACAATTACTGCCGGGTGAATTAATTAAAATTGATACAGGGTGCCTTGTTGCATTAACTCAAACCGTTGATTACGATATACAATTTATTGGAGGCATCCGAAATTCGATATTTGGAGGCGAAGGACTGTTTTTTGCCACACTGAAAGGACCGGGTAAAGTATGGATACAAACATTACCGGTAAGCCGGCTAGCCAGCAGAATACTGTCGTTTGCAACAACAAACCGAAAAGAAGAAGGAAGCATTTTAGGAGGCCTGGGCAATATGCTTGATGGCGATGGATACTAATAAATAACTATTATTGTTCCTGTAGATACAAAATCAAAAAAGGGCTGATGAAATGGTAATTCATCGGCCCTTTTTACTCTGTTTTAGCAACAACATAATAACAAACTTATTGAGTCTTTTTGTTCATTATTAAATATCACAAATTTGTACGCTTTGCTTTAGAGAAGCTAATACGTCAGGACGCTTAGGTACGAACTCCTGTGCGATGTGGCCTTTGTAGCCTGTATCTAATATAGCTTTTACTATAGCAGGATAGTATAGTTCCTGGCTTTCATCAATTTCACCACGGCCAGGTACACCGCCTGTATGGTAATGGGAGATATACGGGTGATACTGCTTAATGGTAGCAATTACGTCCCCTTCCATTATTTGCATATGATAAATGTCGTATAGCAATTTAAATTTTTCAGAACCTATCATTTTAGCAAGCTCCACTCCCCATTTTGTATGATCGCATTGATAATCTTTATGATTTACCTTACTGTTTAATAGCTCCATTGATACTGTTACATTATACTTTTCAGCAGTCTTCATTAAGCGCTTCAAGCCTTTAGCACAATTTTCTAATCCCTGTTCATCGCTTAGCCCTTTTCTGTTGCCTGAAAAAGTGATGATCTTATCCAGTCCCGCGTTGGCGGCTTTTGGAATAACGTCTTCGAAACTCGCTAATAATTCATCATGCAGCGCTGGATTATTCCAACCATTTTCGATTCCTTTTCCTGCACCCCAGGGCATTGCACAGGTCAATCCGTATTTCTTTATGGTTGGCCATTCCTCAGGTCCCTGCAACTCAATGGATGAAATGCCCATATCTTTTGCAGATTTACATAAATCATCCAATGAAATTTTTGGATAACACCACTTGCAAACTGAATGGTTTACATTACCTTTTAGTTTTACCTCTTTCCATTCTTCTTTAAGAATTTCAGCTCTTGCCGCAGAAGGCAGAATAGTTGCGGCTGACAGAAAGGCTGCACTACCGGTAATACTCTTTAATACGGAGCGCCGCGAAATTTGCTTTTTCATAATGTTATTTAAGCGTAATCGTTAACACAATACAAAGTACTTAAAATTGTGTCTAAATATGTTGAGAATATAAATGTAAGTTTTGATTTAAGCTCTAAATATAATTTCTTTTGAATCAAACAGAATGTTATTTTCGTTATTATCTAACCTCTATTTTAAAAATTAACATTATTACCGGCTTCCTGGTAATTGCTTTTTTTTGCCGGAACTTTCATTTATATCCTACTATTAATTTCATTTGCAGCTTAATCTAAATTTTTTAAGATTTATATTGGACAGACCTTAATTCATTCATATTGAAATTAATAGCGAAAGAAACTATTATTAAAAATATTGTTTTTGTCTATCTCCCCATCTTCAAGTATACTTGTTCTCCTTAACGATTATAAAAGTCAGTAAAAAATGAAAGCTAGTTCAAGATATTTTCGAAGGAATAACAATATTCTTTTGACATCATTTCTGGTTGTAATTATAGTTAGTACGGTTTCGTGCACCAACTCCCGAAATTCTGTTAAAACCGGAACGCAAACCCAGAGTGTTACCGAAACTAAACCGGACACAAAAGTTGAAGCTCCGCCAACCGCCACAGCAGAAGTTCCGCAGCGAACCTTAACAGAGCAGGAAAAACATGAACCGGAAAATGCTTTGCAGGGGTTGGTAGCCTATAATGGACTGGAAGTACATACCGTTGCTACCGAACCAATGCTAAAAAATCCCACCAATATTGATGTGGATGATCGTGGAAGGATTTGGGTAACAGAAGCCTATAATTACCGCCCCGCGATCACTGGCAACCCTACTAATCCCCAGGGCGACCGGATAATAATTTTAGAAGATAAAGATGGTGACGGCAAAGCAGAAAGTGAAAAAGTTTTTTATCAGGGACCTGAGTTGAACGCTCCTTTAGGAATTTGTGTGTTAGGAAACAGAGTGCTGGTTTCGCAAAGTCCATATATCTGGGCTTTTTACGACGACAATGGAGACGATAAAGCTGACAGAAAAGAAATTTTGTTTCAGGGAATTGGCGGCGAACAACACGACCACGGAGCACATGCTTTTACTTTTGGCCCCGATGGCAAATTATATTTTAACCTGGGCAACGAAGGCAGAACACTGAAAGACAAGAACGGAAACATAGTCTTAGACCAGTATGGTGTTGAAATAACAGCTAAAAATTACAAGGAAGGAATGGTGTTGAGATGTAATCCTGATGGATCTAATGTTGAAGTACTTGCCCAGAACTTTAGAAATCCTTATGAGGTTGCTGTAGATAGTTATGGCACCTTATGGCAAAGCGATAACGACGACGACGGTAATCGTGGTGTACGCATTAATTATGTAATGGATTATGGCAATTATGGTTATAAAGATGAAATGACGGGCGCCGGCTGGCAGGAAAATAGGACTAACATAGAAGATTCTATTCCGCTTCGTCACTGGCACTTAAACGATCCCGGTGTAGTGCCTAATTTGTTGCAAACTTATGCCGGCTCGCCTACTGGTATGATGGTTTACGAAGGAAATTTATTACCGAAGGTTTTTCACGATCAGATGATTCATACCGACGCCGGTCCTAATGTAGTTCGTTCTTATCCTGTTACGAAGACTGGAGCCGGTTATTCAGCAGAGGTTGTAAATATTTTAAAAGGCGAAAGGGATCGGTGGTTTCGTCCGGCAGATGTTTGCGTAGCTCCTGATGGTTCACTTATTATTGCCGATTGGTACGATCCCGGCGTGGGCGGTCACCAGGCTGGCGATCAAACAAAAGGAAGAATTTATCGTGTCGCTCCGCCGGGCGCAAAATACGTAATACAGCAACAAGATTATACTACTCCCGAAGGTGCAATTGTAGCTTTACAAAATCCAAATCTATCAGTTCGTTTTAAGGCGTGGACGGCATTACAGTCTATGAAAGAAAAGGCTGTGCCTGCACTTGAAAAGTTATGGAACACGGCCGATAATCCTAAAATGCGTGCCCGTGCTTTTTGGGTTTTAGTAAAAATGGAGGGGGCTAATGCAACACAATATATTCAGCAAGCCATTGGTCAGAACATTCCTGAATTGCGAATCGTTGGCTTAAGAGCAGCCCGCGAATTAAACGCCGATGTAGTAGGCGTAGTTCGCCAATTAGTTAACGATCCCGATATTCAGGTAAGAAGAGAATGCCTGATTGCACTTCATCATAATTCCTCATCGCAAGCTCCTGCCCTGTGGGCAACGCTTGCTGCACAGTACGATGGACAAGACAGGTGGTACCTTGAAGCAGCGGGTATTGGCGCCGATAAACAGTGGGACACATTTTTTCCCGTTTATGTTTCACAGGTTAAAGACCCCTTGCAAACTAAAGCTTCCAGGGATATCGTTTGGAGGGCTCGTACCGATGAAGCAATTCCCTATATTGCTAAATTAGCTTCTCAGCAAAGTGTGCCTGTAAACGAACGCCTGCGCTATTTCAGGGCATTTGACTTTAATAAAGGCCCCCTCAAATCAAAACTACTTCTCGCTATGATCAAAAATAATAGCGCTGAGGATCTTGACATCAATAAACTTGTTTTACATCACCTTGATATAAATTCAGTAAAAAATTCTGCGCCTGCTCAAAAAGCTTTAAAAGACATTTTGAAAGCAGTGCAGGGAACGCCAGAATACATGGAGTTGGTCAGAAGATATGAGTTGAAAGATCAAAACAACCAATTGGTTGAACTGGCGATCAGCAAATACCAACAACCGATGGGTAGAGATGCAGCGGGAATGCTATTAAAGTTTGATGGCAGCCCCCTGGCGTGGAAAGTACTGAACGGAAAGGACTCAGCACGCACAAACGCATTTTTAACATCACTGGGCAGGGTTGGAAGCAAAGAATCGCTTGACATGCTACAGGCAATTGTGATGTCAAAAACTTACCCGGCACAATTACGTGAGCAGGCAGCAAGACGAATTGGGCGCAGCGGAGGTGGTGAATACCTTGTATTAAACTTATTGAAAACTAAGAAAATACCAGAACAATTTATTCCCGCGGCGGTGGCCAGCGTGCAGGGGGCCTGGAGAAAAGCAGTAAGAAATGAGGCCGCATCATACCTTCCGAATGCTACTTCTAACACAGTTGAAAAGAAAGTGCCTGAGATAGCAGACCTCGGTTCATTAAAGGCCAATATCGCAGGCGGCAAAGGTGTATTTACCAACACTTGTAGTGTATGTCACCAGGTTAATAATGAAGGACTGGATTTTGGCCCAAAGCTGACAGAAATTGGTGCAAAATATCCTCGTGAAGGATTGCTTGAAGCGATAGTACATCCATCGAAAGGAATAAGCTTTGGTTACGAAGGTTGGGAAATTAAACTAAAAGACGGTTCTAATCTCACCGGTATTATTACAAGCAAAACAGAAACTGACATCGATATCAAATTTCCTGGTGGTGCAAAACAGCATATAAAAACCAGGGACGTAAAATCGATGAAAGAACTGAAAGAATCGATGATGCCGGAAGGATTACACGAAAGTATGTCGAAGCAAGACCTGGTAAATCTTTTAGGTTACCTGGAGAGTTTAAAAAAGAAGCAAATGTAACATCGGCCGATAGTGGTGTTGTAGCGGATCGAGTATAGTTATGATTTAAGAAGCCAAAAGTCTATGAGCATCTCCCGAAGTAGCTCATAGACTTTTCACTTAAAGAAAAAATAATAAGCTCTATAGGATCTGCAAAAAATATAATAAAATTATCATCAACTAAGAAAATAAATTTTCTCATGTTATTCCAAAACAGACTTCTTGTTCTATCTATTGCAGCCATCTCTTCGTTTACTATTTTTTATGCTTGCAAAACTTCAAAGACAAATAACGTATCCACCACCGCTCCGGCAAAACCCCGGGTATTGGTTTTTACAAAAACGAAAGGGTACTTTCATGAATCAATTCCTACAGGTGCTGCTGCGATAGTTCAGTTAGGAAAAGAAAACAATTTTGTAGCAGATACTACAGCAGATGCCAGCTATTTTATTGAGGACAGCCTTAAGCATTATAGTGCTGTTATTTTTTTAAGTACAACCGGCAATGTGCTAAATCCTGACCAGCAGGTGGCTTTCGAAAGGTACATTCAGGCGGGAGGTGGTTTTGTAGGCGTGCATGCTGCAGCAGACACCGAGTATGACTGGCCCTGGTATAATAAGTTGGTCGGTGCTTACTTTCTCAGCCATCCAAGACAACAAAAAGCAACTATAACAATACTTGATAAAAACCATCCTGCAACTTCTATGCTGCCTGCCAAATGGGAGCGTTTTGATGAATGGTACAATTATAAAAGCATACAACCCGACCTTAAAGTATTGGCCAATTTAGATGAAACAAGTTATGAAGGGGGACAATTAGGAGACAACCACCCTTTTATATGGTATCACGATTTTGATGGGGGTCGTGCCTTCTATACGGGCGCCGGACACACTAAAGAAAGCTATAGCGATTCGATGTATCTGCAACACCTGGCAGGGGGGATAAAATACGCAATAGGTAATAATCAACAGCTTAATTACGCTAAGTCTTATGCTGTAAAAGCTCCTGAAGATAACCGCTTTACAAAGACTATTCTTTCTGATGATCTGAACGAGCCCATGGAGTTGGCAGTAGCACCAGATGGACGAGTTTTTTTTACAGAACGAGGTGGAAGATTTTATATGTATGATCCTAATGCTAAAAAGACAAAACTGGTTTACACTTTTCCGGTAAAAGCAGTGGAAAAATATTTAAATGGATTGATCGGAGTTACAGTAGATCCGGATTTTAAGCAAAATAATTTTATTTATTTCTTTAATACCTCTAACACCGGCGAACAGTATCACCAAAACATTTCCCGCTTTAAAATTTCGCAGGATGGTGAACTGGATACAACCACTGAAAAGGTAATTATAAAAATACCCATCGATCTTGAGGTAAGCGCACATACCGGGGGCTCTTTAGCATGGGATAAAGACAAGAACCTGTACATTTCTACCGGCGACAATACCGTTCCTTTTCAATCCGACGGATATGCGCCATTGGATGAGAGAAAAGACAGGCATACTTTTGATGCACAACGTTCCGCCGGCAAC
>JBBPZJ010000447.1:0-11651 GCA_038199395.1 Chitinophagales bacterium
AAAAAAATATCCTACATGAATAGCAACTATATGGTATTGCATCTTGAGGATGTACCATCTGATGCCAGGCTCACAGCAAGAGAGCTGAAAAAGGCAATATCAATTTTGAGCATCTTGTAATAGATAATGAGGCCGATTATATCTCTTATACACTTTAAGCTGTTCTTAATTTTGTTTTAATGTACAACTAATTTTTAATTAATTAGTTAAACAAAGGAGTGTACCTTTCCTTAATATTTATGAAAGGCTATTGAAATAAAAAGAACCCTTTCCATGTTACTTAGCTGGTGAAATTAAGAAATTACTTTCAGCAGAATCCCAAACTCCAGTTCACCCCACTCCTTTGCAACAGAGTTATGTATGCCATAAAATCAGGCTTGCATGAATGTTATTTTCTACATATTTCTATTTATAAGTTACTATTCAACTTTCAATGTCAGAATACAAAGGGATTAAGTTTTTAAAAAAATACCTATGAATAAAATCTATAGAGTTCTACATCTTGAGGATGTACCATCTGATGCCAGGCTGGTAGCAATAGAGCTAAAAAAAAGCAATATTAATTTTGAGCACCTTGTAATAGATAATGAGGTCGATTATATTCAAGCGCTTGACAGCTTTGCTCCCGATGTAATTCTGTGCGATCATTCCCTTCCTTCCTTCAACTCTTTACAAGCGCTCAAAATTGTTAAGAAAAAGAAATTATACATCCCTTTTATAGTTATTACCGCTGTTATGAGCGACGAAAGTGCCATGGATGTAGTGAGGGAAGGAGCTGACGATTATATTTTGAAAGACCGGCTAAAAAGGCTTCCTCATGCTGTTATAAATGCAGTAGAAAAATACCGGTTTGAAAAGGACCGGATGCAGTTAATGGACCGGGCTCACGAAAAAAATGCTGAAGAACGGGAGATACTTCTTGCAGAACTGACAAAATCAATTAAAGATTTAAAGCAGTTTACATATATCACTTCCCATAATTTCAAAGCTCCTTTATCTAATTTAATTGGATTGCTCAACCTGATTGACGACAGCAGTTTAAATGAAAACAACAGGACAATTATAGACATGTTTAAAACTGGTACACAACAACTCAATAAGACGATAAACGATCTCGTTGAAATTTTGATCATCAGGAACAATGTAAACATAGAAGTTGCTGACAACAATATCAAAGATTTGCTGAATGCGGTATGCAGCTCATTAGCATACGAAATAAATGAGCATAATTGTACAATCAATATGGACCTGAAGGTTGAAAATATCGCATTCAACAAATCTTATCTCGAAAGTATTTTAATGAACCTGTTCTAATGCAATAAAATACCGTTCCCCTGAACGGCCTTTGCAATTAGATATTGTAACTTATTTTAACAATGATGGTGCTGTGATACTTTCTATCAGTGATAATGGTTTAGGAATTGATTTAAAAAGGCACCAGAACAACATTTTTGGCTTGTATCAGCGGTTTCATTCAAATGAAGATGGTATAGGGTTGGGATTGTTTATAGTAAAATCTCAGGTAATATCAGCAGGAGGCAGCATTGAAGTGAACAGTGAGGTAGATAAAGGAACCATATTTTCTATTACATTCAGAGAAAAAGTACCCGATTGAAATGGCTTTTATACTGCTCAAATTGGAGTAAAACAATCGTCATTATGAGAAACGACTTTTTCGGAACCAAAAAAAGAAAAAATACTAATGACGTAAATGTATAAAAACTTAATAAACAATTAGTTATAATGGACGTCATTATAAGGAGGCCGACAAAGCATCTGCTTTATTGATAGCTAAACTAATTTAGTGATAGAGCAGATTGCTTCGTTACTTATAATGACGAGCGGTCTTAAGTTAATGAGTTTAATTGTATCATTTTATAGAATTTGGAATAAAACAATCGTCATTGCGAGAAACGACTTTTTCGGAAACCAAAAAAAGAAAAAATACGAATGACGTAAATGTATAAAAACTAATAAACAATTAGTTATAATGGACGTCATCATAAGGAGGCCGACAAAGCATCTGCTTTATGGAGAGCTAAGCTAATTTAGTGATAGAGCAGATTGCTTCGTTCCTTATAATGACGATCGGTCTTAAGCTAATGACATTGCCTTGCGAAGTGTAGAAGTGCTGAATAGCGAACAAAATGCACAAGAGTGATCGTTTTCTTTTCTTTCACTGGAAGAAAAGAAAACGACAAATCAATGATTGCAACAAAAAATAAAAGACACATCTGCAGCCTGGTACATAAAAACCTTTGCATCATCTAATGCTGGTATTCTTTAATCAGCCTGCCAATAACCGGAAAAAAAAACAACGCAGTTAAAATAGATTATGAACAAACAAAACAAATCGGATGAGTTGCTTATAGCTGAAAAGGAACTTGCCTTACGAAACGAGGAGAAAGAAAAACGTGCCGCCGAGTTGGCTATTGCCGGCAAGGAACTAGTTTTTCAAAAGCAGGAGAAGGGTAAAAGGGCGGCGGAATTAGTTATTGCGAACAAAGAGCTTGTCTTTCAAAATGAGGAGAAAGAAAAACGGGCAGCAGAATTGGTGATTGCCAACAAGGAACTTTTTTTTCAAAACAATGAAAAAGAAAAGAGGGCAGCAGAGTTGGCTATCGCTAATGAAGAACTTGCCTTTCAGAACAAAGAAAAAGAAAAGCGGGCAGCAGAGTTGGCTATTGCTAATGAAGAACTTGTCTTTCAAAATGAGGAGAAAGAAAAACGGGCCGCAGAATTGGTGATTGCTAACAAAGAACTTGTGTTTCAAAACAATGAAAAAGAAAAGAGGGCAGCGGAGTTAGTTATTGCTAATCAAGAACTTGTCTATCAAAATAAGGAGAAAGAAAAACGGGCCGCAGAGTTAGTCATTGCTAATAAAAATCTTGTCTTTCAAAATGAAGAGAAAGAAAAGCGTGCCGCAGAATTGGTTATTGCTAACAAGGAACTTGTTTATCAAAATCTTGAAAAAGAAAAGAGGGCAGCAGAGCTGGTAATCGCTAATCAGGAACTTGTGTTTCAAAATGAAGAGAAGCGTAGCCATGCAACAGAATTGGCGGAAGTTAATAAAGAATTGGAATCTTTTTCGTATTCAGTATCGCACGATCTGCGGGCACCTTTGAGAGCGATAAATGGGTTCACACAGGTGTTGCTGGAAGATCACGTTGCTCAATTAGATGATGATGCAAAATACCTTCTTAATGAGGTAATTGCAAATTCGGATAAGATGGCAGAATTAATAGATAACCTGCTCTCGTTTTCACGGATCGGCAAGCAGCAGATTTCAATGGTTAAAGTAAATATGACCCAACTGGTTGACACGGTCATTTCAGAACTTAAACAATTAGAGCCCAAAAGAACATTCACCATTAACATTAAAAACCTCGAAAATATAAGCTGCGATAAGAATATGCTGCGGCAGGTATTTATAAACCTTATTTCCAATGCTTTCAAATTCACACAAAAAAAGGAAGAAGCGGTCGTTGAAATTGGTTCATACCTCGAAAATAATGAATGTACTTATTATGTAAAAGATAATGGGGCAGGATTTGATATGCTGTATTATGATAAATTGTTCGGCGTTTTTCAGCGCCTGCACAGCACTAATGAATTTGACGGAACAGGCGTTGGACTTGCCATTATTCAAAAGATCATAACAAAACACCAGGGCAAAGTATGGGCTGAAGGTAAAATGAACGAAGGAGCCTGTTTCTATTTCTCGCTGCCGGTTTCATAAACAAAACAAATAAACTTATAAAACATACAAGTTATGCTACTGCTGGTAGAAGACAACAAATCAGACGCAATGCTTACTATAAGGGCTTTAAAGAAACATAACCTTGCCAATACTTTAGTTCATCTTGGCGATGGCGCTGAAGCCCTGGATTTTCTTTTTGCAAAAGGAGCATATTCAGACAGAAATATTAACGATAAGCCTAAAGTGATATTCCTCGATTTAAAAATGCCAAAAGTAAGCGGGCTCGAAGTGCTTAGGATAATTAAAAATGATGAACTGACAAAACTGATACCTGTAGTAATGATGACCTCATCAAAAGAAGAAAAGGATATTATAGAAAGTCACCAGTTGGGCGTAAACAGCTATGTTGTTAAGCCCGTTGGGTTTGAAGATTTTTCTAAGATAATTACCGACCTTGGCCTTTACTGGCTGGTTGTAAATAATACGCCGCAATAATAATATATCCAAACGGTATTCGTTTGCTATATGCTGTATAAATAATACGCCGCAACCCTAATATGTGCTTACAGATGATGGATAAAAAGTTAAAAATATTACACCTCGAAGATGTTCACAGCGATGCTTTATTGATAAGCCAGGCAATAAAGAAGGGTAATTTCGATTTTAAATTACTGATTGTAGATACAAGGGATAAGTTTATAAAAGCATTAAAAGAAGCCACTCCCGATATTATACTTGCCGACCATTCTCTTCCGTCTTTTAATTCGAATGAAGCACTGGCTATTCTGCAAAAAGCCGGATTAAAAATTCCTTTTATAGTCGTTACTGCAACCATGTCTGATGAGTTTGCCGCAGATATGATTTTAAGAGGAGCAGATGATTATATTATAAAAGACAGGCTTCACCGGTTGCCAACTGCCATTCATAATGCACTTGAAAAATTTAGCTTCGAAAAAGAACGCCAGATTTTTTTGGACGAGCTAATAAAAAGAGAAAAACGCTACCATGCCCTGTTCGAAAGCAGTGCCGATGGAATAGCCATCTTGTCTGTAGAAGGTAAACCCTTGTATGTTTCTCCATCTATAAAAAACATTTTGGGATATACGCAGGAAGAAGGGATGAAATTAGATTTATTATCAATTGCACATCCCGAAGATGTTGCCACCCTTGTTGAAACATTGAAACAGGCAATGGACAATCCAGGGGTTCCTGTAAAAGGAGATGCAATACGGATAAGGCACAAACAAAGAGGCTGGCGATGGATAGAGGGAACTTTAACCAACATGCTGGATGATCCATCCATAAACGGCATAGTTGATAATTTTCGGGATGTAACTGAAAGAAAACAGGCAGAACAAATCCTACACGACAGCCAGGAGAAATACCGCTCATTTTTCGAAAACAGCATAGATGGCATTCTACTGACTGAAAAAAATGGTAAAGTTTTGTCAGCCAACAGGGCGGCTTGCGACATTTTTAAAATGACCGAGCAGGAAATAATTGATGCAGGCCGGCCAGGATTGGTAGACCTGCAAGATTTACGATTGAAATCTTTATTAAAAGAACGTGAAAAAACCGGAAGGGCACGTGGCGAAATGACGTTTAAAAATAAAGACGGCAACCATTTTCCCGGCGAAATATCTTCGAGTGTATTTATAGATGCTTTTGGAAAAGAAAATTCATCTATGATCATCAGGGATATTACCGAACAAACCACTGCTAATGAAAAGTTGAAGCAAAGTGAGCAGTTTAATAAAGGTATTCTTGCTTCATTAAGTTCGCACATTGCCGTTATCGATAAGAGCGGAACCATCATTTCTGTTAACAAAGCATGGGACGATTTTTCAAAAGAAAATAAAGGTGAATCTGAACGTGTATCTACCGGAAGCAATTACTATGAAGTTTGCGAAAGATCAATGGCTAACGGAGATGATCTTGCCGCAAAAACTTTAGCAGGAATAAAATCAGTATTTAATAAAGAAGTAAAAACCTTTCACCTCGAATATCCATGCCATTCACCAGTTCAGCAACGCTGGTTCGCTGCATATGTGTCGCCTTTTGGAGAAGATGATACGAAAGTTGTTATCTCGCATCAAAATATTACTGAAAGAAAACTTTCAGAAACTGACTTACTCGAGAGCAGGGCGGAAATGCAAACAGTATTCAATGCATCATTGGATGGAATCATAATAATAGATGAAGAATCGAAAATTGTAAAATGGGATGCAAAAACCGAGGCTCTTTTCGGTTGGAAGGAGGAAGAAGTTGTTGGAACTTTATTATCTGAAAGTATTATCCCGCTAAAGATGCGCGAAGCGCATAATAAGGGAATGAAGCATTTTTTAAAAACAGGCGAAGGTCCAATACTTTCTAAGACGATAGAAGTAAAAGCGCTTAGAAAAGACAATACAGAAATTGATATTTCATTAAGCATTTCTCCATCACGCATTAAAAACAAATACCAGTTTATTGGTTTTATCCGCGATATAACGGAACGTAAAAAAGCCGAACAATCTCTACGTGAGTCTGAGTTAAACCTGCAAGCCATTTTTAATAATACTGCCGAAGGTTTTATTCTAACAGATATAACCGGAAATGTTAAGTCTTTTAATAATAAAGCCAAAGAAGCAATTTGGTTGAATACGCAACTGAAAATTAATGTGGGCGACAGCATTTATGAATTTATTCATCCTTCGAGAAAAGACAATTATAAAAATGTGATGTCAAAAGTGTTAGGGGGAGAAGTGATTCGTTACGACTATTCTTACACAAGAGAAAATGGAGAGATAAAATGGTTTGACTTCACTATAAGTCCAGTGTACTCAGCAGACGTAATAGAAGGTCTTTGCATAACATCGAGAGATATAACTGAAAGAAAACATACTGAAAACTCCCTCAAGCGAAGTGAGTTCCGGTATCGCCAGATTGTGGAGACTGCTCAGGAGGGAATATGGATGATTGATGAAAACAGTAAAACCACTTTTGTTAATCAGAAGATGTGTGAAATAATTGGATATTCATCTGATGAAATGCTGGGCAAAACGAATTTCTTTTTTAAAGATGAAGCCGGATTACAAATTGCCTTAAATAAGCTGGAAAGAAGAAGACAGGGAATAACTGAAACCTATACATCATCATTCACAACCAAAGATGGAAGGCTTATCTGGACCCAAATATCCTCCAACCCTATTTTTGATGATGCCAAAGAATACAAGGGCTCGTTGTGTATGGTCTCAGATATTACAGAGAAACTGTTGGCTGATAAAATGCTGCTGGAAAGTGAGCAGAAGTACCGAAAACTTGCATCAGAATTAGAGATGGAAAAAACAAGACTGGTTGAGGCACAAGCTATAGCCAAAGTAGGCAGTTGGGAAACAGACTTGCAAACTCTACAGGTAAACTGGTCAGAAGAAACGCACCGGATTTTCGGAACTGATCCCAAAAGTTTTCCGGCAACCCATGCCGCTTTTTTAAATTTTGTTCATCCTGAGGACCGGGCAAAAGTAGACGCAGCTTTTATGGATTCGCTTGGTAAGACTACATCTAATTCAATTGGACATAGAATCGTTACAACAGAGGGACTTAAAAAATATGTATTAGAAAATTGGGTAGTCTTTAATGACGAAAATGGGATACCTGTTCGTGCGGTCGGCACCTGCCAGGATATAACCGAAAAGAAGAAGCTTGAAGACCTTTTAGATAAAGCTAATAATTTGGCCCGGATTGGCAGTTACGAAGTTGACCTGCAAAAAAATACACTCTACTGGTCAGATATAACAAAGCAAATACATGAAGTAGAAAGTGATTTTATTCCCGATGTTGAAACTGCGCTTGATTTTTATAAAGCCGGCACCAGCAGGAACCTGATTGTTAGTGCGATGAAAGACGCTCTTGAGAATAATACTCCATTAGACCTGGAACTGCAGATAGTGACCGCAAAAGGGAATGAAAGATGGGTTAAGGTTATTGGCGAAGCCATTTGCATAGACGGCAAATGTATAAGACTCTATGGAAGTTTTCAGGATATTGATAAACTAAAAAATGCTGAGATAAAAATCAGGGAAAGCGAATTCTGCTACCGGCAAATTGTAGAAACTGCACAGGAAGGAGTCTGGTTAATTGATGAGCATAATAAAACCACTTTCGTAAACAGCAAAATGTGCGAGATACTTGGATACGAAGTTAACGAAATGATGGGCAAAGAGATTTATGACTTCATGGATGCGAAAGGAATAGAAATTGCCAAAGACCTGATGAAGAAGAAAAAACAAGGTCATGCAGGCCACGATAAATTCAGATACATTTCTAAATCGGGCAAAGAAGTCTGGACAAAAGTTTCTGCTAATCCGCTTTTTAATGAAGATGATTCGTACAAAGGTGCGCTTGCCATGGTCACCGATATCACCCTCGAAATGCAGCATGAAAAAGAGATTCGAAAAAATACTGAAGAACGCGAACTTCTTATAAGAGAACTTACAAAATCGCTGCATGACCTAAAGCAGTTTAGCTTTATTACTTCTCACAATTTCAGGGCGCCCTTGTCTAATTTAGTTGGCTTGTTAACTCTGCTTGATTATAGTACTTTATCAGAAAGCAACAGGGAGATTGTGAAAATGTTTGAAACAACCACTAACCAATTAAATAAAACAATAAATGACCTTATTAAAATTTTGATTGTAAGGAATAACGTAAATGTAAATATTACCGAAAACAATATCAGCATCATTTTAAATGAAGTATGTAATACACTTGCATATAATTTAGAAGAAGCGAAATGCACCATTCATACTAATTTGGAGGTGGAAGTCATTGCATTTAATCAATTGTATCTCCAAAGTATTTTAATGAATCTGCTCACTAATGCCATCAAATACCGTTCGGCAGACCGGCAGTTACAGATTAATATTTCAACAACATTGGACGCTTCAGGAAAAGTGGTGCTGATTGTAAATGACAATGGTGTGGGAATTGATTTAGAGAGGCACGGGAACAATATTTTTGGCCTGTACCAAAGGTTCCATTCTGCCGAAGACGGTGAGGGACTCGGATTGTTTATAGTAAAGTCGCAAATTACTGCAATGGGTGGCAGCATTCATGTAGAAAGTGAGGTAGATAAAGGAACATCGTTTACGATAACGTTTAAGGATAAAATGCTGGCAGGAATAGTTAGTAATGTGCCCGTTTTTGTATGAACAGGTTTTTTACTAACATAAATTGTAACTAACCTGATAAACAGGAGGCTGTCTAAAAACTGATACAAATTATATTAATTTCTTACCGCTATAATAACAGAAGTATAAGACACAGTTTTATGGCTATTATGCCTTTACAGGGTGTTCTTCACCTGTAAAAAAGCTAAGCTTCAAGCTGTTGCTGAAGAACACCCAACAGTGGCAGAAAAAAAAGGGGTGTATAAATTATGACATTTAAAAACTCAAATTAATATAATAAAATGATGCTTATACCCGGAAACTTGTAAGTGCTTGAAGTGTTACAAGATCGATTCTATTACCCTTTCATATCAGTTCTGCGTTTAACACTTCAGATGAAAGTGCCCCGACAATTTAGGTGATTGTATCAAACTCAATCTTGTTTACCACATCTGCTTTATCCAAAGGTTTGTTTAGAGGTAATGTAAAATAAAAGGATGAGCCCTCGCCTTCTACACTCTCTACCCATATTTCACCTCCATTTTTCTCTAAAAAACTCTTTACCAATAATAATCCTATACCCGCTCCTTTATTCTCTTTCCTTGCTTTTGAAAGTGTGACCATTTGCGGGGTAAAAAGCTTTTCCTGTATTTCTTTAGACATTCCAATTCCTGTATCTTTTATCTCAATAATTAATTTATCTTCTTTTGTTTTCGCAGTAATGGTAATTTTCCCTCCTTTATTTGAATGTTTTATAGCATTTGACACAATGTTTTGGAGAACAGAAAGCAACATTTTTTTATCCGCAAAAACATGGATATTTTCTTCAACTTCGTGATGCAGATTTATTGTATTTAAACCAGCTACTTCATTTAAAGTGTGAAAAACCTTCATAATATATTCTACCACCTCAATTTTAGTCGGAAGAAATGCTTCCGACGCATATTTTATTCTTGCCCACTCCACTAAATAGTCCAGCATATTCAATTCCTCTTTTGATGTTTTTACAAGGAGCCCGAGCATCTTTTTTATTTCGTCGGAATCCATTTTATCGAAATTTGATTCCAAATATTCAGCCGCTCCTATAATTCCCGTTAATGGGCTTCTTAAATCGTGTGAGAGTATAGCAAGTATATCATCTTTATGGGTGTTAAGTTCCTCCAGGTCTCTTACATGTTTCTTTATGGCTTCTTCCGATTTCCTTCTCTCGGTTAAGTCCTGCAATATTTTTACATATCCTAACATTTCTCCACCTATACCTGTTAGCGGAAAAACTAAACCAAAAGCATAAAATTGGCTACCGTCCTTACAAAGGTGCCATCTGTTATCTAAAGATCTTCCCTCTTTTAATGCTTTTTCAATTTCCTCTTTTGGAATACCATTTACTTTATCTTCTTCAGTAAAAATCAGTTCAAAATGTTTCCCAACAGCCTCTTCTGTTTCATAACCAAATATTGTTGTCGAGCCTGCACTCCAACTATTTATTATTAAATCTTCATCCGTTGTAAAAATGGAATAATCCTGCAGGCTATCTACTATCTGACTATAAAATTCTGCGGTCGGTATGTACTGATTTTTAAGAATCGCAGGGATGGATTTTGGCTTTTTCATAATACTGATTGAGGTAATAGATTTTTGAATTGGCAATTTTTAATAGTTACTTCTTAGACCAAAGATAGGCTAGCGGAACGCCTTGGTTGTATATTAGTTGAAAGGGTAGCGACCCGTCGGGTCAAGGTCATTGTACCAGCGCTTTCATGAAACAGGAGAAGGAAGGGGCTTAGGGCTTTTCTTAATTAAGTCTCAAATAACAGCTTTAGGAGGCTCCATTGAAGTACAAAGTGAAGTGGACAAGGGAACCACTTTTTTAATTACCTTATAATTAGTCTCGAATAGGTTTTAGTTAAGTTGCTACTGCGACAGAGAGTATGCCGCTCTCTATTGTGTCAGCTATTAGTTTCATTACAATGCCATTTGCGCAATTTAAATGTTACCAGTTCAAAAAGCTGATATAAAGACTAAAAGAAAGGTTTATCCGTCCTTACAGTTCAAAACGTCAGGGATTTGTAAACTATAAGCATAATTTAGTCTACTTTTTAAATAGATGCAGTTAACTTAGAATAAGTACAACTACTTCAGAACAAGTCTAAACAAATACTATGTCCGATAACAACACCATTATAATTTCATTGCAAGAAATGCTGGAACGATTTACTTTAATATTATGTAACCTCGATATTGCTGAAGATAAGGCAAGAGCTATTGCAAAAATTTTTACAGATAACAGTGTTGATGGAATTTATACGCATGGGGTAAATCGCTTTCCCGTTTTTGTACAATATGTAAAAGATGGTCACGTAAGGCCGGATGCAACACCATCTTTGAGACATAAGTTTGGGGGACTGGAACAATGGAATGGGAACAGGGGACCAGGAACGCTGAACGCTATACATGCAACCGAGTCAGCAATGGAATTAGCAAGGCAACATGGTATCGGATGTGTTGCATTAGCAAATACTAATCATTGGATAAGAGGAGGAACTTATGGCTGGCACGCGGCTAAAGCAGGTTTTGTATTTATAGGTATCACCAACACGATCGGTGTAATGCCGGCGTGGGGAGCAATCGACTCAAGACTAGGCAATAACCCATTTGTGATGGCATTGCCTTATAAGGATGAAGCCATTGTGCTTGACATGGCGATGTCGCAATATTCTTTTGGGGCAATGGAATTGTCGGTTTTAAAAAATGAAAAACTTGCGGTACCTGGCGGTTATAATACCCAAGGGGAACTAACAAAC
>JBBPZJ010000448.1:0-5347 GCA_038199395.1 Chitinophagales bacterium
AGCAAAACAAAGAACTTAATACGGGCTTTATGCCATTGTAAATGCTCACTGAAATAAAGAAATAACGCACTGTATTTGTCACCAACCTTAGTAGTTTCCATTAGAAGTAGATGTGGTAATTTTCTTCTAAAGAAAAAACTGCTAAGGCTTTTTTTACACCCTTGTGAAATAATAATTAACTCCCTGCTACTTTATTCACAACTTTTGTCATGTACTATAATCAAACTGAAAGAAAGTACCACTTGCGGAATTGGTCGTTGGTGATAACAAGACAGCGGTTACGCTTTACCATTTCCAACAGGTATAGGTCCGCAGTTGTATTCGCAGGAACAGGTAGCCAAATAAAAGCAACTGCTGGCGTTGACAAAAAATTGAATAGAATCTCAGGGATCTCAAATTACCGGCGAGGAAATACTATCAGGCAGCTAAAAGCTAATTTGATTATTTGAAACGCCTAGGCTATTTTGATTTCAATTCCAGGGCCGATAAATATCAATTTCAATTCGGAGAATAAAAAAACATTTTGAAAAAGTGGTAGTAATATTTTATGAGTTAGTCAGGAATAAGTCCTGCACACCCTGTAGCAGGGTGTGGATTATAACTTTAATTGATGCCGGAGTCAGAAGACTAATTAAAAAGTCATTCCTGTAGTTTTTTGCAGCCAACCCGTGTAATAGCCTATAGCAAGCAGTATTATTATAATAAACAAAATAACAAGAAAAATAGTCAGGCCCGAGCCTCTCTTTTTGCGGCGGGTGGTAGAAGTAGTTGTTTTTTCCGTTGAGGAAACTGCCTTAGCTTTTATCACTTTTCCGGCATAAGCGTTGGAAAAAGCTTCTACTTCCTGCTGATTGTTTACAACTTGTTCTGCAACAAAAAATTCGCTATTATTATTGATTTCAAAAGCCTGAATAGTAATTGGAAATTCGTCGGGATGCAGTACCATGATTGTAGAATTATATTATTTGTTTAAGAATCGCAAACACAAATGAAAATGCAATTTTCCTGCCATCTGTAAAATTTTAATTTTCAAATCTTATAATATTGATCTACATGTTAAATAAGAGATCATTTTGATTGAAATAAAAATCGGAGAACTTTGGTCTTTCAAGATCACTTCACCGAAAATCATTATTACGCCAATCCCTTGTTTTTTTTAACCATATCCACCGCTTCCTTCCACAGGTTACACGTAAAGTTTAATTGTGACCATCTTGCATAAAGTAATGCTATTGTAAATTCCGGATCATTATTTCCTTTAGCTCTCATATATTTCATTCTTGCTAATCTCGTTTTTATTTGTTGTTTTCGCAGTTTAGTTTCTATGTCCATAATCAAAATCAATCATTAATATAAATAATATTAAAAAGGCAGCATCGTAAAAATACCTTCGTAAAATTACTATTAAAATTGAATTGCTGTGGCAAGTTTTTAAATTTCTATTTTACCTAATACAAACGAAAAAAGAATTAAGGCACGCAATGAAAAAATAGGGCATCTTGTAGGTAAGATTTTAAATAAGTGATAGAATAATCTTATAGAATAGTCTCACAAAAATCTCATCATTCCATTTCCACCATTGCTTTAATGACTCCTTTTTCGGGGTTAAGCCATTGTTTAAATTGATCTTTCACCTGGTCAAATGAAACCCGGTGAGTAATGTAAGTTGTCGGGCGAACTTCTCCTTTTTTCATGGAAGCAATTACATGTTCAAAATCTTGCCTGGTAGCATTGCGACTGCTCATGAGAGTCGCTTCTCTTTTGTGAAACTCGGGATGGCTAAAGCATATATCTCCCTTTTGTAAACCTATCAGTACATACCGTGCTCCATGTGCCATGTATTTGAATGCGGTGTTGATCGCCTTTAAACTACCTGTTGCATCAGTAATAACTGTTGGCATGTCTCCATTGGTGATCGCCATTAATTGCTCTGTAACATCAGTGGAAAGTGGATTTATTGTGTGCGCTGCCTTTAGTTTGTCTTTACAGAACTGTAGACGCTGGTCATTGATATCTACCACAATTACTTCACCCCCTGCAATGCGTGCAAATTCAATGGTTCCCATACCTATCGGACCGGCCCCGACAACTAAAACAAACTCGCCGGGTTGCACATTAGCACGACGAGCTCCGTGAGCACCAATTGCTAGCGGCTCCAGAAGGGCCAGTTCATCGAAACTTAGTTCCTCGCCATGCAGCAAAGTATAGGAAGGCACAGAAAGATATTCTACCATTCCTCCATCGACATGCACTCCACAAACCTGTATTTGTGTGCAACAATTGGGCTTGCCATTGCGACAAGCAATGCATGTGCCGCAACTAAAGTAGGGTATAAATGATACCGCTTCTCCAGGTTTAAATCCGGGAGCATCATCAAATTCTATCAATTCACCCGAAAGTTCATGACCTAAGATGCGTGGATAATTAAAGAAAGGTTGTGTACCCTCAAAAGCGTGAAGATCGGTGCCGCAAATACCAATGCGCTTGATTTTTATGATAGCATGGCCTTTTTTTAATTCAGGTTTTTTAGCTGTTGAATATTCAAACTGTCCAGGTTCTGTACAGACTAATGTGGTCATTTATTTCGGTTTATTTACTTTAATGCTTTTTAGTTTTTTGAAGAAGAATCAGCCGCATATTTCCACTCTCCGGTCTTTACGTTTATAGTCCATGGTTTTGGTTCCGGAACCCATAATTTACCTTCTCCGATTGTAAGCGGCATCCATATATAACGGGAATCCCACTGGGTTGCAGGTTTCCATACATCCGCCATGAAAATAATGGTGGTGGCTTTTTTGCCGGCTACTTTTATTAACATGGTCGACTGAGAACCGTAAGTTTTAGTTTCAGGTGGAGCAATATCTTTAAATTCCGTCCACGGACCTGCTAATGTTGGAGCAGTAGCATATTTGTTTGGATTAGGATTCCAGCCCGTTAACGCAGAGCCAATGGAGTAATACAAGCCCTTATAATGAACAATGGCGCCACCTTCCATGTGTGCTTTTATCAGGCTCATTTCTTTTTCCACGTTCATATAATCATCAGAAAGTTTCGCAATGCGAAAGCCAAAAGGCCGATCTTCAAAAACAAGGTAAGCAGTTCCGTCATCATCTATAAACTGGCCGATGTCCCGGCTTTCATGATCAAGCGGGCGAAAGCTTTTGACATAAGTAAATTGACCATCAGGTTTATCACTTACTGCAATGCCTACTCTTGCCAACTTGTAAGTTCTGTCATCAAGATGAAAGTACATTACATACTTCTTTGTTTTTTTGTTATAGAACACTTTAGGCCTTTCCAAAACCCACCTTCTGCCCAGGTTTTCAGGATCTGACATTTTCACTACATCACCCCTGAATTTCCAATTCATCAGATCATTGGACGAATAACAACTGACGTATCGAAAGTTTGTATCTAAACCTTTAGATCGTTCTTCACCGTACCAATAATAAATTTTGCCCATTTTAATGATACCGCCACCATGTGCTTGTATGTGCTTGCCATCTTCATCCGGCCACACTTCTCCGGGCCTTATAACCTGTTGCTCTTGGGCTAGTACAGTTGCGGCAATTGATATAAAGGAGAGTGTTAGTAATTGTTTTAGATTCATAATTGCTTTTATTAACTATTCCTTTTATAAATCACGCATTTTTTTAACCACAGAGAACAGCCGGGAGTTTTTCGCAGAGAGCCACAGAGTTTACAAATTGTTTGCATTGAATAATTTTTACAAATCTCCTTTCTTTTCCTCTGCGTGCATTTGTCTCTGCGCCCTCTGCGGTTAAACTTTTTATTTATTTACCAGGTTCGATCATAATTGCCTGTCCCGTTTCTTTTGGTAAATCAATTGAAAAAAGATCGCCTTTTTTTACTCTGAAAGACTTTTTGCGAATGCTTCCCTGCCCGTCATCTTCATATACAGTTGCGGTATAAGTTTTCCCTTTTGATAAAAAGTCAAGTGAAATCTTCTGCCGCCACTCCATTAGACCTGCTGCATTACCTACGTACCATGTAGTTCCGTTTCTCCTGGCAACGCTAATGTTCTTGCCGATTTCTCCCGCTAAGTAATGCGATTCGTTCCAGACCGTTGGCACGTACTTAAAAAATTCAATCTCTTCTTCATTGGTATAGTCGTTTGGTTGGCCATACCAAAACATCGACTGTAAAGGACTAAAGTAAACCACAGTCAGGGCTAACTGTTGCCCTTTACTTACTTTTAAATTTTTGCTGAATGTATTTTTTGAATTGGGATAGCAAAAAGTAAAATCTGCAGGGCCAGCCAGAAACCTGGTAAAAGGCAGTACGGTTGTATGAAAAGCATCAGGGCTGTTTTCATCACCTCTTATTGCTTCCTGCGTCAGCAGCGCCGGATAGGTTCTGCTTAATCCTGTAGGCTTGTAGTTGTCATGAATATCAAGTATAAAACCATAGCTGGTGGCTTTTTTAATGGCCGATGAAAGCCAGGTAAGACCGCTTTGAGTGATGCCATCTACAAAGCCAAATTTAATACCGCTGACGCCCCATGTTTTAAACAAAGGCAATATCGTGTCGAGCTTCGCTTTTAGCCCAACATAATTAACATACAAGATGACACCTATGCCTTTTTGCTTTCCGTATTGAATAACTTTAGGCATATCAATTTCCGGAATTACTTTCGTTGGATCTGATGAACCTCTAAACTCGGCACCATACCAACCGGCGTCGAACATGATATATTGAAAGTAGTGCTTTGCTGCAAAGTCTATACAATCTACTCCGCTTTGGGTGTTTAGCTGAGATCGTATTAATTTTCCCGGTTTTATCCACGCTGGAATTCCATCTGCAGACGCGGGATTAAGTTTTAAATAAAGCTGACTGTACGGATGCAAGCCAATAGCAGTTGTAGAAACACTGATCGTTCTCCACGGAGTTAGGTAACGTCGTTCAAACTCTATTGCAGAATCTCTTACAAAAGCGGTAGTGAGCGTATGAGCGTTACTGCCTCGTTTCAATTCAGCTTTTGTATAGTTAATGTTGTTCGCTTCTCCTATACTAATAAATAATTTCCCGTTGGTTAATGTTGCCGGAAAGTCACAGGTTTTATTAAAAGTATCGATACTTACAGGCGTAAAAACAGACTCCTGGTTGTATTGATACAACGTGAAAGGTTCTGCAAACCGAAATTCTGTAATCTCCTTCCTGATGCTATTGGCGAGAATCCTTTTCTGCTGCGGCAACTCGTATCGAAACGCAATACTTCTATCGTAGGCTCTAACAATAAGATTAAATTGTAAAGAAGATGACTGACAAGTCATAGTGACTTCATTATAGTAATTGGTCAGCGTATCGTCTTCGCCTAAACGCCAGG
>JBBPZJ010000449.1:0-2579 GCA_038199395.1 Chitinophagales bacterium
TACAGTTATAGTAATTGATGATGATTCGCCGGGAAATTGTGGACTCCAACTAAGAAGCTGCGTTTTAGCTGTAGCAAAGCAAATCAAAAAGAAGAGAGTAAAATTAATTCTCATATGGCAGTTTTCGTTAATTACATCGTCGAATGTGTAAATGTTACACAAAATCAGGAAAAAAGTGAACTCTTCAAAAAAAGTGTTAAGATTTTTTTATAGAAAAAATAATAAGTGCTTGGGATTATTCACAACTGATTAAAAATCAATAGCGAACCATTTTTTCTTATTTATCTCGTATTTCCCGAAATTAAACTTGTAAAGTTTACCCGGGCGGTGGGGAACATTTTCTTCGTACTGGTCGAGGTCGATTAAAAAATCCATTGAAAAGAACTTCTTACGAAAATTTCTCCGGTCGAGTTCTACACCTAATATCGCTTCGTATAGATTCTGTAGTTCCCTCAGAGAGAACTTTTCTGGAAGGAGATTAAAGGCTAAAGGATGTTCCTGGATGCGCTTTTGAAGCCATTGATAACATTCAACTACGATCGCCTGGTGATCAAAAGCCATGTTACACAAGTTTTTCACTTTGTGCCAATGCAACTCATTATCGTAAATCTTTAATTCGTGGTGTTGAATATTTAAGAGAGAGCAGTAAGCAATTGTAATAACACGCCCACCGGGATGACGATCAGGACTTCCAAATGCTTTAACCTGCTCGAGGAAAACATCGCTCATTCCTGTTCGCTGCAATAAAATACGATAAGCTGCCTCTTTCAGCTCCTCTGTTTCCTTTAAAATGTCTCCCAGTAAAGACCATTTACCTTCAAAAAACTGCAGATCACTTCTTATCAATAACACTTTTAGTTCGTTCTCTTCAAATCCAAATATTACACAATCGACGGTTATAGGTACTGCAGGATAAGAGGATACCAAGGCTTTTGAATCACTTATTAATTCTCCGGTTCTCTTTCTTAATAATGGACTTACAGCATCAGCATTGTTCATAGCGTACTAATTTTCAAAATGTAGCTTTTATCTTTTCTAATTAAAAAGATTAAAACCTTTTATGGCAAACACTTCTTTGCGTACAAAATACATAATATTTCTTTCTTACAAACATTCCTTTTAAGGAATTTTTAATGTTTATATAAATTATATCCTTTGAGTTTGCGATGAAGGGTCTTTATGTTTATTCTTTGGTTGATTACCATAATCTCCATAAACTAATCATTCCTGTTTGCAAAAGCATTGTTATCACCTCAGCTTTCTGCCTAACTTTATCGCCAACTTTTTACTTATGTATTCACCGGAACAGATAATAGAACTTCAAAAACTAACAAAACAATTAGCTGAAGGAAATCATACGGAAAAGGCTTTTGAAATTGCAGAGCAATTGCGAAAAGCACTTCAGTTTCATGAATACAGGTACTACGTGTTAAACGATCCGCTTATTTCTGATGCTGAGTATGACCAATTGTATAAGCTGCTCGAAAAATTAGAGAAAGCTAATCCGGAGTTAATCACAGCGGGTTCACCCACCCAGAGAGTAGGTAACAGTTTAAATGCATCGTTTAAAACGGTCGCCCACTTAGTACCTATGCTTAGCCTGGAAAATAGTTACAATGCAGAAGATTTGATTGATTGGGACAGGAAGGCAAAAGAAGTAGCAAAGAAAGAGGAACTTGAATATTGTGTAGAGCCAAAGTTTGACGGCGCAAGCATCTCGTTAATTTACGAAAATGATCATTTAACAAGAGGTGCAACCAGGGGTAACGGCATGGAAGGCGACGATGTAACAACTAATCTTAAGCAGGTTCGCTCTATTCCGCTTACGGCGTCTTTTTTAGCTTATGGTATTCAACAGATCGAAATCAGGGGTGAAATGATGATGTCGAAAAAAGCTTTTAAGCAATATAACGACCAGTTGGCCGAACAAAATATAGCACCGCTCGCAAACCCCCGCAATACAGCATCAGGAAGTTTGCGAATGAAAGATCCTAAAGAAGTTGGTAAGCGAAAACTGGAAGCATTTTTATATAACGTGAGTTATCTTATAAGAACAAATAATTCCGTTAATGCAGAAAAAGAAGCAATGTTACGCAGGCACTCAGGCATTTTGCAAATGTTGTGGAACGTTGGCTTTAGAAGTCCTTTAAAAGAAATGAAAGTTCTTAATGGCATTCGGGCAGTTATTGGTTATTGTAATGAGTTTGAAGCAGAAAGAGATAAGCTGCCGTATGAAATAGACGGAATGGTGATAAAGGTGAACGACCTGGATTTGCAGGAACAAATGGGAATGACGACACACCATCCCCGGTGGGCGATCGCTTATAAATTTAAAGCAAGGCAGGCAACAAGCAAATTGCGGAATGTAGAGTTCCAGGTAGGAAGAACGGGCTCTATTACTCCCGTAGCTAAAATCGATCCTGTTTTTATCAGCGGCGTTACGGTCGGTTCAATTTCGTTGTTTAATGAAGACGTAATAAAAGAAAAAGATTTAAAAATAGGCGATACAGTGCTGGTTGAAAGAGCCGGTGATGTTATTCCATACATTGTGAAGTCGCTTGCAGAAGTAAGAGACGGCA
>JBBPZJ010000450.1:0-10975 GCA_038199395.1 Chitinophagales bacterium
CCTTGACCAATACCGGCTAAATGATCTGCCTAAAGAAGAATATCTGTTATCAATAATAAGTACACAAGGCGAAGGTGAGCCGCCAGCAGCAGCGAAAAAGTTTTATGATCATATTTATAACAATGGCTTTAAACTGCCTAAATTAAAATACGGCGTACTGGCATTAGGAGATACATCCTATCCATTGTTTTGTAAAGCGGGTGAAGATGTAGACCAGCAACTTAACAAGCTGGGCGGCGAACGAATTATTCCACTTCAAAAGTGTGATGTGGATTACGAAAGTGAAGCCGAAGGTTGGTTTAGCCAGGTGCTTCATCAGTTAAGCAGTACGGCCAATGATAATACGGTAGAGGCTTTTACGCCAGTGGTGGCAAAAAAATCGACCGGAAAAAAGATCTACGACGGCACTATCGTGACTAATGTTAATCTTAATGATCGTGGCTCTAACAAAGAAACCCATCACATAGAAATTGCCGCTGACGGGCTGGAGTACTTGCCCGGAGATTCTCTGGGCGTTATACCCGAAAATCCCATTACTGTTGTCGAGCCGATTCTTCAGTTATTAAGCGTTGATCGCACTCAAACCTTCACATTTAGAATCGAAGAATTAACGGCTTTTGATCTCCTTAAGAAGAGGCTAAACGTCTTTTATTTGCCGGAAAGAGTGGTGGCTAAATATGCGAGTCTTATTAACCAGGAAATACCTGCAACAAAAATTGGTTTGTTAGATCTGTTACGGATTTACCCCCTGGCAAATAGTAATCAATTTGAACAACTGATTGAAATATTAGAGCCTATTGCTCCCCGCCTGTATTCTATTTCATCTTCTCCCGAGGCCCATCAGGGTGAAGTTCATGTAACGGTTGCAAGAGATAAGTTCATATTAAATGATGAACTAAAATGTGGTCTTTGCTCCGATTACCTGACTGCTTTACCGGAAGAAACAAACGTTGAGTTTTACATTCATAAAAACGGTCAGTTCCGTTTACCTGCTGATGAAAAAGACATCATCATGATTGGGCCAGGAACCGGTATTGCGCCCTTCCGTTCGTTCCTTGCACATCGTGATGCAGTGGGTGCAACTGGTCGAAACTGGTTATTTTTTGGAGATCAGCATTTTGTAACTGATTTTCTTTACCAGACTGAATTACAAAACTGGAAAGAAAATGGAACACTTTCCAAAATCAATCTCGCATTTTCACGTGATCAGCAAGAAAAGATTTACGTGCAGCATAAGATGCTCGAAAATGGAGCAGAATTTTATGACTGGATCAACAATGGTGCATTCATTTATATTTGCGGAGCCAAAGACCCAATGAGTGCAGATGTTGAAGACACTTTATTGCAGATAGTAGAAAAGTTTGGTAATAAAACGATAGAAGAAGCTGTTCAATTTGTTGAGCAGTTAAAAGAAGATGGCAGATATTTGAAGGATGTATATTAACCCCCGACCCCTAAAGGGGAGTAACGGTGGCCTACTTTCATTCAAGTTCTTATAAACAATATTTTAAAAAACGCTTTCTAATTCTAAAGAAGTTTTAAAAACTGCCTTTAGGGTTGGGGCAAAACTCCCCTTTAGGGGCTGGGGGTATCAATATGGCTGAAAATAATCAACCGCTTTCATCAACCGAAAGAATGAAAATGGCAAGTGATAGCCTTAGAGGCACATTTGTCGAAAGTCTTGCAAATGAGATCACCGGAAGCATCAATGAAGACGATATAGCGCTTGTGCGTTTCCATGGAATGTATGTGCAGGACGACCGTGACCGCCGTGACGAACGTGCTGAAAAGAAGCTCGAGCGTTTATATTCTTTTATGATCCGCTTAAGATTGACGGGCGGTGTCATTTCTCCTGAACAATACATTGCCCTTCATCATGTGGCAGGCGAAAATTCTACTGGGGTTCTTAAGATTACGACCCGGCAAACCATACAGTTGCACGGCGTATTAAAGTCGAAAGTAAAGCCTACGCTCAAAGCTTTTAACCAGGCCGGTCTTACCACTTTAGCTACCTGTGGAGACATTAACCGTAACGTGCTTTGCAGCTCTCATCCCATGCAATCACCTTTACATGCAGAGATTTATGAGTATGCAAAAGAGATAGCAACACGAATGTTGCCTACAACAAACGCTTATTATGAAATCTGGCTCGATGAAGAAAAACTGATTGATAAAGAACTGGAGGTCGATCCTCTTTATCAGAACCGATATATGCCTCGTAAGTTCAAAGTCGGTATTGCTATTCCGCCAAACAATGATATTGATGTGTTGGCAAATGATCTTGCATTAATTGCAATTATAGAAAACGATGAGCTAAAAGGCTTCAATATAGCCATCGGTGGTGGCATGTCTGCTACGCATGGTAATCCTGATCATTATGCACGTTTGGCATCTGTACTTGGATTTGTTTCTGGTAAAGAAAAAGTATTAAAAGCTGTGTACGAAGTAGCCACAATCCAAAGAGATTATGGTAACCGAAGCGACAGAAAAGTGGCCAGGTTGAAGTATACGGTCGACCGCCTTGGACTACCATTTTGGAAAGAGGAACTTGAGCGCAGGTGCGGCTTTGCAATTGAAGAAGCCAGACCCTATCAATTTGAATCACGTAAAGATTTGTATGGTTGGGAACAAGATCATGAAGGCTTGTGGTTTTATACCGTATATGTAGAAAACGGAAGGATTTTAGACGACGAAAAAGTGGCTTTGAAATCGGCGCTTTTAGAAGTGGCAGAAACAGGCAAAGCAACCTTCACTTTTACCTGCAATCAAAACCTGATGTTGGGAAATATTCAGCAGCAGGATACAGTTGTTATACAGGAAATACTTGACCGGTACCTAATTGCAGAACATACCGAGAATGCTTCTGCACTTCGTAAAAATGCCATGGCTTGTGTGGCTTTAAATACCTGCCCTTTAGCCTTAGCTGAGGCGCAGAGGTATATGCCCATGTTACTCGACAAAATAGAACCATTACTCGTAAAGCACGATGTGGCATCAGATGAAATAATCATGCGAATGACGGGTTGTCCTAATGGTTGTGCAAGACCATCCGCTTCTGAAATTGGTTTTGTTGGAACTGCTTTAGGAAGGTACAATCTGCAAATTGGCGGAGATAGAATAGGAGAACGTTTAAACAAGTTATATAAAGAAAGCCTGAACGAAGACGAGATATTAAGCGAGCTTGACTACTTATTCGGTACTTACAAAAGTGAAAGAAAAGATGGCGAGACCTTTGGCGACTTTGCCTTTAAGAAATGGGTAAACAGTACCGAGTTAATAAGGACAGCAAGTAGCTTTAGCCAGATAAATATGCCAAAGCCCTATCATGTTGTTGTTTAATTTCATGTGGCCTATTTTTCTACCGGCAAAGTAATCGGGCTTTCTAAGATTAACAGGTTGATTGCTTACCACGCGAAAAGAACGCAAATACAGCAAAGGCAAACAATTCAAATCGCTGAAGGATTAAAAGAAGCATTAGAAACAGAAGATGTAGCCGTCGTTGTTGATGCTATCCATCATTGTGTTGCTTAGAGAGGAATACCCGATATGGATAGCAGCACAATTACCGCTCACTTTTCAGGCAAATTTGTACATTCTGATGTAGGTAGTCAGTTCTTTCGTTGGTCTCAAAATAGCGCAGTTGCTTGGTCTTCGATTTAGGTGCCGATCCCACAGATTTCACATCACAATTAATACTACCTTAGGCGTACATAGGATGCAAAAAACTTAAAACCAATGAAAAGAAGCGCGGTATTCCTGCTTTTCTTATCTGCTTTTCCTGCGGTACAGTCCCCCGTAGCACAAACAGTGCAAAAGCCAAACGTTGTAATTATTTTCATAGACGATATGGGTTACGGTGACCTTAGTTGCTATGGAAATAAACAAATAAAAACAGTCAACATAGACTGGTTGGCAAGGCAGGGAACCAGGTTTACCCAGTTTTATGCTTCATCCCCTGTCTGCTCACCCTCTCGTGTAGCAATGCTAACAGGGCAATACCCGGCCCGTTACAAGTTTTACACTTATCTCGATAGCAGGCAAAAAAACCGGGAAAACGACATGCCCGATTACCTGCCTGCATCTGTACCAACCCTTGCTAAAACGCTGCAGGCGAGCGGTTATGCAACAGCTCATTTTGGTAAATGGCATATGGGCGGAGGAAGAGATGTAGATGATGCTCCTTTACCAGCAGCATATGGCTTTGACCGTTCATTTACTTCATTTGAAGGTTTAGGTGATCGCACACTGCACCTTGATGATGCTTTAAATAAAGCCAGTGCCCTATTGGGTAAAGGAAAGATCGTGGAGGCAAAGCAGCATCAGCAGACGCAACTTTACGTGGATAGTGCATTAGCTTTTATTAAAAAGAATACAAAAAAGCCTTTTTTCCTCCATCTTTTCCCCAACGATGTGCACGATCCATACAATCCAAAAGCCGGTGCTGAAATGGAATTTGAAAAAGTGTCGAATAATAAACATCAGCAAAAATTCCTGGCAACCTTAAAAGAACTCGATCTGCAAATCGGCAGGTTTATTAATGAACTAAGACGGCTGGGTAAGTTGGACAATACGCTTATCTTATTTACTTCAGACAATGGACCAACTGACTGGCCCTATTACTATAAAAATGGCGGGGAACCACCTTGTAGTGCGGGCGATTTGCGCGGGCGTAAATGGAGTTTATACGAGGGCGGTATTCGTGTTCCCTTCATAGCTTTCTGGCCTGCGCATATACCGGCTAACAAAGTAAACAACACCTCTGTTATGAGTGTGGTAGATTTCGTTCCTACTATTTGTGCACTTACCGGAACGAAGATGGCCGATTCTTATCAGTCGGATGGTTTTGACCGGAGTAAGATATTGCTAGGTAGCACAAAAGAAACGACTAACGATATTTACTGGTATTATTCAAATAAACCGTTGCCGGGCAAAATGGAGAATATTTCTCCGGCATTAGCAATGCGTTCCGGCAACTGGAAACTTCTAATGGAACCTGATGGCAGTAATCAACAACTATACAACCTCGAAAAAGACCAACAGGAAAAAGATGATGTTTTTAATAGAGAGAAAGAGAAAGCTGAACGCCTCTCTGCGAAATTGAGTGAGTGGTATCAACAGACGGTCAAGGGTTATAAATCAGGAAACTGACATGAACTGCACGTCAGTAGCAAGCAAGCTAACTTAGAAATGCTGACAGTTCTGAACAAATAACGCCGGGCATTACCAGATATAGACAAAATGAAATTTGGCTTCGGCCAGTCTGGGGTTCACACCGGAAAGGTATTATGTACAGCAAAGGAACTCAATCATCGAAAGGACAATTGATTTAAAATAAGCGCCCTTTGCTTTTCCAGTAACTTTTCAGGTTAAATGCATAACAGTTTTAAAAAATAACATTGCAACCAAATGGAATAGCAAAACATCTATACCATTAAATTTCCTAATTCTGGATTATTCCCAAAACAAAAAAAATAATTAATGAAAAAAATTGTAGTTGGCCTTTCTTTATTTTTTATTGAAGATATCATTAGCCTTGCCTTTTGTTTATATAAACTCATTCACTAAATACAGCACTCTGAAGTTATGTTCCTTTCTCCGTCCTGAACTAACTAACATAAATCAGCTTTATTTGCAGACTATTTGCCCATCCTTTTTAGTAGCTGTGCCCACAGCTTTCTATGTTTCGTTTTTTTAAAAAATTATACAGTTAAAAGTCATTAGAAACTGTATAGAGCTACCGGGCTTTCTTACTGCTCTTGCTGCGTGACTTCCAATCTAAAAGGGCTTTTTCACCCTCGTTCTAACTGTGGCCCTTTCCGTATAAGTTCATTTCTTTTCAGTTCTTACATTTTTCTTATATAAAAAACCCTCTCTTTAACTAATCCCCGTTTAATCAACAGGGCTTCCTTTGTTATATCCTGCAAATCGGACATCTTTGCACTATTGCTTCATGCTTAAGTTTTTGTTCCTAAGATAAAAAGTTACAAAAGTTTAGGAATGCGGCGCAATGATGCTTAGTTGAAAGAATATTACCTTTTGCAACTTCTTTCTTTAAAAACAAAAAATTTGTTATGGCTATAGTTGACCTTATAATGCCAAAGTTGGGCGAAAGTATCATGGAGGCGACTGTTTTAAAGTGGACCAAGAAGGTCGGTGAAGCGGTAGAAATGGATGAAACAGTGCTTGAAATTGCTACCGATAAAGTAGACAGTGAAGTGCCATCTACTGCCGAAGGAATATTATCGGAGATTTTATTTAATGAGAACGATGTAGTCGCAATCGGAACAGTGATTGCCCGTATAGAAACTACTTCTGAACCGGTTGAAACATTAGATGAAGATTCTGAGTTAGAGGTAATTGCGGAAACAAATGAGCCACTTGAACCTTTTACTCATGAACATGAGCAGGAACATACAGAAGATGAGCCATTTGAGGAACCCGTCCCGTTTATTCCTCATTTAGCCCCGGACACAAATATTCCAAACCAGGGCAACAACAGGTTCTATTCTCCATTGGTTTTAAATATTGCAAACAGTGAAGGAATTGCATTGAGTGAACTGGAAAATATTTCGGGTACAGGCAATGAAGGCAGGGTTACAAAAAAAGATATTTTGCAATACGTAGCTGACAAAAAAGACGGCAAAGGCACAGCACAACAAGCCGCGTTAGCGAAACCGGCGACTGAACCAAAGAGAGAGTTATTGGATATACCCAGGGAAATTGACAATCAAGGTGACGATCAAACCCGGTTGTCTGCTGCACCTTCAGGAAACGTGGAAATAATAGAGATGGACAGAATGCGCAAAATGATTGCCAGACACATGGTTAACAGTAAGCAGACAAGTCCTCACGTAACCAGTTTTTCGGAAGCTGATGTTACAAATATGGTCATGTGGAGAGAGCGGGTAAAAAAACAATTCGAAAAACAGGAAGGAGTTAAATTGACCTTTACTCCCATGTTCATCGCTTGTGTAACAAAGGTAATAAAACGCTATCCTTATGTAAACTGCTCAGTTGAGGGTGAAAGAATCATTTTAAAAAAAGACATTAACATTGGCATGGCTACAGCCCTTCCGTCGGGCAACCTGATTGTTCCTGTAATAAGGAACGCAGACTATCTTAATCTTGTTGGCTTAAGCAAAATTGTAAACAGCCTTGCAGAAAGCGCCAGAAGTAACAGGCTAAAGCCGGATGATACAAACGGTGGAACTTTTACCCTTACCAACGTCGGCACTTTTGGAAGTTTGATGGGAACACCCATTATCAATCAGCCGGAAGTAGCTATTCTTGCAGTAGGAGCTATTAAAAAACGCCCGATGGTGATAGAAACTGCTGAAGGTGATGCAATAGGTATAAGGCATATGATGTACCTGTCGCTAAGCTATGATCACCGGGTTGTAGACGGAAGCGTAGGCGCAAGTTTTTTGACTGAAGTTGCAAAAGAATTTGAAAGCTGGGATGTAAGTAAAGAATGGTAATTTAAAAAGTCAATAATCATTCAAACATCACGTCAAAGAACCAGGAAAGATCGGTATTTCCCGTTCTTTGTGATCATTACGAATTTTAAGTATGCTGTAATTTTTGTTTTTGAATGGACTTTAAAACAACTTTCGGAACGAATTGCGAAACATTGCCTCCATTTTTAATAACATCTCTCACAAGCGTTGAGGCGACGGATGTGTATTGCGGGAGGCAGGTAAGAAAAATGGTTTCGATAGAAGAATCCAGACTTCGGTTCATGTCGGCAATTGCTTTTTCGTATTCGAAATCGTTTACATATCGAATACCTCTTAATATAAATTTGGCTCCTACTCTTTTGCAGCATTCTGCAGTTAATCCCTCATATACCAGCGCATCTACTTTAGGTTCATCTTTATAAATTTCTTTTATCCAGTATAACCTTTCTTCCGGGGAATATAAGGGCGCCTTATTTGAGTTCATACCGATACCGATTATTACTTTGTCGAACAGGTTCAAAGACCGGTTGATGATATCAATGTGGCCGAAAGTGACAGGGTCAAAGGTTCCGGGGAAAAGACAAATTCTGGGCATACAAATAATGGTTGAATGAGTTAAAAAAGATAAAGTTTAGAAGTTGTTACAGCAATCAACTTTCCCGGTTTGATAAAAGGTACAATACAGCCATCCTTACAGCTACTCCGTTTTCTACCTGTTGCAGTATAATGCTTTCGTTTCCATCTGCCACATCACTATCCAGTTCGACACCCCGGTTTATCGGGCCGGGATGCATAATGACAATGTTTTTTTGAATTTCATCCAGCAGCTTTCTGCTAATACCGAAAGCAAGGTTATACTCACGCAACGAAGAAAATAAGGGCTGGTTTTGCCTTTCGAGCTGAATGCGCAACACATTTGCCACGTCACACCACTCTAACGCTTCTTTTACATTATAGGTCACATTTACCTGAAATGCTTCTTTTATATATTTTGGTATCAGGGTAGGCGGTCCTGCAACCGTAATTTCAGCTCCCATTTTTGTCAGCAGGTAAATGTTACTTAAGGCGACCCGGCTATGCATAATGTCTCCTATGATAGCAATTTTTTTTCCCTCAAGCCCACCTGTTGCTTCCTGTATAGATAATGCATCGAGCAAAGCCTGAGTCGGGTGTTCATTAATGCCATCGCCTGCATTTACAATTGCAGCGGGAACATGCTTTGCCAAAAAATGAGGAGCGCCGGTAGCACTATGACGCATCACTACCATGTCAACCTTCATACTTAGAATATTATTGACAGTGTCGAGCATTGTTTCGCCTTTTGCAACTGAAGAGGAACTGGTGGTGAAATTTAAAACATCTGCGCTTAAACGCTTTTCGGCCAACTCAAATGAAATACGGGTACGGGTCGAATTCTCAAAAAAGAGGTTAACAATGGTTACATCTCTAAGGGATGGAACTTTCTTAACAGGTCTTTGTAAAACATCTTTAAATTGTTGGGCTGTATCGAGAATTAAACGAATATCTGCCGGCAGAAGGTCCTTTATTCCTAGTAAGTGCGGAGTAGAAAGTGTCATTTCAAGAGGCAAAGTTAATAGGTATCGGTTAATAATGCAGAGGAGGTGAAATTGAGTAAGAAATAAATAAATAAATGCTATTCAGTTATAACTACTTCGGTTGCTGCATCTTTTTCTTTCCAATGCACAATCACTTTTTGAGAAATAAGTGCATCAATCACCTTACCGGTATAATCCGGTTGAATGGGTAGCTGGCGACTAAACCTTCTGTCTATCAGTACACACAATTCAACTTTTAATGGCCGTCCAAAATCAAGCAAAGCATCTAACGCTGCACGAATCGTTCTTCCCGTATATAATACGTCATCAATTAGTATCACGTTCTTATTTTCTATGCTAAAGTTTATATCAGTCTTATTGGGAACCTTTATCTCACGCCTTACGTCATCGCGGTAAAATGTAATGTCTAAAATGCCATAATTAAGCACTTTGCCTTTTAAGTTGCTCCTAAGCTCCGCGGCAATTTTATCGCTAACATAAATCCCTCTGGGCTGCAGGCCAATAATAACGGTATCTGTAAAGTCAATATGGTTCTCAAGCACCTGGTGAGCAAGGCGCTTTATGGTTAAAGAAATTTGCTGCTCGTTTAAAATAGTCTTCAAACAAATTATTTTGAGTAAAATTAGAAGAATGAAAGTAAAAGTAAACAGGTAAATTATTAAGTGCGTTTGAAGATGGGAGAAAAGTGACAGACAGGATGAGTGATTTTTTACGGAAGCATTTATCGATCCTCTCCTTTGTTGGCTTTCAACTTAGCTAACAGTTTCTTTATTCCCTTCTTAAATCTAAATTCCATATTTATCTATGCTATTTTTGTAGAAACTGATGGAATTGATATCCTCGGGAATTTGATCAAAAAAAAGTTGCTCGAAGCTTTACGGATGAACGAAATGCGACGCAACGGATGTTTAATGGAGCAACAAATGCAGGTACCAGATCAAGAAATAATAAAAATTATTTTTAATAAAGACTTCAAAAAATTATGGGTAAAATTGCCGAAAGTGAATTGATTATAAATAGCAGGGGAGCAGTTTATCACCTTGATGTGAGGCCCGAAGAGCTTGCCGGCACTGTGATTACTGTTGGCGATCCTGACAGGGTGAAAGAAGTAAGCAAGCATTTTGATACAATAGAGTATAGGTGCCAACACAGGGAGTTTGTAACACACACCGGCGCCATCGGCAGCAAAAGATTGTCTGTTGTTTCTACCGGCATAGGCCCTGACAACGTAGATATTGTGGTAAACGAGCTGGATGCTTTGGTAAACATTGATTTTGAAAGCAGAATAGTTAAGCCTGAGTTGACCCGATTAAATATTATCCGTTTGGGCACATCGGGTGCATTACAGGAAGATATTCCTGTCGACAGTGTGGTAGTATCTACGCATGGATTGGGAATTGATAACCTGCTAAACTATTACAAGCACGATAACAATGATGAAGAACAGCAGATCATACAGCAGTTTGTCGCCCATACTCAATTAAACAGTAATTTTTCTCATCCCTACATAAGCACTGCTGGTTCAGCAGTTTTAAAGCATTTCGTGTCTGGGTTTTATCATGGCATTACCGTCACCTGTCCCGGTTTTTATGGTCCGCAGGGAAGGGTTTTGCGTCTCGGACTTACCAATCCTGACCTGATAGACCGGCTGACGGAATTTAAGTTCGGTCAGCATAGAATTACTAATTTTGAAATGGAAACAAGCGCTATTTATGGTTTGGGCCGTTTGCTGGGGCACCAATGTCTGAGTTTAAGCACGATAGTAGCAAACAGAATAAAAAAAGAATTTAGTAAAGACGGAAATGCCGCAGTGGAGCGGATGATTGTAAAGGCATTAGAAATTATTAGTCAGATTTAGTTGGGTGGTCGTTAATCGCTAGTAATCGTTAATCGCTAGTCTTCGTCTGTTGCTGCTTATCGAACATTAAAAGAGTTTAAGAC
>JBBPZJ010000451.1:0-4028 GCA_038199395.1 Chitinophagales bacterium
ATGTATAGTTTTGATGTTAAATTTTTTGATAAGCCAAACTGATATGATGCCGGTAACCACTGCCGAACCAATTACACCATACATGTGAAAGCTTTGCAGGCGAAACATCTCCTGTATGCGGTACCACGAAACGACTTCGGACTTTACCAGTATGATGCCGAAGATGATACCCATGAGCAAATACTTTGCGTAAGATAAAATGCTTTCCTTGCTATTTTCCGGTTGTGCTATATCCAAAGAACGCACTTCGAAATCTGTATTGACGGGACGGTTTTTTATATCTGTCATTTGCATGTTTACCATTTTAAAATGTAGGGAAGAATGAGGTTTGCCATAATAAAACCACCTGCCATAAAGCTGATAGTAGCAATCAACGAGGGCAACTGCAAATTGGATAAGCCCATGATGGCATGACCAGATGTACATCCACCTGCGTACCGGGTTCCGAAGCCTACGAGGAAGCCACCAAAAACGATAAAGAACAATCCTTTTGCCGTAAACAATTGGTGCCAGTTAAATATCTCTTCAGGCATTAATGAATGCGGTGCAGATAAACCATATTGGTTGAGTTCTGTTACCAGGTGCTGATTGATGGATATTGGATTAGGATTATTTAAAAATGCCGCCACAATTGCTGCTCCTGCTACTATACCCGCTACAAAAAACAGGTTCCAGGATTCTTTCTTCCAGTCGTAGCTAAAGAAAGGAATTTTAGCGGGCATACATGCCGCACAGACATGCCGCAGCGAGGAGGAAATGCCAAGGGTCTTGTTGCCCAGCAGCAATAGTGCCGGAACCATTAAACCAATTAGCGGACCTGCCACGTACCATGCCCAGGGTTGTTTTAAAAACTCAATCATTGTTAATTACTTTTTCTTTTTTAGGTTCTTTAAAAAGGCTACATACCAATACGCCAGGGAGTGCAAAATAAATAATGCTTCTTACCGGGTTGGATGTAATGGCACAGGTGCCGGTTGCACATCCTGCATACTTCCAATACACATATCCTGCTACTGCTCCTATCATGGCACCAAAAAAATAAAGCCGGTTACTTATTATCCAGTTCTTCATAACTTACTTCCTCTTCTTTTTGATGTTTGCGGTAGTTAACAGCACAGCCGTTTGCGCCACAGCGACCAATATTTGTGATGGCAGTCAATAGCAAAAAACCACCTAATAAACCGACCGTTATATCTTTCTGCGTAAATGCCTGCACCAGCGCAAAAATGCCCATTAACAGCCGCAGACCCCGCATAATATTCCAGTTACTAAATACTGTTTTCCTCATTTGTTAGCTTGTTTTAAATCATCTAAACCACCTGCATTTATTGCGTTTGTTATACCCTGTTGTTTCATGATGGAGACAGCCATTCCGCTACGGTTGCCGCTTCGGCAATACGCTAAAATTGGCTTCTTCATTTCTTTCAATTCATCTATTTTTTGCGCTACCTGGTCCAACGGAATATTTACAGCCCCGGGAAAGTGCTCACCAGCAAATTCCTCTGGTGTGCGTACATCAATGATGGTTCCTTTTTCCATATTTTCTTTCATAATGCTATTATTTTAAAGAGTGCAAATTTCGTCAACTAATATTAAAAGAATAGTGGTAATAGTCACATACCGCCTACAACAAAATTTCTTTAACAAGAATATAGATACCCATCACCAACACAAACCAGCCAAAGCCTTTCTTAAGTTTGTTGCTGTCTACCTTTTGGTTGAAGTAGCCACCGATAAAAATTCCTGCGATGGCAATGGCGGTAACGACGGATATAAACATCCAGTCAATTGGGTGGCGACCAATATCGCCGAGAAAGCCAATGAGGGAGTTAAGTGCGATGATTAATAAAGAAGTGCCGATAGCTTCTTTCATGGGCAACTTCATTAATATCACTAAAGCCGGAATTAAAAGGAAGCCGCCGCCTGCGCCTAAAAAACCCGTTACTATTCCTATGAGAATTCCGTAAACAATTAAAATACCAGGACTTGATTTCTTATTGTTGACGGCTTCTACTTTCTTATTTCTAATCATGGAAATTGAGGCTGCCAACATAAGAACGGCAAAGACGACCATGACAAACAGAGAATGCGTGACTTCAAATGAGCCAATCTTAAAAAATACATCCGGTAAGAAAGAGATGATAAATTTTCGCGCAACGAAGACTGTAGTTATAGAAGAGGAACCAAACAATAAGACGGTTTTAATATTCACCAAACCTTTGCGGTAGTTATTATAGGCGCCGACGAGGCTGGTAAATCCCACGATGAACAACGAATAAGAAATAGCCAGTGTAGGGGAAATGGCAAACACATACACTAAAACAGGTACAGTTAAAATTGAACCGCCTCCACCAATTAAACCCAATGATACACCAATGAACAACGATGCGATATAACCTGCTATTTCCATAACTGCAAAGTTGGAAATATTTCAGTCGACGAATTGTGATTTATGTCACACAGGGGGTTATGCTGTTTTTATTGAAGTGGATAATTCGTAGTCATTGCAAGGAGGTATGATGAACCAATCTGCTCTCAGATGATCCGGTTTCTTAAGAAGGTGTAAAGGATTGATATTTTTAAGCAGACTGACAAAGTGAGGATGGCTACATATATAGTCGTATTATTGACATAGGAAAGGCGAAAAGTTAAAAAGTGAATTGATTTTTACATCCGGCAGCGGCTATAAAGGAAAATGTATTTTAAATAAAGTAGTACACTCGTTATGATAACACAGACACTGAATACCTCCGTTGCGGCCCGAAACAATGTAAACATTTTCGGAAAGGGCTCCCAACCTATGCTGTTTGCACATGGTTTTGGATGCGACCAGAACATGTGGCGCTTTATTACACCGGCATTTGAAGATGACTATAAAATTATTCTATTTGATTATGTTGGTGCGGGTAAATCAGAAATTTTAGCTTATAACGCTGATCGCTATGCCACCCTGTCCGGTTATGCACAAGATTTGTTAGAGATTTGCGGAGAGCTTCAGCTTCGAAATGTGATTTTTGTCGGTCACTCGGTTAGCGCTATGGTGGGTCTTCTGGCAGCTAATGAACAACTAAATTATTTCAGCAAGATGGTTATGGTAAGTCCGTCGCCCAGTTACATCAATGATGGTGACTATGTAGGTGGATTTGAGCGAACAGATATCGAAGGACTGTTAGACATGATGGATAAAAACTACATCGGCTGGGCCAATTTTCTTGCACCTAACGTTATGGCAAATTCCGACCAACCAGATTTAGGAGAGGAACTAACACAAAGCTTCTGCTCTACAGACCCGGTAATTGCCCGCCGTTTTGCAGAAACAACCTTTTTTAGCGACAATCGGCAGGATTTAAAGTATAATAAACTGGATACTTTAGTGCTTCAGAGCTCCGAAGATATGATTGCACCACTTGAAGTAGGTGATTATTTGGACAAACACCTGCCTTATAGCAAGCTGCGCGTGATGAAGGCAACCGGGCATTGCCCGCACATGAGTCATCCCGAAGAAGTTATTAAGCTGATGAAGGAGTTTTTGCAACCAAAACCCTAATGCAGGATTTATTCAACCATATTCCCTGCGTTTATTTTTCTGCCTCTGCTGATGGAAATATAGTTTGTGCGAATGATGCTTTGTGCCGATATCTTAATTATACCAGAGAAGAACTGGCAGGACAAAAGCTGGAAAGCATCTTTACCTTAAGCACCCGTATTTTTCAACAAACGCATTTTTACCCCCTGCTGCAGTTGAAGGGGCATGCTGAAGAAATTTACATCACATTGAAGTCGAAAGACGGCAATCATGTGCCGATGCTTATCAATGCTGAACGAATAGAAGAGAATGGACAAATCAGTTTTCACTTTGCAGGCATTAGTGTAAGCAAACGAAAAAAATTTGAAGAGGAGATTATTGCAGCAAAAAAATCAGCTGAAAAAGCGTTAAACGAAAACGTAGAACTAAAGGCCGCAAAAAAAGAACTGGAGCAGCATGCCGAGGAACTGGATCGCCAGATTGATTTATTTAATCGGCAAAA
>JBBPZJ010000452.1:0-8809 GCA_038199395.1 Chitinophagales bacterium
ACAGCAAAGCGGTGCAGTTGCATTAAAAAATGGAATGACAATCTCAATCTTATTTGAACAATTGAAAGACATGCGCAATCCTAACTCCCCTTTAGGGGTTGGGGCTATACCTGTTATTCTTATGGGCTATATGAATCCTGTGATGCAGTATGGTTTTGAGAAGTTTTGTGCAAAAGCTGCTGAGGTTGGCGTCGATGGCCTCATTCTTCCTGACTTGCCTATGTATGAATATGAGAGCGAATACAGCGAGATTATAAAAAAGTATAACCTTAACCTTATTTTCCTTGTCACTCCTGAGACGAAGGAAGAAAGACTTGCAAAAATTGATAAACTCAGTACTGGGTTTTTATATGCAGTATCGTCATCTTCTACAACAGGCAACAATAAAGACATTAGCGAGCAGGAATCATATTTTAAAAAGCTGCACGATATGAAGCTAAAAAATCCTATTCTTGTTGGCTTTGGTATAAAAGACAGGCCAACATTCGAAGCGGCATGTAAGTATACGAATGGAGCAATAATAGGCAGTGCGTATATTAAAGCTTTGGGAAATGGACAAGACATCAATGTTTCAACAAGAGAATTTTTACAAACAGTTTTATCATAATTTATGGCTGGAAGCAGAGAATTAAATAAGTATTTAAAAGAGCTTTCAAAAGAAGAACTTATTAAAGAAATAAACAAGCTTTATAGCAAATTTAAATTTGTAAAAGATTATTATGCTTCTGAATTAGGAAGTGATAAAGGAGAACTGCTGAAAAATTGCAAAGCTAAACTAGCCAGACTTATTCTAAAATCAGGTAGAGATATAAAGCCAGATATAGCATCTGTAAATAAAATCATTCGTGAATTTACGTCTGTCTCTGTCCACAAAACAGATATAATAGATTTAATGCTATATAAAGTTGAACTATGTGTAGAGTTTCTTGAACGTTGGGGATTGGAGTTCTCAGGCGTAACCCGTACCGTTTCCGGCACTTATCCTGAAATATTAGATATGATTTATGATAACAAGCTTGAAAAGATTTTTAGCAAAAGATGTGAAGAGTTCGAGGCAGTCGCAGGAAATTATGGATTGATAGAAAATACCCTTACAAATCTTGAAGATGATGAATCTTAAAATAGTTAAATACAATGCCGGCAATATTCAATCAGTGTTATTTGCACTGGAAAGAATAGGGGTGCAGGCAGTGGTTACCGATGATATTGAACAACTTCAGTCAGCGGATAAAGTGATTTTTCCTGGAGTGGGTGAGGCGAGTACAGCAATGAATTATTTAAAGGCACGAAACCTTGATAAGGTTATAAAAGATTTGAAGCAACCTGTTCTTGGTGTTTGTCTTGGAATGCAATTGATGTGTGCTTACAGTGAAGAAAATGATACGCAATGTTTAGGGATTTTTGAAGAGCAGGTACTAAAGTTTGCCCCCCCGCCCCTAAAGGGGAGCTATAAAGTACCACAAATGGGATGGAATAAAATATATGATGTTAGTTCTGATCTGATGAAAGGGGTAAATGAGGAATATTGTTATTTTGTTCATGGTTATTATGTGCCTCTAAATAAAAGTACGATCGCAGTCACAGATTACATTCAACCTTATAGTTCCGCATTGCATAAGGAGAATTTTTATGGTGTCCAGTTTCATGCTGAAAAAAGTGCGGCTGCCGGGGAAAGAATATTAAAAAATTTTATTGAATTGTAGCCCGGCCCCAAGGGTGGAGAGAGAAAGAAAATATTTTAAAAAAATTAGGAAGTGCGAAAAGAGATGTTTTACGGAGCGAATAATTTGCTCTTTCATAAAGCAGAAGAGTTGAGAAACAACTCAACTGAAGCTGAAGATTTGCTTTGGAATTATTTGAAAGGCGGGCAATTAGGTGTAAAGTTTCGTAGACAACACCCCGCTTTTTTGTATGTTTTAGATTTTTACTGCCATGAACTTAAGGTGGGAATAGAATTAGACGGAAGTATTCATGATGTCGAAGAAGTTAAAAGAAACGATGCTATAAGAGAAGGTCACTTAAAAGAATTAGGAATAAAAATTCTTCGGTTTAACAATAAAATACTTTTTAACAATATATCGATGGTGCTAAAAGAAATTAGAAAAGAAATTGAAAACGCTAAACAAAAAGCTTCTGGTGTTACAAGCACCCCTTTAGGGGCGGGGGGGCTTCAGATAATACCGGCAATAGACGTAATAGATGGGAAATGTGTTCGGTTGACACAGGGAGATTATTCAAAAAAGACTGTTTATCATAAAAATCCTTTAGATGTTGCAAAGCAATTTGAGGATGCAGAAATAATGAGACTTCACCTCGTTGATCTGGATGGAGCCAAAGCAGGTGCAGTTAAGAACTGGAAAGTACTGGAGTCTATCGCCGGTAAAACAAAACTGGTAGTAGATTTTGGAGGTGGAATAAAAACCGATAAAGATGTAAGTATTGTTTTAGAAAGTGGCGCTGCTTATGCCACAGTGGGAAGTATTGCTGTAAAAGATGAAACTGTATTTACTGCCTGGCTTGAACAGTTCGGCGCTGAAAAGTTCATTTTAGGCGCTGATGTAAAAGATGAGAAAATAGCCGTGGGTGGATGGCTGGAGACTACAGACATATGGATTTATGATTTTATTGAAAAGTATATTAGTAAAGGAGTTCAACAAATCTTTTGTACTGATGTTAGCAAAGATGGCAAAATGGAAGGGCCTTCCATTGATTTATATAAAAACATCATTTCAAAATTTCCAAACCTTCATTTTATAGCCAGCGGCGGTGTAAGTTCGTTACAAGATGTTGATCAATTGCAGGAAATCGGTTGTAAAGGGGTGATAATCGGGAAAGCGATTTATGAAGGAAGGATAAAATTATTTGAGTTGAAAAAGATGCAAGGATAATTGTAAATTTGTGTATGGTAAAGCATAACGATATCATTCATTTATCTAAGCGTGCTTTTTGGGATGTTGACATCAATAGTTTAGATTTTGAAAAACAGGCAGATGCAATAATTGTAAGAGTTTTTGAAAGAGGAAGCTGGGAAGATATTATTGAAGTCTCTGCTTTTTATGGTAGTAAGAAAGTTAGCAAAGCTCTCGTTACCGCTGCTTACCTTATGGAGAAAACGATTGCATTTGCTTCAAACATGTTTCATATTTCCCCTTCTTCATTTAAATGTTGCACTACCAGACAATATCACAAGGTGTAAAAAATGTCTTAAACAAGTTGATGCAGTTAGATGAGCTGAAGTCTTTCAGGTTAGTTGGAGGAACATCTCTTGCATTACAAATAGGTCATAGAACATCCGTTGATATTGACCTATTCACTGATCAGTCTTTTGACAAACATCATCTACAGGTTGTACTGCAAACGGTTTTTAAAGACTTTACAATTACCTGGGCAAATCAAAATGGGTTTACCTGTATAATTAATGATATTAAAACTGATATTTTTAACTGGAGTACACCCTTTGTTCTACCTGCACTTGAAGAAGACAATTTAAGGCTAATGAATTTGGAAGAGATTGGAGCAATGAAACTTGAAGCAGTTACTAATCGCAAGGAAAAAAAAGATTATTATGATATAGCTTTTCTTTTCCAGAATTATACCTTTCAGCATTTATTTAATCTTTTTTCTAAAAAATATCCTTTTTTAGACAAATTGATGGTTATACAAGCCCTTACATCTGTTCATTTTGCTGATAATAGCTTAAATCCCGTATTGTTGAAGGAGATGGACTGGCCCTCAGCAAAAAAAATTATTATAAGTACTATTGAGCGGTATTATGGGGAACAGACAGCAAATAGAAAGAGGTTGCAGGAAGAGCGAATGAAGAATGCGGAACAACTGCTCAAAAACAAAAGAAGTAAAGAATAATGCTAACAAAACGAATTATTCCCTGCCTTGATATCAAAGACGGTCGCACCGTAAAAGGTATCAACTTCGAAAATATAAGAGATGCAGGTGACCCGGTTGAACTTGGTGCGTTATATGCACAACAGGGTGCAGACGAACTGGTATTTCTCGATATAACTGCTACAGTTGAAAAACGTAAAACTTTAAGTCAACTCGTACATCGCATTGCGCATAAAATTAATATTCCTTTTACAGTCGGGGGTGGAATAGGAAGTGTCGGGGATGTTAGCATATTACTGGCAAACGGCGCAGATAAAATCTCGGTAAACACAGCCGCTTTCAAAAATCCTAAGTTGTTAAATGAGCTTTCTAAAGAATTTGGTTCGCAGTGTGTGGTCCTGGCAATCGATACAAAGCAGGAAGAAGATGGTGAATGGTATGTGTACTTAAATGGAGGAAGAACTAAAACTGATACCAAATGCTTTAACTGGGCAAAGGAAGCGGTTGAACGGGGGGCAGGAGAGATTTTACTTACATCAATGAATAATGACGGCACCAAAAAAGGATTTGCTTTAGATATAACCAAAACGCTTTCGGTTAATTTGCCTGTGCCTGTTATTGCTTCCGGGGGCGGCGGCACAATGGAACATTTCACAGATGTGTTTCAACAAGGCAAGGCTGATGCTGCGTTGGCAGCAAGCATTTTTCATTTTAAAGAAATTGCCATAAGTGAATTAAAAGGTTATTTAAAGAATAATGGGATTTCGGTTAGAATGTAGTTTTCCTGCCAATTACTTCTCTTGCGTTTTAAAAGATGAATATAAAGATGTGGTACAAGGGTGCGACGCAACGGGCGAACAACAGAATTACAAATGCTCACTACCAAAAATAAAATACGTGAATATAGATTTTGCAAAATATAGCGACGGTTTAGTTCCGGTTATTGTACAGGATCATGAAACAAATAAGGTACTAATGTTGGGCTTTATGAATGAAGATGCACTGGCTAAAACAAATGAAATTGGCAAAGTGACGTTTTATAGCCGGACTAAAAAAAGACTTTGGACAAAGGGAGAGGAGAGCGGAAATTTTCTACATGTAAAGTCGTTGTCGACGGATTGTGATAATGACACAATATTGATTAAAGCGGCTCCCGTTGGACCTGTTTGTCATACTGGTGCAGATACCTGTTTTAATGAAGCGAACCGTTCTGATGATTTTTTGACTTATCTCGAAAAGGTGATAGAGCAGAGGAAATTACTAACACCTGATAAATCGTATGTCGCCTCACTATTTAAAAAAGGAATTAATAAAATTGCTCAAAAAGTAGGAGAGGAAGCAGTCGAATTAGTTATCGAAGCAAAAGATGATAATGAGGAGTTATTTTTAGACGAATCTGCTGATTTACTCTTCCATTATTTGATTTTACTTAACGCAAAAGGCTATAAATTGCAAGATGTTGTCCAAATTTTACAAAAGCGCCATTCCAAGTAGTATGAAACTTTTACTTGCACTAATCTTATTTCCTTGCCTTGTTTTTGCCCAAAATTCAAACAATGCAATTAAAGCAGGTGATTTCACCATTACCGGCAGCATCACAGGTTTACCTGACAGTACTATGGTGTTTCTTGCCCATCCTGGTCAGACTGCTGAAGTTCTTGCAACTGGTTATGCTAAAAAAGAAAAATTTACTCTTTTTGGAAAAATATTACATGGAGATATTTATCAACTATCATTCATAGGCTTTTCAGAGACTGCTGAGGTTTTTTTGACCCCTGCTAATCTGACTGTAAGCGGCGATGTAAAATCACTCAAAAAAGTAGCGGTAACCGGCTCTGCTGCCACTGCCGATTACCAGTATTATAAGTCTAAATTTGATCCGTTAAAGGAGAAACTTGATAAGGTAGTGGCAGTCGCCAATAAAACTGGCGAAGGTGCAAAAAGAGACTCGCTGGTAAAGGTCTTCGAAAAAACGAAACAAAAGGTTCTGGACGAAGTCGATTTGTTCATTAAGAATAAACCTGCATCTCCTGTAACTTCATTTATCGTGTACGTTACCAGTCCGATTGCAAATGACGCAGCCGTTCTCGAAAAACGTTATAATGCTTTGAACTCAGTTGCAAAAGAAACTTTTTATGGAAGGGAAATAGCCAAATACATAGCGTCAAGTAAAATAGGGGCGGAGGGCACTCAAGCGATTGAGTTTACTCAAAACGATACGGCAAATAACCCTGTTTCGCTTTCTTCTTTTAAAGGTAAATATGTACTTGTAGATTTTTGGGCCAGTTGGTGTGGGCCTTGCCGCAATGAAAACCCTGCAGTTGTTGCTGCTTACAATGCATTTAAAGATAAAAACTTTACTATTCTGAGTGTATCTCTTGATCAGAATAAAGATAGATGGAAGCAGGCAATTCAAGCAGACAACCTAACGTGGACACACGTAAGTGACCTTAAGTACTGGCAAAATGAAGTTGCTCAGTTATATAGAATAAATAGTATTCCTGCAAACATGCTGTTAGATCCCTCCGGAAAAATAATTGCCCGAAATCTAAGAGGAGAGGCATTGTATGAAATGCTGGGGAAGTTGCTTAAATAAAGTTGTGCTTACAAATAAAAAATAAAGTCACCTCAATGTTTCTATTATAAATGTTTGCAAAGAAACATCGAGGCAACTACCGTTGACAATAATACAACCAACCTTATTTGATATAGAGATAATGGTTGTCCTGGCAACATATCCTGACTATTGCTGATTTGTTGCTGCATTCCTAATCGTCCTTCCCGGTAAATAGATTTGAAAACCTACATTAAGGTTTAAATTGCCGCTTGTTGCCCTCGTACCAAAACCCAATATACCTCGATACATAAGCAGACCTTCAAGACCAACATTTGGGGTTATAAAATAAGCAAGGCCCGGTCCAATCCCCAATCCCAGTCCATTCGTAGTGGTATTGGTGCTTGAAGCAGAATGATTTATTCCATCAATACCTACATTAGCCTCAACAAACAAACGGGTGTGTCTTACAGGAGAAACTACATTGCTACCTGCATATTGACGTACAAGAGCGCCTACTCCGTAAATAAAGTCTGACCCTTTTCCTTTTGCTGTTTGGTAGCCTAAGTTAAGATAAGCACCAAGGGCAGTATTATCCTTAATAAACCATGCGGCTTTGGGACTGATATCCACATTAAATACAGAACCTTGATCAAGGCCTACATTAAAGTTGGCGATATCACCACCCACAAGAACATTTCCTCTCTGAACTTGAGCATTTGCGACAGATGCGCCTACCGTCATTGCAAGCGCAAGCATAAATACATTTTTTTTCATAAATAATCGATTAAAGGTTATAATATGGGATAAATTTTTATGCCAGCTATTTTTAGCTTTCCACAAGATTAGCCTATCATCCAGACTGAATAATAATCAGCGTTGTTGATGTCATATGAGTTACAAATATTCTCATCAGGAAATAATTTCAATCATATAACCGTTATTATACCTATAGCCTTTTTTTAATGCTCCAGGAAAGGTTGTGGGTACTATAATAAACGGTTATTACGTCTTCTATTTTAAATCCATCCATAAATATCACAAATGCTTAGGCTACAAATTTTACCCTGTTTCGTTTATTTTCTTTTATTGTTTCAATCGACACAGGCACAAAATCAAATAACTGATTTTGGTGTTTTTACGGGCGAAGAAATCGATTTGAAAGAATGTGAATTTGATAAAGATGCAGATGCTATTGTATTTTTTGATCGGGCTAAGTCGTACTACAATGATATGCACAACCTAATTACGGAAAGAAGAGTTCGATTTAAGATATTAAAAGAGCGGGGTATTGAGAGAGGAGACATACATCTTCGTTATTACAGCGATGGAGATTTTGAAACTATTACTGCCATTGATGCTGCTGTGTTGAGTTTCGATACACAAAATAAAGAAGTGCGGAGCAAGCTTGACAGAAAGTCTATTTACAAGAAGAAGCTTAATAAGTATTTTTCTGAAATAAGTTTTGCTCTGCCTAACGTTAAAGTCGGCAGTATAATAGAATACAGGTATGAAGGGAAAATGGAACACTATGGTGGTTTACAGGACTGGACATTTCAAAAGGATATCCCCGTGGTATTAAGTTCCTACCATCTCACAATAGTACCCAATGCTGAATTTGCTTATACAGTTTATAAAAGCCCTGAGATGCCCATTACAGTAAACAGGAGCAAAGAAGAAGGATCTGTTTTATTTGAAATGAGCAACATTCCCGGTTTGAGAGAAGAGGCATACATGGGTGCACCCCGGGATTATCTTCAAAGAATTAAATTTCAGTTTTCGGGTTATAAGAAGGTTGAGGGATCTGGTTATGCAGCCACTTCAACCACCACCAGTTATGCTACCACCTGGCAATCTCTGGCAACTGAACTATGCAAAGAACCTTATTTTGGAAATCAGATAGACAAAACTTTAGCAGGCTCTGAAGCATTGCAACAAGAATGGGCAAAAGAGGCAGACACGTTCACGAGAATGAGGAGAATACATGATTTCGTTAAGTCTCGTTTTAACTGGAATCACATCTATTCAAAATATGCTGATGAAGGTGTAAAGGGTGTTTGGGAAAAGAAGACTGGCGCCAGCGGAGAGATAAACCTAATTCTTATTAATTTATTAAAATCGGCTGGTCTTACAGTTCATCCCTTATTGGTAAGTGAACGTGATTTTGGAAAAGTAGACTCCACGTATCCATACGTAAGCCAATTTGATAAAGTAGTGGCTTATGTCACCATCAATGAAAATAATTATATTCTCGATGGAACTGACCGGCAGACACCGTCTTTTATCATCCCGTATAAATTCAGACCTCCTGATGCCAAGTAAACAAGAGTTAGACTGTTTTGAATATAATGGTTAAATCTGCTTGGGGGTAAATGGTTTTTGTTTCGTTCATTTGATCACATAATTTTTTTA
>JBBPZJ010000453.1:0-8617 GCA_038199395.1 Chitinophagales bacterium
ATTATACCATTAAGTCTCAGGAGATCATCCAACATGCACAGCAATCAGCATTTAATAATGGAAACCCAAATATTGAAACGAACCATTTGTTAAAGGCTTTGCTCGATGATGAGGACAGTCCTGTAGAGTACTTGCTCAAAAAGAACAATGTGAATGTTTCTTTTGTAAAAACGAAAGTAGAGGAATCCATCAATAAGCTGCCAAAGGTGTCAGGCTCTGAGCCAGGTCAAAGCATTGGCCGTGAACTAAACAATGTGCTTTTACGTGCAAATGGCTTATTGAAAACTTTTAAAGATGAGTTTGTAAGCGTTGAGCATCTGTTACTTGCACTAATTCAAGGCAATGATGATGTGGCAAGTTTACTAAAGGATGCCGGAGCTACCGAAAAAGGTGTGAAAGCTGCTATCCTTGATCTTCGTAAAGGCTCAACTGTAAATTCTCAAACTTCTTCTCAGCAGTTCAATGCTTTGCAGAAATATGCACGTAACCTTAACGACATGGCTCGTGATGGTAAACTTGACCCGGTTATTGGCCGGGATGAAGAGATCAGAAGAACATTGCATATTCTTTCTCGCAGAAGCAAAAATAACCCGATACTGGTCGGTGAGCCTGGGGTGGGTAAAACAGCGATTGCTGAAGGGCTGGCACATCGTATTGTGAACGGAGATGTTCCTGAAAATCTAAAAAGCAAAATAATCTTTGCTCTTGATATGGGGCAACTTATCGCCGGGGCTAAATACAAGGGTGAGTTTGAGGAACGTTTGAAGAGCGTAGTTAAAGAAGTAGCAGAAAGTGATGGTGAGATCGTCCTTTTTATAGATGAAATTCATACATTAATAGGTGCTGGTGGAGGTGAGGGCGCTATGGACGCAGCGAATATTTTGAAACCTGCGTTGGCAAGAGGTGAGTTGCGTGCCATAGGTGCAACCACACTTGCTGAGTACCAGAAGTATTTCGAGAAAGACAAGGCTCTCGAACGACGCTTCCAAAAGGTGATGATAGATGAGCCGAACGTAGAAGATGCAATTTCAATCTTACGTGGTTTAAAAGACCGTTACGAAACCCACCATCACGTGCGGATAAAAGACGAAGCAATTATTGCAGCAGTTGAACTGTCAAGCCGTTATATCACCGATCGGTTTTTGCCGGATAAGGCGATTGACCTGATAGATGAAAGCGCAGCGAAACTTCGCCTGGAAATGAATAGTATGCCCGAAGAACTTGATGAGCTGGAAAGAAAGATCAGGCAACTGGAAATAGAACGTGAGGCTATAAAGCGTGAAAACGACGCAGAAAAGTTGAAACAACTTTCTTTAGACATTAGTACATTAAGTCTTGACAGAGATACCCTTAGAGCAAAATGGCAACAGGAAAAAGAAATCGTTGAGAAAATACAGACAGCAAAGTCTGAAATAGAAAACCTGAAACAACAAGCCGAACAGGCAGAACGTAATGGTGAGTACGGAAGGGTAGCGGAAATCAGGTACGGAAAAGTGCAGGAGCAGGAAAAAATAATAGCGGAGTATTCTGAAAAGCTGGAAGAGATAAATGAAAATAAGCGTCTTCTTAAAGAAGAGGTTGATGCTGAGGACATTGCAGAAAATGTAGCCAGAGCAACCGGAATCCCTGTTGCGAAAATGGTCCAGAGTGAAAGGGAAAAATTGTTACATCTTGAAGATGAATTGCATAAGAGAGTTGTAGGCCAGGATGAGGCGATAGAAGCAGTTTCTGATGCTATTCGAAGAAGCAGGGCCGGTCTGCAGGATCCTAAAAAACCAATTGGATCATTTATATTTCTTGGTACAACCGGGGTGGGTAAAACAGAGCTGGCTAAAGCATTGGCAGACTACCTGTTCGATGACGAGGCTATGATGACAAGGATAGACATGAGCGAATACCAGGAAAAGCATACAGTAAGTCGTTTGGTTGGTGCACCTCCGGGATATGTTGGATATGACGAAGGGGGTCAATTAACTGAAGCTGTTCGCCGTAAACCCTATAGCGTGATATTACTGGATGAGATTGAAAAGGCGCATCCTGATGTATTTAATGTGCTGTTACAGGTGCTGGATGATGGTCGGTTAACTGACAATAAGGGTCGTACAGTAAACTTTAAGAACACCATTATAGTGATGACCAGCAACATGGGAAGTCAGATTATCCAGGAAGCTTTCGAGAATGTAGATGAGTTTAATAAAGATGAGGTTGTTGAAAAGACAAAGGAGGACGTAATGACATTGCTGAAACAAACCATACGTCCTGAGTTTTTGAACCGGATAGATGAGGTAATTATGTTTCAGCCTTTAATGAGGAAAGAAATTAAGGGTATTATTCGGATACAACTTAACAACCTAAAAAAGCTGGTTGAACAAAATGCGGGCATCCAGCTTAACTTCAGCGATTATGCTTTAGACTACCTGGCTGAGAACGGTTACAATCCTCAATTCGGTGCACGTCCTTTAAAAAGATTGATACAAAAAGAAGTTGTTAATCCTTTGAGCAAGAGGATACTAGCAGGAGACATTGACAAAAGTAAACCAGTTTTGGTAGATGTGTTTGATGGAGTGGTAGTGTTTAGAAATAGTGAAGCAGAGGTTCAATCCTTTTGAATCTAAAGCAAAAAAGCGAAAATGATGATAAGCCCTTTTTACCCATTGGTAAAAGGGGCTTTCTTATTCGACGGCCCTTAAGCTTTTAACATCATTCAGACCGCTATTTGCTAATGGACTGCTAATTTACCGATAGTGAAATTAAGACGGTTTTCCTGTTGCTTGTTTTGAAGCACTAACCCAAATCTTAGCTATTTCTACATCAGACAAAGGGAAGCCTTTTGCTTCAGCAGGTGAAATAAAGGTGAACAGGTGAGTAAGCTTTTCAACAATCTTTTGATCGCTAACAATTGCTATTTTATTCCATTTTGCAAAATGCTTTAAACTCATTTTTGCATCCTGCATCCATGCTCCATAGGTAAAGTTGCTTAAGTCTGTTTCAAAAATCATTAAAAGATTAATTTCTCCAAATTGCTTCGATGCATTTTCAAGTGCCGGAGCTATTGATTGTTTATAATCCTGTTCTGTAACATTGCCCAAAGCTCGAACGCCCACAACATTATCAGGTACATCTTTCATTATTTGTAGCATAGTTATATTTTTTACAAAATACTAGTAAGAACTATGCCAGTAAAGGATAAGGGGAAAAGTTGAGTTCTACCTCCCTTTAAAAAGTTTTGGCTCAAAAGAAGTGAGTTAATTACCTGGGAATTTGTTGCAATAAGAGACAATGGGGGTAGCTATGATACTTAAACATTGTTTATACTGCCATTTCTTCCTGTGGTTTAATAAGCATTGCTAAAGCCTGCAGATCTGTTTCTAATTCACGTCTCGCAGCTTCAAATGCCTTTTCTTTTTCTTGCAAAGACTCTAACACTAACAGTTGTTGAATGTGGTCGCGAATGGTGGTAATGTCAGAATTAAAAACCCTTGTGGCGCTTTCAAATGTATTATTATAGCCATTTACTTCGTTAACGATCTTCATGTACTTATTTAGTATGAGATTTAGTAGAGAGCTGCTCCGATAACTGTTTTTTTCAGGTAGGCTGCTTGCCAGGTATCAATTTGCAAAGTATAGTGGGTAATTCTAGCAAGCATAAAAACGTATATTACAAGAAAAATATTCTAAACTTTTCTTCTATTATATAAATTTGGCTATGCAATTTTATAATCACTAATTAAAATTTCAGCAGAAGGATAAAAATAAAGGCCGTGTGATATTTTTATCGCTTTAATAAAAATCGAGAACGCATCTCCTCTTTCTTTAAAAGAAATAAGCAGCAGATATAATTTTCTATACAGCAGCACTTAAAGTTTTGTTTTATAATTTATCGTTAGAGCGTAATTTTGCCTGCTTTAAAAAGTGTTAATAGTTCTTCTAAAGTGCTGATTCCTAAAAGATATAATGAAATTTGCATCTGCAAAATCGGGTTAGTATCGTTTTTACAGCCATTAAATCAATTGTGCAGACAAGAATATAAACGTTAGAAATGATTGAAAAAGAAGTAAGAAACATTTTTGAAGTGTCCTGGAGCGAAGCTTGGGCTTCACCGACATATCGAAAGAAGCTAATAGTAGGGTGGATTCTTTATATCGGGGTGCTTCTTTACCTGCCACATTTCTTTGCGATGATACAAGAAAAACAAGGAGTATTATGGCACGATTTTGTGCTAGCCATTTTGCATCCGGTCAACATGTCTGCTGTTATTTTTGCCTTACTTTATATAACAGTTATTTTCACCATTTTCAGGGCTGCTAAATCTCCGTACCTGTTTTTGCTTTATTTATGGGCAACTCTTTTTGTTAGTGTTTCGCGCCTGTTGACAAATTATTATGTTTCGTTAGAACCTCCGGTTGGGCTTGTTTCACTTGTTGATCCTATTTTACTTCAGTTTTACGGTCCTGATGGAATAACGAAAGATCTATTTTATTCAGGTCATACTGCTTCTGTCTTTCTTGCCTATCTTATTTTAAGAAAGAAGAGTGAAAAAATAGCGGCTTTAATTGCAACAATTGTTGTTGGTATTTCACTGCTTTTGCAACATATTCATTATACCATTGATGTGGTAACTGCGCCCTTTTTTGTTTACTTCTTGTTTCTCTTGGCTAGAAAATTTGTAATAGGCACATCTGAACAAAGAGCATTTCTTTATAAAGCAAGTCCTCAGGCAACTACTGGTAACAAAAGCCAGGCATACCATAAAAGAAAAAGCCTCAAAAACACATAATGTATTTTTGAGGCTGTACATTCATAAATGTTTCAGATTCCTGCTAAGCTGGCCTTATCCAAATATTTCTAAAGCTAATCGGTTCACTTTTATCTCCGTGCGCCTGCAGTTTTACGGGATTTGCAGCATTGTGTGCTTTATACGATGGTTGTCCCACATAGAGGGTCGGTCCTTTTAATTCTACATTATTTTGCACCAGGATTCCATTAAAATAAACAGTTACCCTGGCTGGACTTTGCAAAGTACCGTCCTGGTTAAAACGTGGAGCTTTCCAGGCAACGTCGTATGACTGCCACTGTCCGGGAGGAAGATTTGGATTTACCAAAGGAGCAAATTGCTTATAAATACTTCCTGCCTGGCCGTTTACGTAAGTTGGATTATTATAGCTATCCATTATTTGTAATTCATAACCTGCATCTCCTTTACCTATCGAAGCAAGAAACAAACCGCTGTTACCGCGTGCCTGACTGGTTCCGGTAATGTTTGTAGGAATTTTCCATTCGATATGCAACTGGTAATCCTGAAAAGATTGTTTGGTTTGAATATTTCCACCTGTTTTGTTAACTGTCATAACGCCGCCTGCTACATCCCATGTAGCGGCTTTCATTGTATCGTTTGTTGTAACCCAGTTGTCAAGACTTTTGCCATCAAATAAAACAACAGCGTCTTTTGGAGGCGCTGCAAGATTAGCTGCTGCCGGAGTAACCACTGGAGGAACGGGCGTGTAAAACTCTGTGTCTTCATGTTTAGCTTGCGCCGACACAAGTGCGCTGGTGAATGACAAAAGAATAACCGGTAGAAAATGTTTTTTCATATGTAATTTTTAAAGCAGCAAATTAGTCATTTGTGTTATTATATGTGATAAAAGGAAAGATAATTGTGCAGTGAATACGTAAGTCGTGGCAAAATGATGGAAAGAGAAACAAAAGAAGTGACGGCAAACATCACTTGCGCATTTCAGCTAAATAAGATAATTTGATTGCTTTTTGATGAATTAATTCGGGAAATTTTTATATTCAATTTTCCTTTAACTAATACTCCTTCCATGAATGGTAAAATTAAGATTGCTTGCCTGTTATTGATGCTTTCTGTTTTTTCACCTGCAGTCTTTTCACAGGCAAATAACGTTAAGGTCATAGCTTATTATTTCGGTAATCCTGAGACATTAGATTCTTTCGATGTAAAAAAAATGGATGAAATTATTTTCAGTTTCGGCAGACTACAAGGCAATCAGTTTCATATAAGAAACGCACGAGACACCGCTACTATTCAAAAAATGGTAGCGATGAAAAGTCTACATCCCTCACTAAAAGTGGTGCTTTCTCTTGGAGGGTGGGGTGGTTGCGAAACTTGTTCTGATGTTTTTGCCTCACGAAAAGATAGCAAACAATTTGCAAAGGGTTTTAAGGAACTAACCGAATACTTTAAAACTGATGGAATAGATCTCGATTGGGAATACCCCGCAGTGTCTGGTTTTCCCGGCCATAAGTACACGCCGGACGACAAGAAACATTTTACGAGGTTGGTAAAATTTTTACGACGTTCTTTGGGCAAAGATGCAGAGCTGAGCTTTGCTGCAGGAGTATCGAAAAGAGTGATGGAATCGGGCATGGAATGGAAAAAAGTAATGAAAAAAGCAGATCGGGTTAACCTGATGTCGTATGATCTTGCCGGACAGGGAACACCAAATACTGCTCATCATACTTTGTTGTATTCAACACCCCAACAACCCATTTCTACTGATTATGCTGTACAATATTTACTCAACCTCGGCATTCCTTCTGATAAGATTGTTATTGGCGCTGCCTTTTACGGAAAAATTTGGGAAAATGTTCCTGACACTGCTAATGGATTGTACCAGCCTGCGAAGTTCAAATCTGCTGTTCAGTATAAAAATATTGCAAACCAATATAGCCCTGCGCAAGGATTTAACTATTTCTGGGACGACCAGGCAAAAGCACCTTACTTATACAATCCGGCACAAAAGATTTTTGTTACTTATGACGATAAGCGTTCTGTGCAATCAAAAATACAGTATGTAATAGATAAAAAACTAAGCGGCATTATGTTTTGGCAACTAACAGAAGATGCTTTTCAGGATGGGCTGTTAGATGCTATCGATGTTGCAAGAAAACAAAAAGTAGCGGGCAAGTAAGTCTTTTCACTTAAGCTTTAAATGAAAATGTTTTGCGTATTTCAAACAGAGGCTCTGCTATGTTTCACCCAATTTTTTTCGGTAAGAATGATTTGCCATCAAAGAAATAAAATGAAAACTGAAGCGGCGAGCGAACGAGGAAGGATAAAAAATTGGGGAATGGAAAAAAAGAAAGATTAATTGCTGCCGTACCATTGTTTCCTGAATTGTTGCTTTGCATCTTCTGCAGAAGATTGCTTTTCAATTTTTATATACGGGTCGTCTGATAAAGTAAGAGTTGTAGTCATCGTATTTTGATGATGTAAATAAGTAACAGGCAGTTTATCTCCTGTTTTGTGTTTGCTTACTATATTATTGATATCACTGGGTCCTGTTGGCTTTTTCCCATCTATGTTAACAATCACGTCAGCTACATCTAACCCTGCATTGTACAAAGGTGTGTTGCGAATAGTATTTCTTATAATGATTACACCATTTTCAGTGCTGTCTAAACCAATGCGGCCAAGTGAAGGTTTACCGGGATTAACCGGGCCAAGTGAATAACCTGCTGCAGAAAATAAGTTTTTATAATCTATTGGTTCGTGACCATGCACATACTTTGTAAAAAAGTCGGCGGCATAAGCAGTATTCGTAACGGTTGCCAGCGCTTTTTGTACATCTGAGAGGGTATAAGGAATTTCAGATTTGCCATGTTTTTTCCAGAGCTCACGCATTACATCATCCTGTGTTTTATTGAAACGGTTACGCAATTCCAAATCAAGCGCAAGGGCGATGGCACCGCCGTAAGTATAATAAGAAGTGTACATATTGGGATAATTGGTGCGATCGACCGAAACACCTGCGTCAACAAAAACAGCACGTTGACTATTTTCTATCGGTGTGTAGAAAATACCGCCGGGCGTATTAGACTTTGCATTTACAAGACCAGCCATATTACTAATGAAATCACTATCAGAAAGCAAGCCGGCACGTGCCCGTAACAGGCTTCCATAATATTGCGTGAAACCTTCAGCCACCCAAAGCGCTTCGCTCATATTGCTCTTTTCAAAATTAAAAGGTTCAAGGCTTTTCGGTCTTATGCGTTCTACATTCCAGCAATGAAAAAATTCATGAGCAAATACACCTAAAAGATCATCACCGCCATCAAAATCTGCAGGAATCGTGATCATCGTCGAGTTGCGATGTTCCATTCCATCACCATGTACAAACGGGTTTATACTGGCGATAAAGGTGTATGAGCCATAATCGTATGCGGGCAACTCTCCAAACACATTCTTTGCAGCTATTACAATTCTTTTTATTTTTTCTGTAAAACTATCTACCAAACTTTCACTGCCTTCTGCTTCTAAAGCGAGGCGAAACCTGTACTGTTTATTATCTGTATTTGTCACCATCCACTCACGCATGTGCAGGTTGCCAACTTTAGTAGGCGCATCCATAAAATATTGTAAGTCAGGTGCAGTAAATGTGTACGGGTCAGCGGTTGGTTTTAGCTGCGTAGCAATTTTCCACATAGCAACAGGTACAGAAAAATGAATAGTTATGGGAGCTTTTTCCAAACCTTTCACCCACATAAAAGAAGCAGGCATATTCAAATGATATCCGGAAATATCGATACTAGCGTAGGTGCCGTCAGCATAATCTCCGTATAAAGTATAAGAAAGCGCAACGGTACCTTTGTGCCC
>JBBPZJ010000454.1:0-7758 GCA_038199395.1 Chitinophagales bacterium
TACTAAAAAAATTATGTGATCAAATGAACGAAACAAAAACCATTTACCCCCAAGCAGATTTAACCATTATATTCAAAACAGTCTAACTCTTGTTTACTTGGCATCAGGAGGTCTGAATTAAGAATGCCCCCGCATTGTTAGATGAAACTATCTTACTTATTCATCCAAAGCAATCACATAAACATGTGGTTTTATTAATCATTGCCTTTTAATTCTACTTTTTTCCGGCACCGTTTGCGTAACCAAACGGTTGCTCTTATATTTGTGGCCGTTAATTACAATAATTTTATTCCGTAGATGAGAAGAGATGTTTTTCAGGCCATTGCAGACCCTACCAGAAGGGAGATTATAGGTTTGGTATCACAGCAATCATTAAACTTGAATGCTGTAGCAGAAAAGTTTAGTATTAGTCGTCCGGCCATATCGAAGCATATAAAAATTCTGGCGGAGTGCGGTTTGATAAATATAAAACAAATAGGCATGGAAAGATTTTGTGAAGCTAATCTAAAGTCGTTGAACGATGTATCTGATTGGCTAGATAAAGCCGGTCGTGATTGAAAAGTAGAAAGTAAAGAATGAATTTTTTAATTAATATTATTTGTATCAATAATGAGTGAAACTTGTGAAGTGTGGACTGTTATTTCTAATTATCAAAATATATCGGGTTACTGGCAGGAAGGCCAATGAGGAACACTTAAAGGTTCGGCTTGTAATCCTAAAAAGTTGTCATATGAAACAGTGTAAGAATTATGTTTGAATTCCTGATTGCATCACTAACTTCGATATCACACTCACTTGTAAATCCTTCTATTACTCATATAACGAAATGAAAAAAAATTTTATACTTCCACTCTTTGCTTCTTTTATTATATCAAATTCTTTTAGTCAATTAAATGCAGAGACAGAAGCGATACAGGTAAAAACCGTTGATGGTATTTTAGAGGGAAGCTATGAGTCCGGTATCAAGACATTTAAGGGCGTTCCTTTTGGTCAGCCTCCTGTTGGTGAGTTACGGTGGAGAGAGCCTCAGCCGGTAAAAAAGTGGACAGGCGTACGTAAAGCTGATGAGTTTGGTCCTCGTGCTATGCAACGTGCATTATTTGGAGATATGGGTTTTAGAAGTAATGGTATGAGTGAAGATTGTTTGTACCTGAATGTGTGGACACCAGCTACTTCATCTGGACAAAAGCTACCAGTCCTGGTTTATTTCTATGGCGGTGGGCTTGTTGCCGGTGACGGTTCTGAAGCGAGATATGATGGTGAAAGCATGGCACGTAAAGGTATCGTGGCGATCACTGTAAACTACCGTCTTACTGTATTCGGTTTTTTCTCTCACCCCGAACTAACAAAAGAATCTCCTCACCACGCATCAGGCAATTATGGATTTCTCGATCAGCAAGCCGCTTTGCAATGGGTTCAACAAAATATAGCAGCATTTGGTGGCGATCCTAAAAAAGTAACCGTGGCAGGAGAATCTGCTGGTTCATATTCAGTAAGTGCGCAAATGGCTTCGCCGTTGTCAAAAAACTTGATAGCAGGTGCAATAGGCGAAAGCGGCTCTTTACTTAGCACAACCCCAACTACACCGCTTGCAGAAGCCGAACAAAATGGGGTTCGGTTTGCTACAGGTCTTGGTGCTTCATCTCTTTCATCTCTTCGGGCTGTACCCGCAGAAGAATTATTACAAGCTACTGCTAAACAAGGTGCTCCAAGATTTGGCCCTGCGATCGATGGTTATTTCTTCCCTAAGTCGCCAATGGAGATATATAGTGCAGGCGAGCAAGCTCATGTACCATTACTGGTTGGATGGAACTCTGAAGAGAATAATTACAAGTCGGTATTAGGCCATAATAAACCCACGCTCGGGAACTATCAACAGGCGCTTCAAAAGTTGTACGATACACGGGCAAACGAGGCTTTGAAGGCATATGGAGCATCTTCAGATGAAGAGGTCGAAAAGATAGCTACCTTATTGGCAAGCGATCGCTTTATTGGTTACAGTACCTGGAAGTGGTCAGACATGCAGAGTAAGACAGGAGGAAAGCCCGTTTTTCGCTACTTCTATTCGCGTCCCCGCCCTGCTATGAGATCTGAGGTGGGCAATGCTGTAGCTGGACTTGCGGGAGGAATAATAAAAAGCGATTCTGTAGTTCCAAAGCCAAACCCGGCAACCGGCGCAGTACACTCGGCAGAAATAGAATACGCAATGGGCAATCTACCCAAAAATCGGGTGTACGACTGGCAACCGGAAGATTATAAAGTCTCAGAAATCATGCAAGCTTACTTTGCTAATTTTATTAAAACCGGCGATCCAAATGGTCTCGGACTTCCGGCATGGCCTGCTGTTAAAGGCAATGCCGTACAGGTAATGAACATAGATGTAAATACACGGGTAGAACCTGAATATAGAAGAGAAAGATATTTGTTTATAGATCAATTAGCGGGGGAAATAAGCGTATACATGGGTTTATTACTGACGCTTCCTTAGTATGCCAAAAACCCCAAATAAAAGAAGGGGTAGCATTGATAAGAACAGGTTGACGAGGGGGGCGAAGCAAATGTTTATAAACAATATCTGCTCAGTGAGAAGTAGAACAGATATTGCTTATTCATTTTTAATTTAATCCAGAACCTTTACATTGAAGGCTTCCATGCCCTTCTTGCCTTCCCTTGTTTCGAATTCTACGCGTTCGCCTTCGTTTAATGTACCACCTTTAAGTACTGATACATGTACAAAATAGTCTTTTCCTTGTTCGTTTTTTATAAAACCAAAACCTTTTGCCTCGTTAAAAAACTTAACTGTTCCTGTTTCTTTCATAATAATTTCAAATTAATAGAGGTTAAAGGTATATTTTTTTTATTATGAAAACGATATCACTTTCACGCTCTAACAAATTGATGGTTCTCTGTTTAAGTTATTTTATAATATGAAGTGAATCTTTACTAAAATCATCAAATTCAAAAACAGCCGGACAAATGTCGAAAGTATGAACGGTTTTAAAAATATAAGCGACAAAAATATTTATCCACCACAAAGTTTCGCATAAACATTTGCTTTTTGTTTTTTTGCAGCATGTATTTAGTTAAAACACCCTGGTGGTTAAGAAGATTGTATGCTTCTGAAATGACGTGGAAAATTCCAACACAAGAAAAAATCCTTTATTTTACGTTTGATGATGGTCCTCATCCAGGCATCACTCCATTTGTCTTGCACTGTTTAAAACAATTTGATGCGAAGGCAACTTTTTTTTGCATAGGCAAAAACGTAAAGCTTTTCCCTGAGGTATATCAGCAAATATTGGATGGCGGACATATGATTGCTAATCATACCTATAACCACCTGAATGGCTGGAAAACCGGGAATGTTAATTATCTTAAAGATGTAATGCTAGCACAGCATACTATAAATAGCAACCTGTTTCGTCCCCCATATGGAAGAATAAGAAATTCACAGGTTAAAGAATTATCACCTGTTTTTAAGATCATTATGTGGGATGTACTAAGCGGAGATTTCGATGTTTCGGTAACTCCTCAGAAGTGTTTCGATAATGTAGTAACTAATGCAAGTGGCGGATCCATCATTGTTTTTCATGATAGCGAAAAGGCTTTTCCCCGTTTAGAATTTGCTTTGCCAAAAGCTCTTCAATTCTTTTCTGATGAAGGATATAAAATGAGCGTTATACCAGAAGTTTGAGATATAAGAGTGACAGCAAATATTGCCTGACCGTACCTATTAATGCAGAAATTAAGTATGGCTATCCTGGATGTGAAGTAAAAAAAACGGGCGTGAGGTAGACACCCCTGCCCTTTTAATCCGTACCCTATGAAAATTTAGTTTAGTCTGTATTAAGCCTTTTAAAATAACCTTGTGAATAGATTACTACCTTTTTGATAATGTAATTAGTAATTAATTAGTCAAGGTTAATAAACGCACATCAATCGAACTTTATTTCGACAAGTGACATAAATTGTTTTAAATTAGATTATTTAAGAGGAAAATAACCATTCTATCTTTTAAACCCAATGTGCTTTCTAGCGATCGTAGGTTTCCTTTATTAGATTAGTTGAGGTATCTACAGACAGTGTTTCTTTGAAATTTAAGATAGGAAAAACTTTTTTAACTGTTTTGAGGAAGAGGTCTTAGTACTAGTTAAAGAAAAAAATTATTTCTTCTGGGATGGTTGCGGAGACGGCGAGATTCGAACTCGCGATACAGTTTCCCGTATACACACTTTCCAGGCGTGCTCCTTAAACCACTCGGACACGTCTCCATGATATGTTTTGGTCAAGGGTTGCAAAAATAGGATTTGAATTTTACTGTCCGAATATTTTTTCTGCATTAGACGAGGTTATTGTTGCAACCTCTTCGACACTTACATTTTTTATCCCAGCTAATTTTTCTGCCACTAAAGTTAAGTAACTGCTTTCATTGCGTCTGCCCCGGTGTGGTACCGGCGACAAGTAGGGAGCATCTGTTTCTAAAACAATTTTATCCAATGAAATGTCTTTCAACGTCTCGCTTAAGTCCGCATTTTTATAGGTGAGTACACCTCCTATTCCCAGGTAAAAACCAAGATCAATTATTTTTTTGGCGTTTTCAATAGTATCGCCGAAGCAATGAAAAATGCCGGTAAGTCCCTTTTTTGCAAATGGTCTTACGGCTTCGATGGTTTCTTGCATAGCATTACGAGTGTGAATGACAATTGGAGAGTTGTATTCCAGAGCAAGTTCCATTTGCCTGTTGAATGCTTCAAATTGTTGATCTTTAAAGGAAGTGTCCCAAAAGAAATCAAGCCCTATTTCGCCCACGGCAACCCATTTCCTTTGCGATAAATATTTTTCGACAATTTGTAACTCTTCCTTGTAGTTTTCTTTAACCGAGCAAGGATGCAAGCCAACCATCGGAAAAAACTCACCGGGATAAAGTTGTTCTAACTTTAGCATGTCTTCAATTACATCACTATCAATACCGGGTAGATAAAATTTCGTTACTCCTGCATTTCGTGCCCTTTGCAGCACTTCGTCAAAATCTTTTTCAAATTCTTTACTATACAGGTGCGTGTGACTATCAATCAATCTCATTCAGCAAATTTCATTTATTTAATTATTGCCATTTTCTTTTTTTGACACCCGCGTTTTACGCAGGAACAATCTGATATACATTAGCCCATTTAATAGAAATTTGCCGGACTCTCTATTCTCTTTTCACTTTTTTTTTGCCATTTATATCTATCACATAAAAAAGCTCCGGCTTTGCTTTTTTACAACGGCTGCACAAGGCTATCGGTTCCATATTTTTCTATCATTCTTATGGTGCTGCTGATTAACCAATTGCTCCAGGTGCAGCGGTATGTCCATCAATTGCAGTCTCGTTTACCCGCTCTTTCGTTTGTAATTGCCCAGGTAAACCATAATGCCTGATCTTGCAGAAACGTGGTGGCAGTATGTGCTGCTCGTACCTTCTCAAAAATTCTTCTGCGGGTAAGGTCATCTTCTTTTTCTTTCCCAAAAAAGCCAGTATTGAAAAAGACAATTTGCCAGAACTGAAACTATTCCTATTTAGATGCAGCAGCTTTTTTATAATCTTACCAATCACGCTTTAAAGTTTTCAAAAAGGATGTTACTCCAGAAATTACAATTTCATGTCGGCAACTATTGGAAAAAGAACTTCCAAAACTATCCACAACTGCAACACTACAAAGAAAATTATGAGATTATTGTAAAAGAAAATGACATTGGCTTTGAGCAGCAATATGCGGAAAAGATCTTTAGTATTTTTCAAAGACTGCATACCCGAACAGAATTTGCAGGAACTGGCATCGGACTATCACTGTAAAAAAGGTTGTAGCTAGTCATAAAGGAGAAATATCAGCAGTATGTATGCCTGGAGAGGGAGCGGCATTTCACGTTATTCTGCCATCGCTGTAAAAGGTATTTGCCTTCGTGGTATCCTATTTTATTTTGATCATAATTCTACTTCCGGCAACAATTGCTGAGATAATACTTCGGGCTCTAGTTGCATCTTTTAAACTTAACCGGTGCAGTTGCGATTTTATATTTTTTCCCATTCAGAAAAATGAAACGATATCATTAGCCATGATAACACCAACACTAAAAAAAGGGAGGCAATTTTAGCTGGCAAAAATGCGATACTGTTTATAATACTCCTATACAAACCTCTAAACCATTTTCAAATTGCCTCCATACAAGCTTATTTTATAGCTATATTTTGCAATAAATATGCACCCTTCGTAATAGATGAACTAACCAGTAGCTACCGTAATTATCAGTAGTATTGTTATCACTATTTGTAATTACATATTATTGGTGCTACTATGTTGGAATTTGGAAAAAATACTTGATACAGCCTGTCTCACTTTCGATTGATCTCTGAGATGGTCGGGCTGCAGAATGCCTGAAGCAAAACCCTGCCAGATCTGCACATTCTTTTTCGTATCAATAAGGTTAATTATAAGGGTTCCGGGCTTTACGTCTGTATAGCTCACATTTTCATCTGTTCGTACCTTTTCGCCTGAAGATAAAGTTACATAGCCGTTGGTAGTTCTTAATCTGCCTTCTCTTTCCAACATCGAAAAAGAAACCTTCATGTCGCTGTTACCGCCTTCCACTCTCTTGTATCCACGTGAGTCCAGCTCGTACTGAATAGCATCTTTTACCATTTTTCTTCCAGACTCATTATTGAAAATATACACGCCATTCATTCCTACAAACAGTTGGTCGTTTGGTATGTTATCGATGTCGGATGTCCATGAATAAGTTTTTATATTTTTATAGTCTGTTGAAAGGTCTGCATTTTTAGCAACAACCGGTGTCATTTTTCTTGAACAACCAAATTGAAACGCCAGGAAAAATAAAACGGTCACGATTGAAAGAAATGTCTTTTTCATATTCTAGTTTTTTAAAACATAACAAAATAATAAAGCGTGCGGAACACTGCACCATTGGCACAAAGCTAGCCTTGTGTTATTAGTTTACAGTTAAGATCAGATTAGATTTAGGTTAGAATTATGCAAATTTAATTCAGCCAATTTTGAAATAATGAACATTCTAATACGGTTCTAATCGCCTACTAATCTGTTTCTAATTGTAATAAGGGATATTTGCATTTTGATACTAGTTCTTCCTGATTTTTTCAATTATTTTTTATGGCTGTGTACAAACACATAAGGTTGGCCGATGATGATGCTGATGATGTTGAATTGTATCAATCGGCAGCAAAAGAATGCATTGAAAACGTTAAAGTATCAATTGCAGAAGATGGTATTAAACCTATAGAATTGTTGGAGAAAGATAGTCCTCCGGACGTGGTAATTCTTGATTTAAATATGCCCATATGAATGGGTATGAATGCGTCGAAACTATAAGGAAAATGAAAAGTATAACAACATACCTATTATGATATTTTCCACTTCATCTGCAAAAGAAGATGTTGAATATTGTCTTGAAATCGGGGCTGATTTTTACATAGTTAAACCGGCAAGTTTCAAGGCTTTGAAAGAAATTATTAAGGACTTTAATAAAGGGAAATTTTAAACCGTTTTTAAAAAATTGGATACAAAACATAAAAAATAAAATCGATGAGACCATCAAAACTTAGTGGAGGTAATTTTTCAGTTGTACTTGCAATTCTTATTATATTTTCTCTTAGTTCGTGTTCGAGAAAAATTAGCTTCGCAAGGTCAACAGTAGTGCCTGCAGCCGAAGGCCAGGTAAAGATTAAAAAAGACAATAATAAGA
>JBBPZJ010000455.1:0-2788 GCA_038199395.1 Chitinophagales bacterium
TATGCAATAATCAATTTTGTTAAATAGAAGTTTACTCGCATTACTTAAAATTTTTCTTATGTAGTCGCCCTGTTTCTACAGGGCGGCTTTCTTAGTAATGGTTTTTGCTTCTGTTTAATATCCTAACCTGCTTTATTTATCCTAAAAAATCTATTATGGCACTAACAGGAAAATACCGTCCAGCCTTTCACACCAATAGACAAAATGATTTTGCTTCTTTTGCAGGCTTTCATCGTTTTATTGTGAAGGTGAGCAATTTCTTTGCTGGTTTTATATCAGTCGTGTACTTATCCTTCTTTTCTGATTTTTATTCTTCTTCTAACCATCCGCACATACGATGAAGAAACACAAAAGGCTAGTAGATATCGTCGTTATTTCGGATGTTCATTTGGGCACCTACGGATGTCATGCAAAAGAGTTATTACAATATCTAAAAAGCGTAAAACCAAAGCTGGTTATATTAAATGGCGACATTATAGATGTCTGGCAGTTTAGCAAAAACTACTTGCCCAAAAGCCATATGAAAATTGTTAAACACCTTATAAGCTGGATAGGTAAAGGCGTTAAGACTTACTACATTACCGGCAATCATGATGAGATGCTCCGCAAATTCGCCGGATTAAAAATGGGTTCATTGCAGATTGTAAATAAAATTGTTCTCGACATGCCCAATAGCAAGAAAGCATGGTTTTTTCACGGAGATGTTTTTGATGTTACTATGCAGCATTCAAAGTGGTTAGCAAAGTTAGGCTCAGTCGGATATGATACTTTAATTCTTATAAACCGTTTTGTAAATTTTCTATCGGAAAAAGTATTTAAAAAAGGCGCAATTTCTTTTTCTAAAAAGATAAAAAATAGTGTAAAATCTGCCGTTGCGTTTATCAACGACTTTGAGCAGACTTCTGCTGATATTGCTATTGCAAACAAATATGATTACGTCGTTTGCGGACACATACATCAACCCGATATCTCTATGAAAACAAACAATCACGGAAGTGTTCTTTATCTTAATTCAGGAGACTGGATAGAAAATCTTTCGTCATTGGAATATTGTAACGGGGAATGGACAATATTTCGTTACAAAGACCTGCAAGAGGCAGAAACAGTAGTAGCGGAAGATGAAGATGACAGCGGTGAATTATCGAAAAATCAGCTTTTTGATAATCTGCTGAAAGAATTTAACCTGATGAAACAATGAAAATATTATATGCAATCCAGGGAACAGGAAATGGACATGTAAGCAGGGCAAGAGATATTATTCCTATTTTACAAAAAGAGCATGAAGTAGATATATTAATTAGCGGTAAACAGACAGATGTAGAACTTCCTTTTCCGGTAAAATATAATTACCAGGGCCTTGGTTTTGTGTTTGGTAAAAAAGGTGGAGTAGACCTGATAGAAACGTACAAAAGAAGCAACCTTGAAGTATTTTTCCTTGAAATAAGCAGTCTTCCCGTGCAGATTTATGATTTGGTGATAAACGATTTCGAACCTATATCTGCATGGGCCTGCTATCAAAAAAATAAGAAGTGTATTGGTCTAAGTCACCAGGCGGCTGTTTTAAATAAAAACGCTCCGCAACCTAAGCATACAGATTTAATTGGTAAAGCTATTTTAAAAAAATACGCCCCGGCAACCATACAATATGGCTTTCACTTTAAGGCTTATGACGATAATATTTTCACTCCTGTTATCAGGCAGCAGGTCAGGGATCATTGGGTTGAAAATAAAGGCCACTACACCGTTTATTTACCCGCCTATAATGATAAGCGGATTATGAAGGTTTTAAAAGAATGCGGCAAAACAAAGTGGGAGGTTTTTTCAAAGCATAATAAAAAGGTGATCAAGGAAAAAAATATCAGCATTTACCCCATAAACAACGAAGGTTTTATAAAGAGTATGGCTTCTTCGGAAGGTGTATTGTGCGGGGCAGGTTTTGAAACGCCTGCAGAAGCTTTGTTTATGAATAAAAAGTTACTGGTTATACCGATGAAGGGGCAGTTTGAACAACAATGTAATGCCGCTGCGTTGAAGGACATGGAAGTGCCTGTAATTAAAAGCCTTAAATTAAAGCATCTTAAAAAAATAAAAACTGGATACAAAGCAAAACTACAATAGAAGTAAATTATCCTGATAATACAGAAGAGATTGTAAATAAATTACTGTCAGAGCATTTATCTGAAGCGCATAATGAAGAAATTTTTCCGGGGAAGAAAGGATACTCAGTAAAAAAATTCAGAACGGTGATTTTGAAAAAGATTGCAGCGAGTTTTTAGGAGACAATTTACATGAAGTTTACAGGACAAACTTTTGGAGAAGGTTTTAAGTGGGGTGTGTCTACTGCTGCATACCAGGTAGAAGGAGGCTATAAAGCAGATGGTAAAGGGCTGTCGGTGTGGGATGTATTCTCCAATACAAAAGGCAAGACCTGGTTAAGACAGAACGGTAATATCGCCTGTGACTTCTATCATCGGTATGCGCATGATATTGCGTTAATGAGCCGTTTAAATATTCCTAACTTTCGTTTTTCATTGTCATGGAGCAGGCTTCTTCCTGCCGGTACCGGGCCTGCAAATCCAAAAGGGGTCGACTTTTATAATAAGGTAATAGACTTTTGCCTCGACCTTGGTATTGAGCCCTGGATAACTTTATACCATTGGGACTTACCTTACGAGCTTGAGAAGAAGGGCGGGTGGACGAACCGCCAGATCGTTGATTGGTTTAGCAGCTATGTAGAGTTTTGTGTAAAGAAATTTGGCGACAGGGTAAAGTATTGGATGGTATTGAA
>JBBPZJ010000456.1:0-2152 GCA_038199395.1 Chitinophagales bacterium
TAAGAGCAGACAATAAAGAAATTGAACAACAATTTTCAAACTGGATGGACTTTTGGAGTACCGGCAATCATGATGACAGAACGCTGGTAATTGTCTTTTAAAAGTTTTGTACGAGAAGGTGCCAGGAAAGTAAAAAATGAATTACCGTTATTGGTAACAAAGGCAAGAGTGCGAATAATTTAAAAACGCTTATTGCTGTCATCTTCTATAAGACGAGCAATAGAAAATGTACAATTGAGTCACACAACGATGTCGGGAAAAGTTACACCGGTGGTAAAATAAAAATAAAACAATTCGAGTGAGTTACTTAAGTAATTTTTCAAGTACACCTGCCAGAAATATAAAGTCGGTAACATCTGTTATTGACCCCGGTAAAACCTACCAATATGTTGATAACGGGGAGCCGATGCGAGGCGGAATGAAAGATGTTTATTTTGGTCCCGATAAGTCTTATGTAGTGGCCTTTTACCGGGATAAACAGGATTATAACTCAAAGGAGCGATTGAAAAAAATAGTAACTCAATACTATGACAATTTCTTCAACAGGGACGGGGGAGATTATTTTAAAGAGTTGTATTGCTGGCCAACCGACATGGTTGAGTTGGACGGTAAAGTAGGTTTAATTGTACCGTCTTACAACAAAAACTTTTTCTTTAAAAAAGGGTATGCGACCGGCGAGGGCATAAAGGGTAAAGAAAAACAGGGCCTTTGGTTTGCATCCGCAAAATTCAGAAATAAACAATTTCCTCTTCGCCTCGATGAAAGTGAGTTGGGCAACTGGCTAAGCTACTTTCAAATCTGTGTAAAGATAGCCAGGGGTGTAAAACGATTACACGCAGCAGGACTTGCACACTCAGATCTTTCTTATAAAAATGTTTTGGTTGATCCGGTAAGTAAGTCTGCCGCTATTATCGACATTGATGGATTAGTCGTTCCCGGACTGTACCCTCCGGATGTAATCGGCACCGCCGATTTTATAGCTCCTGAGGTGCTGGCGACCAAGCATCTTAATATAAGAGATCCTAATCGAAAACACGCTAACCGCACAACTGATTTGCATGCGTTGGCTGTAATGATCTATATGTATCTTTTGTACCGCCATCCTCTAAAAGGCGGTAAGGTAAACTCTTTAGATACAGAACAGGATGACCTGCTTTCGATGGGGGAAAAAGCACTGTTTATAGAACATCCTACAGATAGGTCTAACAGACCTAAAATGGATCAGGTTTCTAAATTTGCCTTGCCGTGGGCCGATGTAACAAAACTACCTTATACCATTACTGGTCCTTATTTAAAAACCTTGTTTGAACAGGCTTTTATAACAGGTTTGCACAATCCTAATCAACGACCTAATGCTGATATGTGGGAGCAGGCCTTGCTGAAGACAACCGATCTTATGCAGCCATGCAGCAACGCTACCTGCGATCAGAAATGGTTTGTATTTGACAACACAGCCTCGCCCAAATGTCCGTTTTGCGGTACACCTGTAAAAGGCACTTTGCCAGTATTGGATCTGTATTATGAATTTAAGCCAACGGTATGGAAGCCGGAGAATCACCGGCTAATGGTGTACAACAATCAATACCTGTTTCAATGGCATGTAAACAGAAATATTGTAAGAAATGAAAAACTGACAGCAGAACAAAAGGTGCCTGTAGGATATTTTACTTTTTTCAATGGCAAATGGGTATTGGTAAATCAAAAGCTGACTTCTTTAAAAGACCTGACAGAAGACAAAGAAATTCCGGTAAATACGATGGTCGATATAACTGACGGAAAAAAGTTGTTGCTATCTAATGAAGAAGGCGGAAGAGTTGTGATGATTACGATGGCTAATAAATAATAACGAAGTTAGTGAACGTGATTTTGTTCCGGGAGTGCCGCTTTCTTACAATTAGGAATATTGTTCAAACCAGTCCTTTGTAGCATGATTAGATGCAGTGTGAGGCAATAAGTGCGAGTAATAGCAGAACAAAAGGTGTAGCATGTATTGGTAAGCGCAACGTCATAAAATTGCTGTTTCCAAAATCTTGTAAACTTGAAAAACACTGATGGCATAATAATATAGCAGATAGGCTTACCATCATTACAAGCGTTAATTTTACTTTTTAGAAAATAACATTATAAAATAAACACGAAAAAGATTATAATA
>JBBPZJ010000457.1:0-2731 GCA_038199395.1 Chitinophagales bacterium
ATGACTGCTCCAATTCTATTAAACACCCTGAACCCTTTTTGGGATAGTAACATTTTAGACCTGATCAAAGGAATTAAAGAATCCCTTCCGCAACAACAGCTCACAAGCATAGCAAAAGAAGTTGCTGCTGTATTTGCTCTTGTTTATTTATCGGTCAAAGCCTATGCAATGATCATTGGCGAAGGAAGATTTGAGGTGATGCCTCTTTTTCGTCCTTTTATAATAACTGTAATCATTACAAATTTCGGACTGTTTACCGAAATGGTTGGTTATCCTGGAACGGCCAGCGGAGAGGTCGGAAAAGCAAATTTTGAGGCTAACGCTAATATTATGGATCAGGACATGGACACTAAAGACCAGCTAACCAACGATCTATTTAAAGCCTTAATCGAAAACACAACGCAGCTGAAAGACTACTACGTACAATCAAGCAAAGCTGATCAGGGCACAGGAGACCAAATTGCCGATGCTGCCATAAATATGATGACACTTGGAACAAGTGAAGCGATGACTGAGCTCAACGCTTACGTGACAGTATATGAGCAATTGTTGTGGGTGAAGCTTTCTCTATGGATGCAAGGTTTTGTAACCTGGATAGTCTTAGGAATTTTTAAAGGCGTTTGCTATTGTCTGTTCTTTTTGCAACTTATCCTCCTTTACATTCTTGGATGCCTGGGCCCCATATCATTTGCCTTTAGTATTGGGGGACCTTTTAAAGATTCCTGGGTGCAATGGGTTTCCAGATACGTTGCTGTTTCTTTCTACAGCACTATAGGCTTCATTATTTTAAACATCGCCTGTGCTATTATGAATTACGGGATAAATCAGGAAATATCAAGACTATCACAGCTCTTAGCTAAAAAAGATGCTGTAGCCGAATTTTTAGCATCCATTGAACACGTAGACAACTTTATTGGATATCTGTTTATTGCCATGGTAACAGCCATTGCAGGCATAATGTCTACGCCTATTGTTTCATCATGGATCATTGGATCAGTCGGAGCAGGAACTGCTTTCTTTGGCACGTTTGTAAACACCGCTAAGACCGGTGGATCTGTAGGATCCTCTGCAGCAGGAAAAGTATTATCAACACCAGTATTCAGTAAATCATAAAAAGAAAACAAATGAACCTTATCCAAAACATTGAAACAAAAATAAAGTTGTCTTTATTTATAAGCGTGGCCAGCCTGATCACAGCAATAATAATTTCAGCAATGTCTTTTTCTTATGCAAGAAGAATGATTACTGCAGAAAAAAGCCAGATTTATGTTTTAGATCATAATGTCCCTCTTGTTGCTGTCCGAACAAACATTTTAGACAATCGGCAGGCAGAGTATAAAGCTACAGTTGAAACATTCCACGACCTTTTTTTCTCCCTACCTCCAGATAACGAGTATATCGAAAATCAATTGAAAAAATCTATGTTTTTAATTGATGCATCAGGACTAGCGCAGTACAACACACTTAAAGAAAAAGGCTACTACTCGGGAGTAATATCAACCTCATCTGTAATAACATGTACCAAAGACAGCATCCTATTAGACATGAACACGAAAGAATGGAAGTTTTATGGTAAAGAAAAAATTGAACGGCCATCAAGCATAACAATCCGTAGCATAGTCACAACCGGAAACTTACAGGACGTAGCCCGGACCGATAATAATCCTCATGGAGTAATGATAACCAATTGGAGAACCTTAGAAAACAAAGACATCAAAAATGAACCGAAAAGAATATTCTAGTAATGGTACCATCAAAACCACAGCCATGATTACAGCTCAAAAAGTAGTTCCTGCTTATAACCGGTATTACGAACGTATTAAAGCATTCGCTCAGCAAAGGCCTAAGAAAACAATAGTAGCAATGCTTCTCTTTGCAACATTGAACTTTTTACTAATGGTTTACGTAGTCAACAGCAGGCCAGCTACATCATTAATTCCTAAAAACATCGAAAGTGCAATTATGAAAAGTAATCAGAGAAAAAGTAGCGGAGCTCCCTTCAGTATCTCTAATTACATGAAAATAACCAAGCTAAAGGATTCACTGGATTACCTTATAAAATTGCCATCACTTACCAAAAGCGATTCACTGCTTTTTATCAGAATATGTGACGAGTACTCAAAATTAGATCCCGCCTTCTCCAAACAAGTAAAAGAGGCTATTCATAAAAAAAACAATCCCAATCATGAAAACGACAATCATTAAAACAGCCCTGGTGCTATCAGCAACTTTTAGTTTTTTCTTTTCAAAAGCACAATGGAAAGATTCCGCTAGCTACAAACAGGCAGTAATTCAGTATTACAAACAACAAACAACAGGTTTAAAGACCTACAAGTATCTGCCTAGCGCTTATACTCAGGCCGAACAGGACACAATGTTTACAAACGCACAGGCCTGGAAGAAGGAAAACGTTGATCACCCCATGATCCTAAGCTTTTACAACTTAAAAAAAGGATCGCCTGCAGCTGAGGCAAAAATTAAATACCTGGAAGATACTGCCAGTAAGAAAGAATATGCTGAAGTGATGAATAAAGCTGCACAGCAATATGCAGCTGCAAGCAAATCGAATAACCAACAAAAGCATGTTGCGCCTGGGCTCTCCACCGCTCCTAACTCTTCCGGAAAAATAGAAAACAAAGACAAGGAGATAAAAAACAAAGTTTTAAAATCTTGGAAATTTTAAACCAATAACTGATGAACTCAATAAATTTCAAAAAGCCGAAATACGTCC
>JBBPZJ010000458.1:0-12716 GCA_038199395.1 Chitinophagales bacterium
ACTAAAGGACAAGGATAATGATATCTTTCGTAGTTTAGCTTTGCAAGTTCTCCGGAACTGATTTCTAATTTTGTAAGCATCTTTTGGAAGTGGTATTTCAAAGATGCTTACTTTTTTTTATTAATCAGCTTTGCACAATCTTAAAAGGCGCAAAGTATAGCTTGTTATCAATCACTAAAGACATGTTCTATTCTTACGTTAGACCTGCAAGCAGATTTAAGGTTAGTGCAAGTGGCTGATTTTTTAAACAGTTCAGAATGAGAAGGATCTTTCCTTTTTAAAGCTTATTGTAGGAAGAGTTGATAATGTGTGAGGTATTATTTACCAATAATAACCTTATCCTCCTTTCTAGTGATCTTAAGATTATTTATATCCGCTATTTCACGCAAAATGTTGTCTAAAGAATCAGCAACATTAAAAGTTCCAATAAAGTATAACTTAGAAAAGTCTTTCTTTGAAAAAACTATTTTTACGTTAAACATACCCGATAATTGATCAAACACTTGTGTTAAGGGTTGATTGTTAAACATGTACCACGTTCCATCATTCACTTTTATAAGGGACAGATCATCAATTATATTATTATCGCTCTTTCTGTTTTTTTCTGTAAGATGAGCATTACTTTTAAATGATCTGACCTTCGCTATAGAGCTCCTATAGTTATAAGTTAGCTCCTGTCCTGGCAATAGGTAATAATCATTTTTGAGTTTCCTTAAGGCTGAAATGGTTGATTTAATTACAACCTCACCTTCATCTAATCGAACTATGATATTTCGGGCTTTTTCAAAAGCTGTAACTGTGAATTGAGTTCCAAGAGCGGAGGTTGAAAGATTTCTGCTAAAGACTGTAAATGGTTTTGTTTTGTCTTTTGCCACTTTAAACAATGCTTTACCTAACAAGGTTATATCTCTCTTATTATTGACAAACGGCTTTGAGTAACTAATTAAACTTTTACCATAAAGCGTTACCTGACTTCCGTCCTCCAATATCAAAAGTCTCGATTTGTCAGTTAGATTGACTTCCCGGGTTATAAAAGATGCCGGTATAAAGGCTCTTTCTTTTTTAACTGTCACTACGGAACGTTTTTCCGCGGTTTTACTATCGTCAAATATTCTCCATCCTAAAACAATTGCAAGAAGTATTGAAACACCAACAGCAATAGAAGAGCTCAGTTTAAAAATGGTTGGTTTTGTGCCTGTTTGTACTTCTTCTCTAACCAGGTAAAGAAAACTTTTAGTTTCAGTATTAGGAACCTCTAATTCTTTTGCACCTATTACTTGTTTAAATTGATCCCACTCGCTGTCGACATTAACATCCTTTATAGCCTGCTTTGCGGCAACCAGGTTCCACGTTGTTCTTAATTCATCAAAATACTTTTTATTAGCCTCACTTGAATTTATCCAATCCAAAACAAATGCCTCTTCTTCCGTATTTAACTCATTACATAAATACGACATTATTAATTCGTCAAAATAATTATTATCTGCCATTAAATATTATACGAATAAAGGAAGGTTTACCCTTACATGCAAAAAAATTATTACAAAAAATACGAGAGCAGGAATATCGTAGAATAGAATGGAAGATAGTCTGATAATTTATTTCTTAACTTAACTAAAGCCCGGCTCATTTGGGTTTCAACCGTTTTTACTGATATTGATAATTTCAGTGCAATTTCTGCATACTTTAAACCCTCATACCTGCTTAGCTCAAATATTTTTCGCATTTGAACCGGGAGCTCACCAATAGCTTTATCAAGACGGTTCCTCAACTCACTAAACTCTGACTTATCGAAATCATTTTTGTTATAGCTGAATGACGAACTATCAAGCAAATGCTTTTCATGTTTCTGCTTAACCTTGTCGTGCCGCAAGATATCGTAACAGATATTGGTTATAATGGTATATGCATAAGATTTTGCTGAAGAATCTTTTGAGATAGAACTCCTGTTTTCCCATAACCTAATAAATCCCGAATGAACGGCTTCTTTTGCTACATCTATGTCAAAACCAAACTTGTATTGACAATAGCCACACATAGCAACAAAGTTTTCACGGAAGAAAATTTCAAACGCAGCACTATCAAGCGCAAGGTTATTTGAAACGGGTGCGCTTGTATCATTTGGCAACTTTTGATCAATGATGATGGACAATCGTTCTTGCTTTATTTATAAGTAATCTTCTACAATTTAGAAAACTTCAAATCAAACTCAAAAAAAGTTTTTTCTGTCTAAAATGGTTCTTAAAAATGTTCAACACAATACTAATAATTGCCCTCCTTTAAATAATATTGAAGTTAATAACGGGTAAGTAGGAAAAGAATTTATTGGATGTGATACAATAGGTTGAGGTGGAAAGCGATCGCATAAAAAAGCGGCACTAAAGCCGCTTGATTTAACAACTTCCTATCAGAAATTAAATAACAACGAGTTCATAAAAATCTTCCGGGTGAAGATATTTTTTAGCAAGCTCCTGTATTTCTTCTGATGTAATGTTTTTTATCGTATTGATAGAATTGTAGAAGTAGGATTCATCTAATCCGTTTAGGATATAGTTTTTCCACCGATTAATTATTTGGAAAGGACCATCTAGATCGCCCAAAATACTTCCGATCATATAATTTCTAACCAATAATAGTTCATCATCATCAACAGGTTCATCTCGTAAAATTTGCATTTCCTTATATACTTCACTTATAGTTGCTTCGCACACATCTCTTCCGGCCTCTGTGCTTACCATCCATGCACTATCGGCGAAATGATTTTGAAAATAGCTTTGTATTCCATACGTATAACCTTTGTCTTCCCGAATATTACTCATTAATCTGGAACCAAAGAAACCACCAAAAACGTTGTTTAAAACCTGCGACTTTATGAAGTCAGGATGGTGACGGTTAGGAAATGGACGAGCGATGCGAATGGCGCCCTGTACTCCGTTTTGGTCGTTAATAATCCGTTGTTTTTTTTGCGCTGCCGGCTTTACTACAAATGACTTTTGTGGAAGTGGCTGTTTATTAAGATGCAGACGGCCGAATACGCTGTTCAACTGCTCGAAAATATCGGGCGCCAAATTTCCTGCAACAAATATGATGCACTTGCCATTGAGATAGTAGTCCTTATAAAACTTGACTACCTGGTCACGTGTAAGCGCTTCAAAGTCAGGGATAGAAGTATATCGCCCATAGGGATGATCAAAGCTAAAAAGGTATTCATCAATAAACCGGTGGGCCACAAAATCGCATTTTTGTAAACTGACTTTTAAACGCTGAATTTGATTTTGTTTATAAATGGCCAGCTCTTCCTCGGGAAAAATAGAATCGGTGATAAGTTCTTCAACAACCGGCAGAACTTTGTTTAAATGTTTATTTAAACAATGAAGGGTAATGTTTGCGGTTTCATTATAGCAGTTTCGATTAAGGTAAGCGCCATAATATTCGAAATGCTCATTTATCTCAAAAGCAGTCCTTTTTTGGGTTCCGTTTTTCAATAAAAAATTGGTGGTGCCCGCTACTATGTTTTGGTCTTCATACCAGTTTCCAGCGTAGAAAACCAATTCGATCATTGTTACTTCCTGGGCTCCTGCGTTTATACTGTAAACAGGTATTCCATTATCTAAAGTAAATGCCTCACCTTGTTTTAGTTGGAGATTAAATTCAACTGCATCTTTTATTTCGGGAGCTATTTTTCTGTTTAACATGAAGTATTTTATTCAAACAAATTTTTAAAGTGTTCATTATTTTCAAGCAATCTGGAAGAATGGTGAACACTAATAATGTACACGGTTTAGGAGTTGACACGATAAATAATCCTGTACCTCTTAAAAATGATTTCACGATAATTATAGGCAGGTAATTCAGGAATGATTTTTTCTATTCCTGAATGTTTTTCTAGTTTCTCAGTAGCCAGGAATATCTTTTGAACAAGCAGTTTTGCATAAAAGGTAGAATCTGAGAAGATATATGCGGCTATACTATCGAGATAGTTCAGGGCTGTAGCTGTCCATACTATTTCAGCCATCTTACTAGCTTTTCTTTTGCTTCTGGAGTAGAATATATTTTTCCTTTTGCTAGGTCTTTTTCGGCCTGTCCAATTTTTTGCAACATAACTATGCGCTCAAGTAAAACCTCTATATCTTCAAATTCTTCTTCCGGCATAGCTTTTATAGATGCTAATAGTTTTTCTTTTTTCAACATAATATTCTTTTTCAAATTTACATTTAATTCTTACTGAAGTAATGCATTGTATTGCTATTGCGTTCTTCAAATATTTCGTTTGCAGTCGCTTTTAAATCTTCTATTGTTATTTCCTGGTATCGGTTTAACTCAGTGTTCATCATTTCGGCATCTCCCAGCAACTCATAAGTCGCCAGACTATTCGCCCTGTTCATCACCGTCATATCTTCAAAGGCAATCATGCTTTCGGTTTTGTTCTTCACCTTTTCCAGTTCACTTTCACTTACCAGTTCACTTTTTATTTTTTCCACCTCTTCCTGTACTGCTCTATCTGCATCTTCCATTTTTACCCCTTTCACCAGCTTACCTTCTATTGTTAGCAGCCCGGTATCAATACTGCCCATGTGATGGCAATCGATGTTGCTAAACAACTGTTTTTCCTTTACCAGTGCCTGGTACAATCTTGAAGAACCTCCACCGCTTAAAATATCGCCAAGAAGATCAGCCGCATAGTATCCCTTCTCTAACCTTGATGCCATGTGCCATGTTTTGAAAAATGCATCCAGAGGCACGTCAGCTTCTAGGGTAAGAAAACGAGCTTCAGTCTGTTTGGGTTCCTGCGGCAAGATTCTCAGATACTTTTCTCCCATTGGGATAGGACCAAACCATTTTTCTGCCAGGCGCTTCACCTCGTGCAGCTTTACATTGCCTGAAACAACCAGTATAGCGTTTACAGGGCGGTAGTGTTTGAAAAAAAACTCTTTTACATCATTCAGTTTTACATTTTCTATGTGGCTAAGATCTTTACCAATTGTCATCCACCTGTATGGATGCTGTTTGTAAGACAACTCCCTTAGTTTGTGCCAAACATCGCCGTAGGGTTTATTTATGTAGTGCTCCTTAAATTCTTCACAAACAACCTTTCGTTGCACATCAAGGTTTTTTTTACTAAAAGCAAGGCTTAGCATTCGGTCACTTTCAAGCCAAAATGCAGTTTCAAGGTTTTCTGAGGGTATTTGTATATAATAGTTTGTAAGATCATTGGTGGTATATGCATTATTTTCACCCCCGGCCATTTGCAATGGTTCATCGTACTCTTTTATATTAACACTGCCACCGAACATCAGGTGTTCAAATAAATGAGCAAAACCGGTTTTACCCGGATTTTCGTCTCTTGCTCCCACGTCGTACATCACATCTATTACTGCCATCGGCGTGCTGTGATCTTCATGCACAATTACCCTTAATCCATTATCCAAAACAAACCGATCATATTGTATCATACTTTTGTAAAAGGACGTCAAAATTATGCCATTTAGAATTATGGCTAATCTTAATTTTTAAATACCCGCTTAAACCCTAACTATGGGTAGAGCAGCTTCAACAACCTAAAGATTTCGGCAAAAAAGCATAAAAGCAGGTGTGGAAAAATTAAAGTGGAAACGCAGCTTTGATTCTAAACCGTCACATTGTAGAGACCTTACAGATCCTTCGCTAAAAAACTTTTTACTTTAAGCGTAACTATTAGTAATTCGCCGTTTCTGACTATAAGTAACTTTAGTTTTGCGCCAACCTCCTGCAACATGTTTTTATAGCTTTGAATATTTCCTCCTATTGTTGTATTAATTCCTGCTAACACATCTCCCGGTTGTAATCCAGCCTTTTCGGCCGGCGAACCTTCCAATACATCTTCGATCACTATTTGTCCATTTACCAGGTAAACCCCTAACCCGGTATAAGAATAATCAAAAGATTCACGGAAGTGAGTATTAGGCTTCAGGTGAATTTCTCTTTCATTATAATTAATAATAAGGTTAAAACGACGGAGCAAATCATTTCCAATAAGCCCTCCCAATAAGGGGTACGAAGTCACATTATAATCGTCGTCAAAAATATGCGTCGGAACTTTTTTAAATTTGTAGCGGCCTATTTTTACTTCTTTTACAGTAGTTAATCTCATCGATTTTTTGCCACCGATACCTTCTGCTTGTGTGATTAGCACTTTTTTTCCCTTTACCAATACACTACTATCTTTTTCAAAAGCTTCTGAAAGAAGAATGCATAAACCGGCCCCAGAATCAAAATAAAAATTGGCCGCTACAGCGGTTCCATCGCTAATAGTTGCATTAAATACCGGAATGCCGCTGATAGAAGGGTTTAGTGTGAGGCCGCCTTTTGGATATTTTATTGTACCCGGGCTCCATATTTCCAGCATATTTTTATCGTAATCTACTTTTACAATATAGCGGTTTAGAAAGCTATATCCCATTATACCGTCTATTCTTACACCATATACGCTTGTTAAAAGCTCATAATCGTTGATATGAAAATCAAGGTGTTCTACATCGAGATTCGGTAAATGCAACGTTCTATTTGTTACATAACTTACTTTTCTTATCATCGCTATTCCTCTGAGAATTCTTTCGGAAGGTGTTTTAACTAATTGTAAATACTCGACGACTGCCGAGTCTAGCGAAATGCCACCACTACCGGTATCTAATATAAAATTCAGGGTATCAGGAAAATTGTCGAGTCGTGCTGGTACAATAATAATTCCCCCGGAAAGGATAGTAAAAGGAAACCGTGTTATAAGAGTTGCTTTCGGACTGCTGTTTTCCTGGGCAAGTCCTTTGTGACCAAAAATTGCAGTAAATGCAAAGCCCAATAAAACCGCTCTATACCAGGCACTTAAATTTTTATTTAACAATCGTTGTAGCACTCACTTCTATCTTTTAGTTTTTCTGCCTGGCGAACTGAAATTACAAAACTTATCAGTCCTTTGTGTATTCGTAACAAATTTAATTAGCTGTAATTTAAGAAACTCAGCTAAACAAGCGAGGGCAGGTCAAAACCCTTGTCGTATTTTTGCCCTTTACTTTAAAATAAAGCCGATGCCGCTAGCAGATCTATACAAAAAATCTTTAAATTTTGAATTTCTGAGTGTGGAAGAGGGTGTGTTTCTTTTTGAACATGCGCCAACTGCCGACTTAATGAATATTGCAGATCAGCTTCGAAAAGAACAGGTGAAGCATGGAAAGGTTACATGGATCATAGACCGCAATGTGAATACAACAAATGTTTGTATCGCTAATTGTAAATTCTGCAATTTCTATCGGATTCCGGGTCATGAACAGGCTTATGTAACAGATATAGAAACATACCGAAGAAAAATAGAAGAGACTTTCAGATATGGAGGAGAGCAGTTATTATTACAAGGTGGACATCACCCCGGTTTAGGGCTGCAATATTATGTTGATCTGTTTCGGAAGCTGAAGGAAATGTTTCCGACGCTTAAGCTGCATGCACTAGGGCCGCCCGAAGTTGCTCATATAACTAAATTAGAAAAAAGTACGCACCGTGAGGTGTTGACGGCTTTGAAGGAAGCGGGTATGGACAGTCTGCCAGGGCCGGGAGCAGAAATCCTGGTCGACAGGGTTAGACGTTTAATTAGTAAAGGAAAATGCGGATCTCAGGAATGGCTTGATATAATGGTGGAAGCTCATAAACTAAATATTACCACCAGTGCTACCATGATGTTTGGGCATGTTGAAACAGTTGAGGAAAGAATGGAGCATCTGGTAAAGCTGAGACAGGTGCAGGCTAAAAAGCCTGAGTACGCTAAAGGGTTTATTGCTTTTATTCCATGGACGTTTCAGGATGTTGATACTTTGTTGGCCCGTATAAGAGGTGTTCAAAACCTCACAACGGCCGATGAGTATATCCGTATGATTGCGTTAAGCCGCATAATGCTTCCTAATGTTAAAAATATTCAGGCAAGCTGGCTAACAGTAGGAAAACAGGTGGCTCAAATATGTCTAAACGGTGGTGCGAATGATTTCGGAAGTATTATGATTGAAGAAAACGTGGTTAGTGCAGCGGGCGCCCCCCACAGATTTACGAGTAAAGGCATACAAGATGCTATACGTGAAGCCGGTTTTGAACCTCAATTACGTAATCAGCAATATGAATTTAGAGAAATACCAGTTGTAATGGAAGAGCAGGTAATTAATTATTAAAGTGTAGACGTATAGAAGTTTTAAACCTTAAACGGGTCAAAGTTTACCAAATTTTAAGTAGCACTTTTTTATACACCTACGCTACACTTAGCAGGTTTAGCGTTAGTGTATTAACATTGCCGGATAAGAATATCCTTCTCCATCCTGAGCACCATTCGTCGAAAAATTAAAACAACCTGACAAAAGCAATTTGAAAAGAAGGATTATTATAATAGCTATACTTAACAGGTTTTGTATCCTTTTTACTTTTGCTCTTTCTGCATTTTGAGTAAACTGTGTATTAGAAGGATTGAAATATAAAAATTGACTGACAGTCCAGTGTTTATTATTATTTTTTAGAAATAATAAGATTTTAATCAGGAATAATACAGCAGCAATCACATAGATGTACTTAAGCAGAAAGTAAATAATAGAGTCTAACATAAGTGCTCATTTTAGAAGCAAGCACCGGGCACAGGGTGGTAATAAATATAAAAAATATTTACCAAAAGAAGAAATCTGGCAGGAATCGTCTTAACGTTTCGCAGGAAAAGTGTGCTTATTAATTGAACGACAGAAGGTACTCAACCTGTACTTCATTTCTTAAAAACTGTTTAGTTTTTACCTTTACAAATCTGTGGATGGCTCTTAGTTGATAATCAGTGTAGCATTCCTTTTCTTCTTCTACTAATTCTTTGAAAATGCTTACGGAAGGGAAATCAAGCGTTCTTATTAAGGATTTAATCTCAGGGAACGAATACGTAGCTTGCATAAAACTCTTATTTACTACCAGGATAAAAGCAGGAAACCTTAATTGTCAGATTTCTTTTATAAAACTAAGCATCAAACGGATAAGATTCTACAAATCCCTTATTTAATTTGATCTTAATTGCCATTAAATAAATCTGATGTTTTGTGATCGTTTAAATAGTCATTGGTTTAAGTGTTTCAAAAAAAGTTTTAGGTCTAAAATTTTTTAAGGTAGTTTTTACAGGGAAAAACTCCAACTCCTGTCTTCGCCCGATGACAGGTTTAGACAGCGTTCAATTAAAGGAAGTTATTGTTCATAAAATAGGTAATCCAACAAGAGGAGAAGACATAAAACTTTCTCAAAACCCTCTAACGCTCAAAGACACCGGTGTAAAAGGATTGCTAACAAAGGTATTTTCTATCTTCATTCAACGAGAACGAGCATTATCATTTTACACATATAAGCGACATAAACTTAAACGAAGTATTTACTTATACTTACCAGCATTTTTGAAGATCCCGGCTCCTTTGTTGCTAGTTCAGCATTGATAGCATCCTTTCTGCATAGTAAAAGCACACATGCAAGGGTAAAAGAGGGTGAATTGTATATAGCGACATTCGACCAGGTACCTTTTGCATCAGGATATAAACAAGCAATTGGCATCTTTAAATCAGAAAATAAAGAAAGCTTTTTAAAACTATTTGCACACGGCCAAAGCCTCGAAGTGATCTCTGAGGAAGGAATTAATATAAACAAGCTCGACAAGGGTTGCCTTGTTTTTAAAAATAATAGAGACCAGGGATATACTGTTTGTGTGGTGGACTCAACTAATAGGCAAAAGGAAGCACAATATTGGATTTCAGATTTTTTGCAAGTACAGCCTAACAACGACAGTTATAACAATACTGATAAATACCTGGGTATGTGCAAACAGTTTATTACAAATGAATACGCAGAAAAATTTGATATTTCAAAGAGTGAGCAGGTAGACTTATTGGAAGGTCGCTTGATTATTTTAAGACAAAAGATCAGTTTAGTCTCGAGGAGTTCTCTTCGGAAGTCATGCATCACCCGGAGGTTATAGATACTTTTAAAGAATACAAAAAAACGTATGAAGCAGTAAAAGAATTTGAAATGGGGGATGAATTTGATATTCACCTTTCAGCAGTAAAGAAGCAGGCAAAAGTTTTAAAGCTGTTTTAAAGCTTGATAAAAACTTCCATATATATTTCATGGCAGGAACGATTTAATTGAAAAAGGTTACGACGAACGAACGGGCAAGCACTTTTATAAATTGTATTTTGACGAGGAGGGATAACAGCAGGACGCTTCATTTATAATATGAATCACCATTGTTATTAAGGTACTTTTTAGAGTTCTGATTAAACTTAAACGATTTACCTTCGTTTTCTAATAAAAAATAAATATTAACATGAAGAGAATTTCTATTGTCTGCCTAACTGGATTGCTGTTTTTTGCTGCTTGTGAAAATACGGGTTCTTCCACTGTAGGATCTTATGAAAAAGAGGACGCTTCTCAATCTTATGAAAAAAATGAAAGCGAATCTCATGGCGGACAAACTAAAGAGCAAACTCAAAGTACTATCAATACCGACACTATTTCAACTTCTGCTGATGCATCTCACAACGGGTCAGGTGTAGAATTGAAAACCGGCGCCAGCGTACCTGTTGATTCTACAAACGGCAAAAGGAAATGAGAGGCCCTAACGCACTACTTGCAGGATTTTAAACGGTTGTGTAAGGAGTTTGCGTGAAGGTTAAGGAATGATACTTCACGTGACCTCTCTTCCTTACTGATGAGAATCATGTTCCTTCCGCCTTTCTTTATAATGAATCTCGCTTAGTTCCCTAAGTTTTTCGGCTGCCCACTCTGCGGTAATGTCTCTTTGCGGATTGGCAAGCATTTCATATCCAACCATAAATTTTTTAACTGTCGCAGATCTCAATAACGGAGGATAAAAGTGCATATGCCAGTGCCACTCTTTGTGTTCTCCGTCATTTACAGGTGCCTGATGTAGGCCGGCAGAGTAGGGAAATGAAATTTCAAAGAGATTGTCATACCTGGTTGTTAACTTTTTAAGTATTTCGGCATATGCATTTTTTTCTGCTGTTGTAAACCGTAACAGGTTTTGTACATGTCGTTTTATAACAATCATTGTTTCATATGGCCAGATAGCCCAAAACGGTACCAGTGCTACAAAATAATCGTTTTCTACAACAATTCTTTCCTTCTGCTGAAGCTCTAACTGTACATAATCGCCTACTAAACTTCTTCCTTTTTCTTCGAAATATTTTTTTTGCTGTGTTGTTTCCTTTACAATCTCAACCGGCAAAGAAGAGCTAGCCCAGATTTGTCCATGCGGGTGTGGGTTGCTACAGCCCATTATTTCACCTTTGTTCTCAAAAATTTGAATGTATTTTATTTCAGCATTTGATGCTATGTTTCGAAACTCTTCACTCCATACTTCAATTACTTTCTCAATATTTTCTACAGATAGAAGCGGCAGAGTAAGGCTATGATCAGGTGAAAAACTGATCACTCTGCAAATGCCCTTCTCGCTTTTGGCAGAAAGTAAATTATCAACATTAAAAGCTCCTTCAGGAGTATCCTGAAGTAATGCAGAATAATCATTCGTAAAAACAAATGAATCTGCATAATCAGGATTAACACTACCATCTGCACGGGTATTGCGCGGGCACAAGTAACATTTCGGATCATAAGAAGGACGATCATCAGGAGGTAAAGTCTCCACTTTACCCTGCCACGGCCTTTTATTTCTGTGGGGAGACACCAGTATCCGATCGCCTGTTAAGATATTTAGCCTTGTATGAGGATGTTCTTTTAAATTAAAAGCTTCCATAATTTTTGTTAAGAGTAAGAGATTTACCGTCGATGCATTACTAAAAAAACCATCCCAACCATATATCAACGTAAAAATTAATCATGAAATAAAGATTGCCAACTAAATGATTTGGTAAGACAAATGAATACGCAGTACTTTCACAAGTTTACCGGGCAGTTATTGTTGACCTGCCACTTATTATAATGAATGAATTTGAATGAAGTTTGTCGTTGCATATTTTCTTGTTTTTTGCCTGGCGTTTCAATTAAAGAGTCAACAACTAGTGCTGCCCGGTACACATCCCGATCCTTCAGTTGTAAAAATCGGCAATGTTTACTGGGCTAGCGCTACTTCTTCAAACTGGTTTCCTGCCTTCCCACTGCTTTACTCGGAAGACCTTGTAAACTGGAAACAGAAAGGATTCGTTTTCGATAAAATGCCTGAATGGGCCGATTACTATTTTTGGGCTCCCGAGATCACCTATGACAAGGGAAGGGTATATGTTTATTATACTGCTCATAAAAAGAACGGTAGTCTTTGTGTTGCCGTTGCCAGTGCCGACAAACCTGAAGGACCTTACAGAGACCATGGTCCATTGGTTTGTCAAGAGCTCGGTTCTATCGATGCTTTTCCAATTAGAGATAAAAATGGGAAACTTTTTTTAGTCTGGAAAGAAGATGCAAACAGCGTCGGAGAGCCTACTCCTATTTGGGCTTGCGAAATGAATGAGGAACGTACAGCCTTAATCGGTCAAAAAAAAGAATTATTTAGAAACGATGCACCTTGGGAAAAGTCACTGGTAGAAGGCATTTCTATTATACATCACGATCAATATTTTTATGCTTTGTATGCTGCTGCAGGCTGCTGCGGCTCTGGTTGCAGTTATGTATCAGGAGTTGCAAGGGCAAAAACCCTTTTAGGTCCCTGGGAAAAATAT
>JBBPZJ010000459.1:0-5090 GCA_038199395.1 Chitinophagales bacterium
AAAAAAACAAGGAGGTAACAAAGCGGACGAACAAATATTCTCAAACAACCCAGGCTGCAAATATTTTTGACGGCAGCCTAACCTATTGTCTAAAAGTCAACCAGGTAATTGAAATATTTAATCGCTGAATTGCTGAGTAAATGCCCTCCTCTGTTTTATCTTTTAGCAAATTCCGTAAGTTTTCTTTGCGCTACAGCAGCCCTAAGCCCAACTTTGTTTGAAAGAATTATGTTCTTTAAAATATTTGTAAGTAGGCAAGCCTTTGATGTCAGCACCAAAATAGTTTTCTATTGCCGCTTTCAGGTCAGTAGCTTGTTTTGAATATTTTTGAATAATAGTGTTTGGCTTATTCAACGATCATGCAAGGTTAACAGCAGAAAGCAATGCTCCGTAAGCCAATGAAGAAGTTGAAAGGTTTGCGGTGCCGGTGGGAAGACGCCCCTCCATTTCATCCGTTTGCGACTCTATCACACCTGCCTCATTTTTCTTGCGTTGATTGTATTCAAGGCACCATTCTATTGCCGGCCATACTTCTTCCGCCACTTTCCTGTCGCCTGAAGCGAGTGCATATAATGACGCTCCGTATGCATACATGGCAGCATCGCCCCGGTCTTTTGAGCAACAGGCCAGGTCACCTTCCATTTCATAAGATGACCATATTTTTTTGTAGTCCGGCTTCATGCCGGTAGCAAATTTCCGGTAGGCGTTTAGAGAAGCTTCATTTGCGGGAGCATAACCAAGAAAAGGGAAAAAGGGACCGGCATATTCAATCTGATCATTTGCCCAAACACCGCCGTAATACCTTCCGCCGCCTGGTGAATGCACCAACCCCATCTTCGTTTTAAATAAACTTTCTGATGTTCTGATCTTTGCAAGAGCAAAAGCATGGTTTAGAACCGGGTCAGGGGTAGGATAAGATTGCAGGAGATATGTTGGATAAGCATTTTTCTCTTGTCTTCTTCGGTTTTATAATTAACAGCAGCCGGTTGTTCACTACTCTTGTATGCAGCAAAAACAATCGTAAAGGCAGCGGGTTTATTATCAGGAAGCAAAGGCGTACGCAGTTCCTTTACCGTTGTTTCAACAGTATATTTTCCATTAGCTCCTTTTTCTTTTTGCGTCTCATGCAGTGAAGAAACGGCGATGCTTACAGCCTTCTTTGTAGGATTAGACAACTCCCATTTTTCATAAAAAAAAGTTTATCCACGGACGGAAAAAGTGTGCGCTTTATTTTAAGTCCTTCTGACACAGACGTGATGGTGAGAAAGCCGTTGATGGAAACAGTGGTAACTTGTTGCATTGACATTTTTTTTCCATCGATTGCTATTTCCGGCGTTACCTCATCTGCAAATGTTCGTTTCAAATACGCCCGGTACTTCATATAATCAGCCCCTCCGGGAGTCGTCCTTAACATCGGCCAATAGATTTCTCTTGATACAACCGGGTTTCTTTGTGCATCCACTCCATACGTTATAATAGCTGATATAAGCTCACCGCTCATTTCAATATTATCTTTATGAGGCAGCCGTTTATCGTTGCTCACATTCCATTGTATCCCGCCCGGCTCCAATGCCAAAGGGGTACTGTCAGAAGCATGAGAGCGGCAGATAAATAAAGTAAAAAGAAGAGAAATGAGTGTCGTTCTTATGCAGCTTTTGATAAACTTTTTTGAAGCAATTTTTTTGTTCCGGCGTTGGAATTTCCATTTGCATGGCCGCCAAAAAAAATTTTAATACCGTTACTTACCTTACTATAAAAATAAAAGTCAGCCGTTTCTTCATTCAAAAGCCCTTACAGGTTTCGGTTCTCCTTGTCATTTATAAATAAAGAAATAAAAAAGAACCCTCTGTCATCGTGTATCCTTATCGCCCTTTAACGTAAATAAATTACTTTTCATAAAAATATCAAAGTAACAAATAATGAAAAACGTGCTGCTTGCTTTGCTGCTTCCATTGTGCTCGTTGACTGGACATAGCCAAGCACCAAATAAAATCACCAAAGTAAAAATCGTAAAGAATAAAAACGCTTTTCAACTGTTGGTGAATAACAAGCCTTACTTTATTAAAGGTGCAGTAGGAAGCGATTACCTGGAGAAATTACAACAATATGGCGGCAATTCAATTCGCACCGGTAGCAACCCTGCTACATTAGACAAAGCACATTCGCTTGGACTAACTGCATTGGTAAACTTGCCGGTACGTGCAGAGCGTGATGGGATGAATTATGATGACACTTCTGCTGTACGAATGCAACATGAGAAAGTGATGGACATAGTTCGCAAAACAAAAGACCATCCTGCTGTTATTATGTGGGCGCTTGGAAACGAACTCGACTTTATACAAGCGAACGTTAAAGAACATTACAACATAAAAGTTTGGGATGCAGTAAATGCACTCGCAAAAGAAATACATCACCTCGACCGTTATCACCCTGTGATGACAGTGGTTGGTTCTATTGATTCAGGAAAAATAAATGATCTTATTACCAGGTGTCCGGCCCTTGATCTTCTTGGCATTAACGAATATGGAGATTTAGGAAAGATCCCTTCGTGGCTGCGAAAATTTGGCTGGAAAAAACCATACGCAGTAACCGAATGGGGACCCACAGGATTTTGGCAGGTACCGAAAACCGAATGGAAAGTACCAATTGAAGAAACCAGCAGCATGAAGGCAGCAAGGTATAAAGAACGATATGAGCAAACCATTAGCGGTGACAAAGAAATGTGCCTCGGGTCGTATGTTTTCCTTTGGCGTCAACACCAGGAACGCACTCATACCTGGTTCGGCATGTTCGATACCGACGGACTTGAAACCGAAGCGGTAGATGTAATGCATTACGAGTGGACAGGCAAGTGGCCACAAAACAGAACTCCACGTTTAGATTCTTTAAAAATCGGACAGCTTACAGCTTATAACAACGTTTATTTAAAACCCTCTCAAAGCTATACAGCAGAGGTTTGGGTAAAAGATCCCGACAACGATAATATACAATACAACTGGGAAGTCTTGCCCGAAGGAACTACGTTTCCTTATGGTGGAAATGGCGAGAAAAAACCAGCAGCGGTTCCTGGCTTAATTGGTGAAGCAAACAAACCACGCATTGATTTCAAAAGCCCTGACAAAGAAGCTTCGTATCGCTTGTTTGTTTATGCGTATGATGGAAAGGGGCATTGGGCAACTGCCAATATTCCGTTTTATGTGAAGTAACCTCATCCTCGTTCCTTCTCCAAAAGGAGAAGGATGCCCCAGTGCATCAGCTTTACAAAAACTGAAAAGATTTATTTTTTCATTTCGTATTCCGACAAACATTTCCCGATTTATTACTCTGCATTTTTCATTCATAAAATTACTGGCTGTAAAAAAAATCAGTACAAGGTTTAGCTTCAGGATATTCTCTTTTACCACCACCAGTTATTGCATAAGGGACATCAGCCGGTTGGGTGGCGAGCGAAGCGAAGGCATTTAAAAACATGCGCAGCAGTTTCTGAAACAAGCGGGTGGATTCCTGTTGCAATAACGAAGCCATGCGGCTTGAGCATTGTCATGCGTTTCATGAGTGTGTGAACTAAAACTATATTAGCTTTATCCTCGAAGTACATCCAAACAATTTACTTCAACGCAGGCTCATACACCCGTATCCCTTGCAAATCCTTTACACCTTTTCCGCTTAACTTCAACCTGTGCCCGGTGTTTTCAACACCTTGTACCACGGTTGTTACAGCAGATGCAATCGGCGTAACTTCATCCTTACACATACCTTTTACTTTCCATTTTAATACATCGCCTGGCTTTACCCAAGGAAACCTCGCAAACTCTTTTGCCCTGAACCACTGTGTAGAATCAATAATAATTTTACCTGAGTTAGATGTAAAGGTTCTTTCACTCGTGCCTGTGCCATCTTCTCCTGTTAATGAACCTCTTAACGAAAACACCATTTGCTGCCTTACACTATCTGTCGATGTAATGGTCATAGCCCACTCTTCTTCTTTGGCTTTATCTGTCAGTTTCATAGCAAGTACCTGACCAATCTTTCTTAAGAAACCGGTTGTATCAAAAGCTGGCCGAGTATAGTAATAACAGATATTAAAATCTGAGGGCTTCTTCCCGTCTATATTCACAACCATTTGTCCACCACCCACGTTCGGTTTCCAAACCAGGTCCACCCTGTTTCCGTTAACAGGTATTTCTATATTGTTTCCTTTAAGTTCAAAGTCCTTTCCTGCCACCAATTCCTTCACATATTTATTGGTAGCAGGTACATTGTTTAGTGATGAAAAATATTTTTTTATGATGGAAGCCATGAGGTAATTACCGTGCGCATTCAAATGCACTCCATCTACAAGCAAGTCTTTTATCTCCAGGTTATTTTCTTTCAAATACGTCTTCCATGGATTTCTGATATCTATTAAAGCCAACCCATATTTCTTGCAGATTTCTGGTAACCAAACATCGCAATGTTTGTCGTGCCACTCCTGGCTCTGCCCCGCCATATGATCTGTTTGGAGCGCAATCTCTGCTGTTGTTTTCCTTCGAATGGTTTGAATGATCTTTTCATAATCTGCCTCATTTCCATAATCATGAAAAAGGATGAGATCAGGATAAAATGAGACCACATCGTTCTCTGCCATCAACTGTAACCGTTCAGAACTAAAGCCGCCAATTGCTTTATTAATGAAAGTGATATTTGCAAGCGGAAATCTTTCCTTCACAAAGTCTCTCACATCTTTCCACCACACCTGCTCACTAATAGACTGCCCGTAAACTAGGATCCTTACGGCCTTTGGATGGGCGCTTGAAGAAGATGTCAGCAGCCACGCTGTCCGTGCAATCCCGTTTTTAAATTGCATTGTATCCTTCACCTCGGGAACAGGGAAGTAAGATTGTCCTTTAGCTGAAAGACAAAAAAAGGAACAAATAAATAAGTAACAAATACAGGTTCTCATAACAGACAGAATTAATGTGATCATATGTTTTAAGAAAAATTATTTTGTTACCGGCAGAAGTCCATTACTCAACATCGTTGCCACGCTCGGTTCAAAGGCAGTTTTTCATAGCAGCAATGTGGCAGTTTACCCTGAGCCTTTCGAAGGG
>JBBPZJ010000460.1:0-5999 GCA_038199395.1 Chitinophagales bacterium
CCAGATTTAGAATGTTCTTCAAATGCAGCTTTTCGTGGCGACAAAACAAAATATACTCCGGAAGAATTATTACTTGCTTCTCTATCCGGTTGTCATATGCTTTGGTATCTTCATTTAGCCGCTAATGCAGGTATTATTGTAGTAAATTATCTTGACCACCCAAAAGGCACGCTGGTTGAAACTGCTGATGGCGGCGGCTATTTTACAGAAGTTACGCTTCATCCGCAGGTTACTGTTACTAACTCCACAATGCTTGATGAAGCAAACAAATTGCATAAGAAAGCTAATGAACTTTGCTTCATAGCCAGGTCTGTTAATTTTCCTGTTCATCATAAACCCTTGTGTGTGGTAAAATCTTTCTCCTGAACAAACCCAAAAAGTTATCAACCTTCAGCACACTTCGGTTATCTATTTTTCTGCCCAATAATCAATAACTAAAACCTTATCAAGATGGGGTGTCAGAACATCTACGAAAGCTTTGTGAGCAGGATGCGGCAGATACTCTTCACGGTCTTTCTCAGTTGCAAAAGTCACAAAAAAACAATGAGTAAACCCTTGATTAATATTTTCAGGGCTATTGTTTGTGCCCCACTCAAAGTCTTTCACCGATTTAATTTTCGATGGTAATTCACGGAAAGCGTTTTCAACTTTTTTTATCTCTGCAGGCGTACTTGCATCTTTAAATTTTAGTAACACTACATGTCTTAAAAATTTTCCTGTCATTTGTTTTGGGTTTTGTGCATTTGAAGTTGTCGCAAAAGAAACCAGGATTAATAAAAGTGCTAAAGTTTTTTTCATATAATATTAATTCTTGCTGTTAAAAATCGAATTTTTGTTTGCTGTTAAAGAGAGGGAAAAAATCTCGTTCATGCAACAAAAAACAGGTTTTATTTTTGATTGTCTCTATTTACTCACCCAACAAATTTAAATGTTGAATAAGCTTGCTAAAAACGTTTTTAGAAGCATTGTAAAAAAAACACGCTTAAAAGATGGGGTTTGTAATATCTCCGGAAACGATAAGAATAAAAGGATGTAATTTCAACATTTGAAAAAGTACACATACAATTTAAGATGAAACAAATCTTTACCGCCTGCTTGCTGCTAATATCAGTGATTGCTATTGCACAAAAAAAGCATTCGCCACTAAAATGGAAAAAACTTTTTAATGGAAAAGATCTTAATGATTGGAAAATAAAAATAAAAGACCACCCGCTCAACGAAAATTTTGGAAACACTTTTCGTGTTGAGGATGGAGTAATGAAGGTTCGGTATGATCAGTACGATGGTTTTAAGGAACAGTATGGTCACATTTTTTATAAAAACAAGTTCTCTGCCTACTTATTGGTAGTTGAGTATAGATTTGTTGGAGATCAGGTAAAGGGTGGCCCGGGATGGGCTTTTAGAAACAATGGTGTTATGTTGCACGGCCAGTCACCGGAAAGCATGTTTCTCGATCAGGATTTTCCTATCAGTCTTGAAGATCAGTTGTTGGGTGGAAATGGAAAAGATGAAAGGGCTACCTGTAATCTTTGTACCCCCGGCACAAATGTCTTTTTGAAAGGGAAGCTGTTCACGCCGCATTGTATTAATTCAACCTCAAAAACATACCAGGGCGATCAATGGGTACACGCAGAAGCCCTTGTTTTAGGTGATTCTATTATAAAACACATCGTAGACTCTGATACGGTAATGGTATATGAGAAACCTCAGTACGATGGTAATGATAAATGGGTGAAAAAATTAGGACTGAAAAATGGTGCATTAATAAAAGAAGGATTTATTTCTCTTCAAAGCGAGAGTCACCCTTGCGATTTTAGAAAAGTAGAATTATTTGACTTGCAACCATACATGAACAATCCGGAAAAATTGAGATCAATTCTGCAAACACTAGCGTTTAGAAAAAAATAAACAGCAGCATTATTTCTTTTATCCTTTTTTACTTTAGTTACAAAGATTCTTAAAATTGCCGAATCTTAAATACTAAAAGTGAAATATCTGTTTAGCGAATCACTGATCAGCAAGTTCAATCCAAACGGGAGCATGATCGCTCGTTTTTTCCCACCCACGCACCTCACGATCAACACCGCCTTTGAGTAGACGACTGTTTAGATGTGGACTAAGAAGAAAATGGTCAATACGGAGTCCTGCGTTTCGACCATAGGCATTGCGGAAATAATCCCAAAACGTATAAATCGTATCGTCTGGATATAGTTTTCGTATTGCGTCTGTCCATCCCTGGTCTACCAGTGTTTTAAAAGCTGACCGAACTTCGGGTCTAAAAAGTGCATCGTCTACCCAACGCTCCGGTTTGTACACATCCATCTCAGTTGGCATCACGTTATAATCTCCTGTCAATACAACAGGGGTATCAGATGCAAGTAGCTCCGCTGCATGCTTGATTAATCTTTCGAACCAGCGAAGCTTATAGTCAAATTTAGGTCCCGGAGCAGGATTGCCGTTTGGTAAATACAAACAACAAACCAGTATATCATTCACCATCGCTTCTATATATCGGCTATGACTATCCTCATCGTCACCAGGAAGTATCCGTCTTACTTCCTGAGGCTTTTGGTTCCGTGCAAGTATAGCAACTCCGTTCCAACTCTTTTGCCCGTGCCATACTGCATAATAACCTAGATCCTGTATCTCTTTTTCAGGAAATTTCTCCTGCGGCGCCTTCAACTCCTGCAGGCACACTACGTCGGGAGTTGTTTCCTTGAGCCAGCGAAGCAATACCGGTAACCGACCGTTTACGCCATTAACATTATACGTAGCTATTTTCATAATAAAAGACTAATCTCATTTATTGATTGATATTAATATAAGCACGATGCCTTATTGCACCTTTCCTACATCTCCCAAACTTAATTGCTTTAATACTTCTTATAAATACGATTTGAGCGAATAATTTTTAATAATAAATCAAGTATTACATAGATAGATTTATTTGGTGGTATAGTTTATAAGTACCTCTTCTTCACGGTTGTATTGACTGACATAATTCTATCAAAACACCATTAGTCTCTTTAGGATGAATAAAACATACCAGTTTATTATCTGCACCTTTTTTCGGGATTTCATTTAGCAGAACAAATCCTTCGTTTCTCAATCGGGCCATTTCTTCTTCGATATTTTTCACCTCGAAAGCAATGTGATGAATTCCTTCACCCTTTTTGTCAATAAACTTTGAAATTACACCGGTCTCATCTAAACTTTCTAATAATTCTACTTTTGTTTCCCCGCTTTGAAAAAAAGCAGTTCGCACTTTCTCACTCTCTACATCTTCAACTTTATAACAAGCAGAATTTAGTATTTGGGTGAAGAGCGGAATAGAAACGGAAAATTCCCTGACAGCAATGCCGATATGCTCTACTTTCATTTAGATGCTTATTATAAAGATTTGGTAATATCTTTCGAATTGAGGAAAAACGGCGTTCACCTTGTTTCGCTTCACAAATTTATAGTTCAAATTGTGTTACTTTTGTATTTAATAAGATTAGAAGAAAACAGAGTATTATGTTGAAATTACCGGTATACTTAGATAATAATGCTACTACACCTTGCGACCCGAGAGTAGTTGAGGCAATGGTTCCATATTTTACTGAAAATTTTGGTAACGCTGCCAGCCGTAACCATCCTTTTGGCTGGGCCGCAGAAGAAGCTGTGGATTATGCCAGAGAGCAGGTTGCTAAGCTAATAGGAGCAGATCCTAAGGAGATTATTTTTACGAGCGGCGCCACAGAGGGTGACAATCTTGCTATAAAAGGTGTTTTTGAAATGTACGCCAGTAAAGGAAATCATGTCATTACTGCTACTACCGAACACAAGGCGGTGTTAGATACCTGTAAGCACATTGAAAAATCAGGTGGTGAGGTTACTTATTTGCAGGTACAGCCAGATGGTTTAGTTGACCTTGCGGAGTTGGAAGCGGCAATAAGACCCACAACTATTTTGATTGCAATTATGTATGGAAATAACGAAATAGGAGTTGTGCAACCTATTCGTGAAATAAGTGCAATAGCTAAAAGACATGGCGTTTTATTTTTTACAGATGGAGTACAAGCTGTAGGTAAAATTCCTGTAAATGTTCAGAAAGATGGAATAGATATAATGGCATTTACTGCACATAAAATGTATGGCCCAAAGGGCGTGGGTGCCTTGTATGTCAGACGTAAAAATCCCCGTGTAAAAGTTACTGCCCAGATGGATGGCGGCGGACACGAAAGAGGCATGCGCAGTGGTACATTAAATGTTCCGGGAATTGTAGGGTTTGGTAAAGCCGCAGAATTAGCCCGTTTGGAAATGGATCAGGACGCAAAAAGATTAAGTGGATTAAGAGACAAACTTGAAACAGAATTATTGAAATTGGAAGAAGCATATGTAAATGGTAACCGTGAACACCGGCTTCCTCATGTGACAAATATTTCCTTTAAACACGTTGAAGGTGAAGGTCTTTTAATGGGCTTTAATAAGAATATTGCCCTAAGTTCAGGTTCAGCCTGTACTTCTGCATCTCTTGAGCCAAGCTACGTTTTAAAAGCATTAGGTTTAGGTGATGATTTGGCACATAGTTCGCTGCGTTTCGGTTTAGGTAGATTTACCACTGAGGAGCAAATAGATTATACCATCGAGCAGGTGAGAAATACCGTTTTAAAACTTCGTGAGATGAGCCCTTTGTGGGAAATGTACAAAGAAGGTATAGATATTAATTCAATAGAGTGGGCAGCACACTAAAATTTATAAATTGGCAATTTGAAAATTTGAAAGTGAGTTTTTAAAAACGCTAATTAAAATAAAATAACATCATTTTCAAATTAAAATATTTTCAAAATTTCAAATCAATATATCATGGCATATTCAGATAAAGTAATTGATCATTACCAAAATCCAAAAAACGTTGGCACTTTAGACAAGTCTAGCAAAAGTGTAGGTACTGGTCTGGTTGGTGCGCCGGAGTGTGGAGACGTGATGCGTCTTCAAATAGAAGTAGATGATGAGTCGGGAGTAATCAAAGACGCCAAGTTTAAAACATTTGGTTGCGGCTCTGCAATCGCTTCCTCTTCTTTAGCAACAGAATGGCTAAAAGGTAAAACAGTTGACCAGGCATTATCTATTGACAATATGGCTATCGTGGAAGAATTAAATCTTCCTCCGGTAAAAATTCACTGTTCAGTTTTAGCAGAGGATGCAATTAAAGCAGCAATTAATGACTACCGGGTGAAGAACGGTTTGGAGCAAATTAAGTTTGAAGAAAGTATAGTACATTAATTGAATTTGAAAATACGTTAATTTGAAAATTTGAAAATTTTTTAAACACGAAATTTTCAAATTAGCACATCTTCAAATTTTCAAATTTGTAGTATGATTTATGTAAGTGATAAGGCAAAAGTTAAGGTAGATAACCTAATGAAAGATGCCGAAATAAAAGGAGATGCTTATTTTCTCAGGGTTTCTGTAGTTGGCGGCGGCTGCTCAGGATTGAGTTATAAACTTGATTTCGATAATGAGAAGAAACCGATGGACCAGGAGTTTGAGGACAATGGAGTAAAGGTGGTCACCGATCTAAAAAGTTTTTTATACCTGGTAAATACTACCCTCGACTTTTCAGATGGATTAAACGGAAAGGGGTTCTACTTCAGCAACCCCAATGCAAGTCGGAGTTGTGGATGTGGAGAAAGTTTTGCTGTATAAGACAACCCTATAGAAATATTGAAAGCAAAAGAGCCGGTACTTGTATCGGCTCTTTTGCTTTTTTTGTTTTGAAGATCAAAATTATTAGTAGCAAAATCTACAGTAACGTAAGTTTTTATTTTGTCTTTCCTTAAAAATGATCAGGTAATTTCTAAAAATGCGCTGTGTAATCGAGTAGGAAGTAAGGGATTATTTCCCTTACTGTCCTCTCACACCACCGTACGTGCCGTTCGGCATACGGCGGTTTGTTAGAATAACTTTAGTTGGTGTTCTGTTTTCCAATAGTAGTAGTTGGCAAAACCAATGTA
>JBBPZJ010000461.1:0-2442 GCA_038199395.1 Chitinophagales bacterium
ACTCTTTTAAAACTTACTTGTATGGGGATCCCATCACGCAAATGCTGATAAGAAAGCCTTATACATCGCATTACAGAGACCCGAAATTGTTGAACGCTGCTCAGGGAATTCTTTCCTTTGTAATACCAGATAATGCGGGAAAGCCATAGAAAATTTCCGTGTTTGAAAATGGAGCGTCCCAGCGGTTGTAACTGGAACCCTACACATCCTACTGAACATTAATGACAGCAGGAAGACATAAAATAACCTGCAATTTTTTACAAAATTTGATTACGATGTCAGTAATCTTTGCTTGTGTCAAAAGCTCCTACAGGAAACGCACCATTGGAGCCAGTTTTATTTGTAGATGTTTCGGGAATAGTGTCATTCCTGATGATGTCGTCTTGTAAAGCATTAATGGCTTCTATCCTGCTTTGATCTTAATTTTGTAGGGTTGTTTCTTCGTTAGAAGCTTTCACAGCAGTTTTATCGATTTCTTTCTCTTCGTTGTTCATAACCTTGTTTTTTAATAAAAGTTTCTAAATTCGTCCGGCTTAAAACATCTTTCAGCCAGCGAAATGGGCTGTAAAAAATATTTAAGTAAATTCACATGGTCAATCAGTATAAATGAAGTCGTTATTATTGTTCGTGATAATATTGGTACACCATTCAATTGCTCATTCTCAAACCGATCCGTTTGTTAATAATATCAATATGACAAACGGGGCTTTGCTGGATGTGTATGATATAACAGGGAAAAAGGTACCGACAGGCAGGGAGGCTGCGGTAGAAGGAACCTCGATGATCAATGAACATTTTGAGAAAGGCGTAGTCAAATTTAAAAATGGACAACAATTTAAAGATGTGCTTCTAAATTTATCTCTAATCAACAACCGTCTTTACTTTAGAAGAGATAGTACAGAAATGATATTTATTATCCCTGTCGAGCAATTCGTACTGCCGGTTGCAGATGGAGGAAAAGAAAAGCCGTCTATTTTTAGAAGGGGTTATCCTGCAATTAAAAACCTTTTGTCCGCATCCTTTTTCCAGGTATTGAATGAAGGCAGCAAGCTGCATTTATTAAAATATCGATACAAGACGGTCACCGAACATTACGTTTACGGCGGCCCTGTCAGGAATGAGTATAAATTAAAGAGTGTGCTTTTTATTTATAAAGTCTCAAACAATCAAATTGTTGAAATCGCCAATAACATAAAGTCATTAAAAAAAGTACTTCCCGAGTTCGAAGCAGCAATTGATCAGTTTGGGTTAAAAAATAAAATTGACTTTAAAAAGGAAGAAGAAATAAGATCGTTGGTACAGTACATAAACAACCTATAGTTAGACCTTCTACAGTCAAGGCACAGCTTCTAAGCGTGACAATAGCAGTAAGTAAATTGTGTTCCTTAGCAAGGCCATGTTCTTTTGCCAAATTTTCCACAAACATATAATCGTCAACTAAGCATGTAACGCAAATACTATTTTTGCCTGATGATGATTTTGAATTACTGGCGGGAGATATTTTTTAGTGTCTTTTGCGTGGTTACAATTATTCAGCTATACTATTATATAGCCATTTTTAGCCGCCTGGCTTTTTACAAAACCGCTCCGAAATCCCAATCGCAACAACAGCCTGTTTCTGTTATTATTTGTGCAAAAGATGAAGCAGATAATATCGTGAAAAACTTACCCGGCGTATTAGTGCAAAGTTACCCAACGTCGCATGAAGTTATTTTAGTGAATGATAATTCAACAGATGACACAAAGTACCTAATACAGGAACTTAAAAAGACTTTTAAACACCTGATGCCGGTAGCGCTTACCCAGGAAGCAAAAATGATCGCTGGAAAAAAGTTTCCTTTAAGTATGGGAATAAAATCTTCAAGATATGAAACGCTGTTATTGACTGATGCGGATTGTGTACCAGCAAGTGAACACTGGATTCAATTGATGCAGGATGGCTATAACCCTGAAACTGAAATTGTGTTAGGTTATGGAGCTTATACTAAGTCTAAGGGCATTCTAAACAAAATTATTCGTTTCGAAACTTTTCATTCAGCGCTGCAATACTTAAGCTACGCTCTTGCGGGAATGCCGTATATGGGTGTAGGAAGGAACCTCAGCTATAAAAAAGAACTTTTTTTTAAGAACAAAGGCTTTTCGTCTATCAACTTCATTCCGGGAGGTGACGATGATCTTTTTATTAATAAAGCAGCCACAAAAACCAACACAGCTATCGTAATAGATCCTGAAGCATATACATTAAGCGAACCAAAGAAAACCTGGCGGGAATGGTTTTCTCAAAAGACAAGGCATTACTCGACTGCGAAATACTACCAGCGAAAACATAAATGGATGCTCGGCTTATATTCGGCAACACAGTTCTTAATTTACCCGCTTTTAATTGTCTCGTCGTTTTTTTTTAACTGGTGGATGACGTTCATCATCTTCGGCGTGCGGCTG
>JBBPZJ010000462.1:0-6881 GCA_038199395.1 Chitinophagales bacterium
ATACCGACTCTGCAAAGATGATGGAAGTATGCAGGGCTATGTCGATGTTGAGGCCAAACGAAAATGGAATAAAAGCATCTGAAGATTCTGTGGAGTCTCCATATCAACAATTGCTACTTGCCACGCAACACAAAATCAATCTCAACTGCGGAAATTACTATTAAATATCAGACAAAAAATAATGAAGGGGACTCTTCTCATCTTACAAAATTGTGTGCGTTTATACCGAAGCTTTACCTTCGAAAAACAAACCCCGGTCATTTCTGTCCAGCTCTTGTTTCAATGACAATAGCTCGGTTTGCGGTAAAGAGGGCAAAGCATAGTGAGTTGCAATATCAAGAAAAGCGCTCATGAACGAAATAGAGTTATCCTCTTTTGTAGAAAGCATAGAACCTAAGTATTCGTAATACGCTTTCCCGTCTCTTGTACTTTGTTTTAAAAAAACATATAACCTGTCACTTACGACATTGACGGCATTGTTTAATTCATATACATATTGGATACTACCAAAAATTTCTACCATCATAAAATTGATAACTTAAAAAATTGATGAACATTTAAATGACTAAAAAGGATGGGGCTGTAAATCATTCAACTGAGATAAGCAAAACTTTGCCGACACTATTGTTTATAAGGTACAGAACCCGTCTTGTGTAAGATGGCTTCTTATTATTACTTCCCGTAAATTGAAGCAAATTTCAGTTCAGTTTACATATAACCAAGTATTTTCAGCATACTTTGTGCTGTTTGTTCTTTTGCATATACCCAGTCTTTCAAATTACCATCTTTATCATGTCCGACAATAATATGTTTAGGGCTAGGTATTAGGCAGTGCTTGATACCGCCGTATCCGCTAATCTGGTCCTGGTATGCTCCGGTATGAAAAAAGCCTACATAGAGGGGTTCTTCACCAGCCAACTTTGGCAAAAACACCTCGTTTATATGTTCTTCGCTGTCGTAATAGTCATGACTATCGCAGGTTATGCCTCCTAAAACTACCCGGTGATATTCTTCATCCCACTTATTAATCGGTAGCATCAGAAACTTCTCACCTATTCCCCACGTGTCAGGCAAAGTAGTGATAAATGAAGAGTCTATCATATACCAGGTCTCTCTGTCATTCTGCACTTTCTGCCCTAAGACACTGTAGATGTGAGCCATACTTTCACCGACAGTAAAACTTCCAAATTCTGTAAAGATATTGGGCATTGGAACTTTGGCATTTTTGCATGCCTTCTTGATATTACCAACAATCTCGTTGATCATAAACTGGTAATCATAATCGAAGCCTAAAGAATGTTTTATAGGAAAACCGCCGCCAATATTGATGCTGTCTAATTCGGGGCAAATCTTTTTTAACTGACAGTATAGATTAATTACTTTATTTAACTCGCTCCAATAGTAGATGTCATCTTTAATGCCCTTATTTAAAAAAATATGAAGCATTTTTAAGGTAAACTTGTCTTCATACCCTTCTATATGATCCACGTAAAACTCTAGTATATCTTTTGGCCTGATTCCTAAACGTGAAGTATAAAAAGGGAATGAAGGCTCTTCCTCAGCAGCAACACGAATACCCAGTTTAAAAGGAACTTTTACTGATTTTCTGTAAGCCTCCAACTCATCCACATTGTCGAGAACAGGAAATACGTTTTTAAATCCTGTATTTAGTAGATTAGCTATTCTTTTTGTGTAATTTTTTTGCTTGTACCCGTTGCAAATAATAAAAGTGTCTTTTGTTATTTTTTTTCGTTGATACAACTTTTTAATTATCTCAATGTCATACGCATAAGAGGTCTCAAGATGGATATCATACTTCAAAGTCTCTTCAACTATAAAAGAAAAATGTGAACTTTTTGTACAGTAACAATAATTATATGCACCCTCATATTTATGCTTTTTAAAAGCATTGGCAAACATCTGCTTTGCCTTATTAATCTGCATGCCTATTTTAGGAAGGTAGGTTAACTTCAGCGGAGTACCGTACTTGTCTATCAATGCTTTGATGTCAAGGTTATTGTATTGCAGATAGTTACTTTCTAAATGAAATCCCTCCTGAGGAAAGTGGAAGGTTTGCTTCACCAGGTCGGTGTAAGAATTATTCATTGATATATGTAAGTCCTTCTTTTAGATGAAAAATAACCGAATAATTTTCAAAATTAATTGATTGTGTTATAATAAAAATAAAAAAACCGGGAGCAAACTGCTCCCGGTCGTCAAAACCGTTTTGTTCTTTAATGTCAATTATTTTACTGATGCTACCAAAGACTTAAAAGAAGCTGGTTCGTTCATCGCAATGTCAGCTAACACCTTACGGTTGATATCGATACCTTTAACAGCTAAAGCATTGATAAACTCGCTGTAAGTCAATCCTTCTTCTCTAACAGCAGCGTTGATACGGGCAATCCATAAAGTACGATATTCACGCTTTTTTAATTTACGACCTACATAACTGTAAGTCATACCTTTTTCAACAATATTTTTCGCTACTGTATAAACGTTTTTACGTTTACCGTAGTAACCCTTAGCCTGGTCAAGAATTTTCTTTCTTCTGGCTCTCGATGCTACCGCATTTTTAGAACGTGGCATAAATTTTCAAATTTAGATTTCGATTTTCGGAACAGTTTTTTTAAATGATTTTCTTTCTCAAAAGTCTCCTGCCTGTATCGGTTATTTAAGACCTAACAGGCGTTTTACAAAGTGCATATTAGCTGGTGACACCATCCCTTTTTTACGGAGAGAACGCTTACGCTTTGTAGATTTTTTGGTTAAAATATGGCGTTTAAAAGCCTTTTGGAAAGTAATTTCTCCTGATCCGGTTACTTTGAACCTTTTTTTTGCGCTTGAGTTTGTTTTTACCTTTGGCATTAAATAATCTTGATGATTACACCCTGCTGGCGTTTCCGAACAGTCGGAACTCTTATGGAGCCTTGTGGGTAATGTCTGCTCTTCAAAAACTATTACATTTTTTACAAAGCGGCCGCAAAGGTAAAGGAAAACATAGTAAAAAGAATTATTAAAGAATTATTTTCTTACTGACGAGTCGCTTTAATTGCTCTTTTAACGACCAACAGGGTAGTTACTGTAAATATTTGAAACAATGCATTACTGCTTCTTCTATCGCTTTGTAATTTCTCTTTTCGAGCAAGTCAGTTTTAAATAATTGAGATCCCAATCCTACCACGCTTGCTCCTGCTGAAAACCAGGATGTGATATTTTCTATGTTTGGCGGAACTCTGATAAAAAATCGACTAGTTAACACTCCTCCTTAAAAACCTCAAAAGACGGAAAATAATCTCTACTACCTTTAATTTTTTGGGAACTTCTTTGTTCACATCGATTCGTTAAATGTTGTAAAAACGATTGAAACTGCATTAAAAAATTTGGCTTAAGTAATTGTTTTTCAAAGTATTAAGTGTACTTTCTGATATTGTTATTTTCTGTATCTTTTTCAATTTCAAACCACTATCTTTGCCGCTCTAAAAAAATTTGTAAACCCTCACTAGTATGCAACTGAAAGGTTTGGTGAAGATTTTTGCGATTGCATTAATCTTGATTTGCTTGTACCAACTAAGTTTTACGTGGTTTGTTCATAGCCATGAAAACAAAATGGAAGATAAGGCGGCCAGGTGGCTTAAAGCTAATTTTCCAACACCCGAACAAAAGTACGCGGGAAATAAAGAGCTTCAGGCACTTTATGCCGATACTTTAAACCAGCTTAAAAGGAATCGTCTTCAGCGGTTGCTTGACAGTACTAAAAACGAAAAAATAGTATTAGGCGTAGGTACTTATCAGTATGCAAAAGAACAGGAATTGACTTATGGACTGGATCTGCAGGGAGGTATGAATGTAACAATGGAAGTGGGGCTTGATGGTTTGATTAAATCCCTGTCTGGTTACAATCGCGATGCTAATTTTAATAAAGCGCTGGATCTTGCTAACGCCAGAAAAGCTAACAGCAGCGCTGATTATATCACTTTATTTTCTGAAGAATATAAAAAGCTAAATCCAAACGCAAACCTTGCTTCCATTTTTGCTGCTTCAAGTAACAGGCGTATTACATACCAGAGCAGTGACGGAGCAGTGGTAGATTATATAAGAAGCGAAGCAAAAAGTGCAGTAAGAAATACCTTCAATATTCTTCGTACCCGTATTGATAAATTTGGGGTAACTCAATCAAACATCAACCTCGACGAAAACAAGGGAATTATCACCGTTGAATTACCAGGGGTAAATGATCCTGAAAGAGTAAGAAAATATCTTCAGGCAACTGCAAATCTGCAGTTTTTTGAAGTGTATAATATTGGTGATATTTATACCTCTTACCAGGCAGCCGAAAAAGGATTAGCTGCTCATTTAAATGGCACTTCTCAAAAAGACTCCGCCGCTATAAAAACTGATACTGCCAAGGTTGCTAAAACAACCACAACTGCTGTTGATACTACAAAAACCGGGAAATTAAGTAGTTTAGATAGCACAAAAACTGGTAAGATTCCTTCTGCGACAACTGCCAAAAATGAGAACCCCATCAGTTCTATTATGCAGATCATTCAACCGCAGCAAGGTAAAGATGGTCAGATGCAGTTTCCTGCTGCCATAGGCTATATTCAAACGAAAGACACAGGTACTTTTAATAATTACATGCAGATGGATATTGTGAAAAGCAAATTTCCATCGAATCTGGTTTTTATGTTTGGAAAGGCTGATTCTGAGGATCCTAAAGCTGCCGGTATTTTACCTGTTTACGCAGTTAAAACGGTAGAAGGCGGTGGGGCAATGGCAAAGCTGGAAGGTGAGCATGTAAGTGACTCCCGCCAGGATTTTGATGAAAGAGGCCGCGTTGCTATCAAGATGAATATGGACAAAGTGGGCGAAAGGATCTGGGCTAAAATGACCGGTGACAATATTGGTAAGCCTATAGCTATTGTAATGGATAATATAGTTTACAGCGCTCCTTTTGTAAATGGTGTTATTCCTAATGGTAGTTCGGAGATCACCGGTAGCTTTTCTCTTACAGAGGCGCAGGATTTAGCTGACATTCTCAAGAGCGGTAAATTGCCTGCTCCTGCAAGAATTGTGCAGGAACAAGTGGTTGGACCGACTTTGGGACAGGATGCTGTTCGTGGTGGTACCACAGCCTTTATCGTTGCATTTATTATCATTTTTGCCCTGATGCTTATTTATTTTAATACAGCAGGATGGGTAGCCAACATCGCTTTAATCTTAAACTTGTTATTTACTATTGGTATTTTAGCTGCATTAGGTGCATCCTTAACCGCTGCAGGTATTGCGGGTCTTGTATTGACGATAGGCCTGGCAGTAGATACCAACGTAATTATATTTGAAAGAATTAAGGAAGAACTAGCCCGTGGCAAAAACTACCAGTTGGCGGTTAATGATGGTTACAAACGTTCATACGCCCCTGTATTAGATGCACACGTGACCGTTTTGATGACTGCAGTCATTCTTTTCTACTTTGGATTAGGACCTGTGTTAGGTTTTGCTACCACTCAAATTCTTGGTATCCTTTTGTCCCTGTTTTGTGGTATTCTTATTTCAAGATTAGTTTCTGACTGGTACACCAACAAAAACCGTCACTTTGAATATTTCACTGGGATAAGCCGCAAGATATTTAAACATGCAGCTTTTAAATTTATTGAGTATCGTAAGATTGCTTATGGTATTTCAGTAGTTGTATTGCTACTTGGAGTTGGCTCATTTTTTCATGGTTTTGATGAAGGCGTTGAATTTAGTGGAGGTCGTAGCTATACGGTGAAATTTGATAAGCCGGTAGAACATGATGATTTGATGAATACTTTGAAGAAGGAATATGGCGAATACCCTGTTGTAAAAAGCATGGGTTCTAACAGCCAGTGGAATATCACTACTTCGTATAAGATTAAAGAAACAGGCAACAATATTGACTCCCTTGTTGAGTTCAAATTATTTACAGGACTAAAGAATTATCTTCCTCAAGGATTAAACTATCGTGAGTTTGACAACCGGTATAAGCAGAGTTCTCAAACAGTTTTACCAACTATATCTGATGATTTAAAAACTGGTGCAAAAACGGCCACGATTGTGTCTTTATTGGCTATCTGTTTATACATATTCCTTCGTTTTAGGGATTGGAGATATTCATTGGGAACAATTATCGCCTTATTGCACGATGTTTTCGTAACACTTGCTGTATTCAGTTTTTTAAAGGGAGTTGTTAATTTTCCTTTAGAAATAGATCAGCATTTTATTGCCGCTATTCTTACGGTTATAGGTTTTTCTATGAATGATACTGTAATCGTATTTGACCGTATTCGTGAAGACAGCCGTTCAATGAAGAATACCGATAAAGGAACAATCATTAACAAAGCGATCAACGAAACATTGAGCCGTACAATAATGACCTCCCTGACAGTGTTTCTTACTATTCTTTCTCTCTTCATCTTTGGTGGTGAAGTGACCCGTGGTTTCTCCTTTGCAATGTTGATCGGCGTTATCACCGGTACTTACTCATCCATCTTTGTTGCTGCCCCAATTTTAATGGACTTTGGGAAAGACAAACCTTTAGGGCAGGCTGATACAGTAGTAACTAAAGTTGCGCCCGTAAGAGCAAGAGTGGTATAAAAAAAAGTTGTAGAGATCTAATAAAAGAGGATGCCGCACATAAGATGCGGCATCCTCTTTTATTAGATAGGTTGAACCAAAAGAAATCAGCGCCTCTTTAACTTAAAGCGATTATTTATCATTAATTTTCAAGGTATTACTTATGCACCATGGTTTTACTCAACCTCATTACAAGGAGCTAAAAAAATCCCGGTTACTACCTTAATCTAAGATTTGACCCTTCCCTCCTTCTGCCTTTCGGCGGACATCTGCGGTACTAT